>CAYZBB010000050.1:0-37238 GCA_964476495.1 uncultured Actinomycetes bacterium | reverse complement strand
GAGAACCGCGCCGTCGGCGACGCCACCACCCTGCAGGACTCAACCGTCCTGAACCTGATCTCCTCCGGACTGTCGGGCGGCAAGTCCTAGGTCCAGCTCGCCTCCGGGTCCGCTGATCATCTCCGCGTTCCGGCGCCGGATATCCCTGGTTGGGCACGGGAATGATCAGCGAACCGGTGGGGCCCTGATCAGCGGAAGGGCGGGGCCCTCAGCGGACCAGCGCGGACGCACGGACCTGATCAGCGGAGTGCACGCCCACAGCGGTACCGTCACCGCCATGGCTGCGCTGACCGCCCCCGACACCCCGGTGATCGTCGTGCTCTTCGGCGCCACCGGCGACCTCGCCAAACGCATGGTGCTGCCGGCGTTCTACACGCTGGCCGAGCAGAAGTTGATGCCCGAGGATTACCTGCTGATCGGCACCGGACGGGGCCAGGTCTCCGACGAGCAGTTTCGGCAACACATCCACGATGCTCTGACCGAGTTCGCGACCCCACCGCAGTCGGCCGAGTGGGCGGCCTTCAGCGAACGGGTCCGGTTCGCGGGGGGCGGGTTCACCGTCGACGACCCGGGCGAGCTGGTCGACGCGGTGGCCCGGGCCAGGGCCGAGCTCGGCGAGAAGGCCCAGCTGATCAACTATCTCGCGGTGCCGCCGGTGGCGTTCGCCGGATTCACCGCTGCGTTGGGCGCACACGGCCTGGCCAAGGACTGCCGGGCGGTGTACGAGAAGCCATTCGGCAGCTCCCCCAGCGACTTTCGTGCGCTCAACGCCGCTGTGCACCGGTTGCTCGACGAGTCGCAGGTGTACCGGATCGATCATTTTCTTGGCAAGGAGGCGACCCAGGACCTGCACGTGTTGCGGTTCGCCAACAGCCTGTTCGCGAATGCTTGGAGCGCCGAGCACATTCAGGCGGTGCAGATCGACGCACCGGAAACCCTGGACATCGACGACCGCGCCGGCTTCTACGACGCGACCGGGGCCATGCTCGACATGATGATCACCCACCTTTTCCAGGTGGCCGCCGAGGTGGCGATGGAGCCCCCGGCCAGCATGGACGCGAACGACCTGCAGTCGGCCCGCGAGGAGGTCATCTCCCGTTTCCGTCCGCTGGATCCCGCCGAGGTGGTGCTCGGTCAGTACGACGGATACCGCGAAGTGAAGGGCATCGCTTCCGATTCGACAACGGATACCTTCGTCGCGGCGCGGATGTGGGTGGACAACGACCGCTGGCGCGGAGTGCCGTTCCTGATGCGTACCGGAAAGCGGATGGCCGCATCCACCCAGCGGGTCAGCGTGGTGCTCAAGTCACCGGTCGACGCTCCGTTCGATGTGCCCGCGGACGGTGGTGTGCTCTCGTTCTCGCTGGCCGGGAACGGTGCGGTCGATCTCTCGATGGTTGTCAAGGAGCCGGGTCCGGGGCTGTCGCTGGTCGTCAGCGACGCGTCCATCGTGCTCGGTGACGTCGAGGGAGCCGATGCGCTGCCGCCGTATGTCCGGTTGATCCACGACGTGCTGATCGGCGATCGATCGCTGTTCACCCGGCCGGACGGGCTCGCCAGCGCCTGGGAGGTGCTCCAGCCGGTGCTGGACAACCGGCCGGCGGTGCAGCCGTACCCGCAGGGCAGTTGGGGTCCGGCCACGGCCGCCGAACTGGCGGCGCCGGACCGGTGGCTGCTCGGTCCGTAGAGCTATAGTGAAGGGACTTCATCATGTAGGGAGTCCTCGACTTGTCCGATCCCGCCATCGACCCGCGACACGAGGCGGCCCTGGACCGGATCCTTCGCCTCGTCGTGCTCAACGCCGACATGACCGAGAGCCTGGGCCGGCGCGGACTGTCCGATGCTCGCGCGGCCGTCGTGTTGCAGCTGTTCCACGACGGTCCGACCACGCAACGGGTGCTGGCCGACGCGCTGCGGACGAGCCCGCAATATCACCGGCCTGGTCGACGGCCTCGAGCACGACGGATTCGTCAGCCGGGCGCCGCATCCGACGGATCGCCGGTCGACGCTGGTGTCGCTCACCGACCGGGGCCGCAACACCGCAGGTGAGCTGGAGGTGGAACAGGCGCAGTTCGCCGCCGTTCTCTTCGAGGGCGTGCCCGAGGACAGGTTCCAAGGAACCTCTGGGTAGGCCGCCGCCCGATCGCCATGTCCGAGGACGCCACGGCCTTCCCCTACGCCGCCGGCATCGCGCCGGTGATGTGGGTCTTCATCGCCATGTCCGCCGTCGAGATCCCGATCCTGCACCTGCTGCTGCCCGCCGGGTGGTGGCGGATCGGGGCGCTCATCCTCGGCGCCTGGGGCCTGCTGTGGATGGTCGGCCTGCTCGCCAGCATGCATGTGCACCCGCACCTGATGGAGCCGGACGGTCTGCGGCTGCGGTACGGCACGTCGATCGACGTCGTCGTGCCGTGGCACGCGATCGAGTCGGTCAACCGGCACTCCCGCAATCTGGCCAAGTCGCGCACCGTGCAGGTGGACCACACCGGGCACGGCGATGCCTGCCTGCTGGTGGTGAACAGCCAGACCAACGTCGACATCCGGTTCCGGGGACCGCTTTCGCTCGGCATTCGCCGGTGCCCGGACCCCGTCACGGCGATCCGGTGCTACGCCGACGACCCGGCCGTTTTCGTCGCGCTGGCGAACGATCACCTCACCGGCTGAGCCGTTCCGCTGAGTAGTTCGACGCCGCCCGTGTCAGCGCAGCAATTGGCTCGCCCCTACGATGGGGGCCGCCGCCATCGCTGGTGGTGGTACTGTCCGGCAGTTTCGACCCAGCACCCGACAGGAGTGGGATGTGACCACCAACGGCTCCACGGCCCCGACGAGCCAGTTCACCCCGCCTGGTTCGGCCGGAGCGCAGATCCCGCTGGTCACCGAGCCCGCGATCGACCGCGACGCCTCGATGGGCGCGTTGGTCAAGGACGTCACCACGCACATGTCGACGCTGGTCCGCTCGGAGATCGAGCTGGCCAAGCTGGAGATCACCCAGACGGTGAAGACCGGCGCGACCGGCGGCGCCTTCTTCGCCGTCGCCGGGCTCATCGGCGCATTCTCGATGTTCTTCTTCTGGTTCATGGTCGCCTGGATCCTCGCCATCTGGCTGCCGATCTGGGCCGCATTCACCATCGTGTTCGTGGTGATGCTGCTGATGGCCGGCGTACTCGCGCTCCTGGGCCTGCGCAAGGTGAAGAAGCTGCGCAAGCCCGAGATGACGATTGCCTCGCTGGAGGCGACGGCGGCGGCCCTGAAGACCGCGGCAACCAGTTCCTGACCGACCCGAAGGGACGGGCGAGCTGACCAGCCTTCCCGACCACCGTCCAGCCGGCTCGCCCGGTCACGGCCACCACGAACCGCCGACCCGGTCGCCCGTCGGCGCGTCGGTCCGGGACGATGGCCCGTGGGAACACCACGACGTCAGTGCGAACGGCATCCGGTTCCACATCGCCGAGGCCGGCAGCGGCCCGTTGGTCGTCCTGTTGCACGGGTTCGGTCAGTACTGGCGGTCCTGGCGCTACCAGATCCCCGGCCTGGCCGCCGCCGGGTTCCGCGCGGTCGCCCCCGACCTGCGGGGATACGGTGACAGCGACAAGACCCCCCGGGGATACGACGCGTTCACCCTCGCCGCCGACGTCGCCGGTCTGGTGCGTTCGCTCGGTGAGCGGGACGCTGTGCTGGTCGGCCACGGCTACGGCGGGGTGACCGCATTCAACACCGCGGTGATGAAACCGGATCAGGTGCGCGGAGTCGTGGCCATCGCCGCGCCGCATCCGATCCGGATGGCCAGGGTCCGTGGGCCGGTGCGTTCGGACCGCTACGGCCGGCTCCTGTCCTGGGCGTCGATCCCCTTCTACCCGGAACGCCGGCTGGCCGCCGCGAACGGGGCACTGCTCGAACGGATCGTGCGCTCCCAATCCGGCCCGGTATGGAAGGCGTCCAGGGACTTCGCCGAGACGATCGCCAGGATGCGACAGGCGATCCGGATCCCGGGCGCCGCACGGGGCGCCGTCGAGCATCTGCGCTGGGTCGCACGGTCGCCACTGCGGCACGACGGGCACCGCCACCGCGAGGCACTGACCCGGCCCGTCACCGCACCCGTGCTGCACGTCGTCGGTGACGCCGACCGCTTCACGCCGGCGTCCTCGTTGACCGACGCGCGCGAACAGTGCACCGGCTGGTACACGCTGTCGACGGTCCGAGGGGTGGGCCATTTCCCGGCGGAGGAGGCCCCCGACCTGGTCACCGGGCTGATCGTTGGGCACGCCACCCGCGCCCAGCATCCCTGAACGACTCAGGCCGCGGTGCAACTCTGCGTGGACGCGGCCGAGTCGTCGACCAGGCCCGCCTGCACCACCGGCGCCACCTCCGCCGCGGTCAGCGCGAACCCGACATCCGTCTCGTCGATGGCCGCGCCGAAGATCACCCCGAGCACCGTGCCGTCCGGGGCGAGCAGCGGCCCGCCGGAGTTCCCGGGCTTGACCTGCGCCCGCAGCGTGTAGACCTCGCGGGTGACGGTCCGGTCGGAGTAGATGTTCGGTCCGCGCAGCTGGATCACCGATCGAACCCTGGCCGGGGTCAGCGTGTACGGGCCGTCGAGGGGAAACCCGGCGATCACCGCATCGGATCCCGACGTCGCGGGCTGTGCCGCCCAGGTCAGCGGGGCGGCAGTCAGGTCGGGCACGTCGAGCACCGCCAGATCGGTCTGCGGGTCGTACAGCACCACGGTCGCGTCGAGACTGCCCTGGCGGGACTCAACCACCGCCCGGTCCGAGCCGGCAACCACGTGCGCGTTCGTCATCACCCTGCCCCGTCCGATGACGAAGCCGGTGCCCTCCATGCGTCGCGCGCACGATTCGGCGACCGCGCGCACCTTCAGGATCGAATCTGCCGCGGCCGCGATCCCGGCCGACGTCACGACCTGCTGATCCGGCGGGTCGACGGCGGTGTTCGGCGTCGGTGTCAGCGGGTCGAGGATGGCTGGGAAGCCCGAGTCGTTGAACACCTCGCGCAGCCGGATCGACACGTCCTGCGCCTGGCTCGGTATCACCTCGTCGACCTTGCCCAGCACCGCCGAACCCCTGATCGCCGAGGAGAGCCAGGGAAACGGGACCGCGGCCAGCGGAACCGCGATCAGCCAGATCACCAGCAGCACCGCCAGCGCATTCCCGAACAGCCCGAGGGTGCGGTCGACCGCCTGCGCGGGCCGCCAGCTGATCTTGCGGGCGATCGCCCGACCGACCGTGGAACCGGCGATCTCTCCGATGCCTACGCCGACGATCACGCAGGCGATGCCGATGGCGACCTTGGCCGAGGAGTCCTCGACCAGGCCCATCGCCGACGGCGCCAGCCAGATCGCCACGATCGCCCCGGCGATCGCGGTGATCAGCGTGAACAGAGAGGTGATCAGGCCCTGGCGGTACCCGGCGAAGCCGGCCGCGACGACCAACAGCACGACGATCAGATCGACGATGTTGGACCCGGTCATCGGACGTCCGACAGGTCGAACAGGCGACCCGTGTCCCAAGGCATCGCCCAGCCGCCCAACTCCAGCAGGGCGTCCACCAGACCCGCGGTGAACCCCCAGACCAGCAGGTCGGCGACCCTGAATGCAGGGCCCATCCATCCGTTGGACAGCTGTACCTGCCCCCGGTTGGCCGGATCGACCAGCTCGGCGATCGGTACCCGGGCGACCGCGGCCGTCTCCGCCGGGTCGACCGCGTACACCCTGCCGGGTTCACGCCAGTACGCGAGCACGGGACTGACCAGGAACCCCGACGGCGGCAGGAACAGGTGCGGAAGCTGCGCCACCGGCAGCACCGACAGCGGGTCGAGGCCCGTCTCCTCCTGTCCTTCACGCAGTGCCGCCGTCACCGCGTCCTCGCCGGGATCGTTCGCCCCACCTGGGAACGCCGGCTGGCCCGCGTGCGACCGCATGGTGGCCGCGCGTTCGGTGAGCAGCAGGTCAGGGCCGGACGAACCCTCGGCGAACAGCATCAGCACCGATCCGGCGCGGGCGGTCGGCGGAGCCTGACGGGCGAGCATGGCCATGCGCCCGGGCGCCGGCGCACCGTCGATCGCCGCGACCAGGGCGCGCATCCAGGCCGGCACCCCGTCCAGATCCTCGATCAGCCGGCGCCCGACGAGGAGTTGCTCGGCCGCGGTCACGCTGTGCTCGCCGCCAGCCCCACCAGCGACAGCAGATGCTCCCGCTCCGGCCCCACGACGAGCGCCGCCGCGGCCTCCCGTTCCACGACGCCCGCGCCCGTCCCGTAGGACGGGCACAACGGGGCCAGGAAGCATGCGCCGCATGCCGGCTTCTTGGCGTGACAGACCCGCCGCCCATGAAAGATCGTCCGATCCGAGAACGAAGTCCACTGGGCTCGTGGCAACTGGGCGTTCAGGTCGGCCTCGATCTTCACCGGATCGGTCTGCGGCGTCAGACCCCAGCGGGCGACCAGTCGGGCGACATGGGTGTCCACGGTGATGCCGGGGACCCCGAACGCGTGGCCCAGCACCACGTTTGCGGTCTTGCGACCGAAGCCGGGAAGCGTCACCAGCTCGGCGAGCGTGCCGGGAACCTGCCCGTCGAACCGTTCCACCAGGGCCTGTCCCAGCCCGATCAGCGACGTCGTCTTGTTGCGGAAGAAGCCCGTCGACCTGATCATCTCCTCCAGCTCGACCCGGGAGGCCGAGGCGTAATCGGCCGCGGTGCGGTATCGGGCGAACAGCGCCGGCGTCACCATGTTCACCCTGACATCGGTGGACTGGGCCGACAGGATCGTGGCCACCGCCAGCTCCAGCGGGGTGGTGAAGTTCAGCTCGCAGTGCGCATCCGGGTAGCCCCGCTCGAGCGCGCCGGCCAGCTGCCGTGCCCGGCGGGTTCGGGCGAGCGGTGTCGCCGGGAGTCTGGCCCGCCGGACCGCCCCGGTGACTCCCGCACCGACCACGCTGTTGACCACGCTGCCAGGTTGCCACAAGGGTCCGACGTCCACGGCACACCTTGGTTGCCCGACCGGATCCGGAAGTGTCGGGGCCGCGCATGGGGAATGATGGGAACACCATGACGGTCTTCCTGGTCCTGCTGATCCCACTGCTGCTGATGGTGTTCGCCCTGCTCATGGAGCGGCTCGAGCGACGGCTCAAGACGGCCACGGTCAGCGAGGCCGACGTGCAGGAGTTCCTGGACACGGCCAAGCCGGAGGAGGTCAACACCCTCATCCGCGAGGGCTGGACGAAGGCGTTCGCCAAGTTCCGTCGTCGCCGTCGACCACGGCTCCGCAGACGCCACAAGGATGCCTCGCAGGACAACGGGTCACCGGCCATCGACGAAACCTGAACCCCCTAGACTGTGCTCTGCGTCTCAGCCGGTTCCGGGTTCGACGAGCCTGCTGACCCAATCGGGGGAACGATCGGAGGACAAGGGTGGAAGAAACGCTCGCGAAGGCCGGGATCTTCCAAGGTGTGGACCCGGATGCGGCGGCCGCCCTGGCGTCCCAGCTGGAGACCGTGGAGTACGCGCGGGGCAGCGCCATCTTCTCCGAGGGTGAGCTGGGCGACCGGCTGTTCATCATCCTGTCCGGCAAGGTCAAGCTCGGCCGGCACTCACCGGACGGTCGGGAGAACCTCCTCGCGGTGATGGGCCCGTCCGACATGTTCGGCGAGCTGTCGGTCTTCGATCCCGGCCCGCGGACGTCGTCGGCAACCGCGGTGACCGATGTCCGCCTTGGCACCATGGACCGCGAGGGGCTGCGGGACTGGATCAACAAGCGCCCCGAGATCGCCGAGCAGCTGCTGCGGGTGCTGGCCCGTCGGCTGCGCCGGACCAACAACGCCCTCGCCGACCTGATCTTCACCGACGTACCGGGCCGGGTGGCCAAGGCGCTGCTGCAGCTTGCCCGGCAGTTCGGTCAGCAGGAGGGTGGGCATCTGAGGGTCACCCACGACCTCACCCAGGAAGAGCTGGCCCAGCTGGTCGGTGCGTCCCGGGAGACCGTGAACAAGGCGCTGGCCGACTTCGGACATCGCGGCTGGCTCCGGCTTGAGGGTAAGAGCGTGGTGCTGCTGGACACCGAGCGGCTCGTCCGACGGGCCCGCTGACCACTCAACCGGCCTCGAACACACTCACCGTTACCGCCAGGGTCACCTCGGTGACCTGGTCGAGCGCGGCGACGGCCGCCCGCCGGCGTTCCACAGGCAGGTGGTAGGCCGACGGACCCATCCGGATCAGCCGGTCGACGTCGGCTCTCGGCAGCGGCATGACGTGGCGCACGATGGTTCGACCCACCGGGGTCAGCGGACCCGCCATCGCATCGCGCAGTCGCGACGTCTTGTCCGGATCGACCGCCAACAGGTCGAACGTGTCCCGCAGCTCCGCCTGATGATCCGGCTCGGGCGTGACCACCACCACCCGGCCGCCGGGTGCCATCAGCCGGGCGAGCCGCCCGGGGTCCCGCGGCGCGAAGACGTTCAACAACGTCCCGACCACGCCGTCCCGGACCGGCAACGGGGACCACGCGTCGGCCAGCACCGAACCGATCCGAGGGTGCGAGCGGGCCGCCCGACGGGCGGCGTAGATCGACGAGTCGATGGCCAGACCCACGGCTGCCGGGTCCCGCGCGACCAGCACCGCCCGCAGGTGGTGACCCGTGCCGGCACCCAGGTCCAGGAACGGCCCCCGTCCCGCCGCGTCGACGATGGCCCGCGTCATCGGTGCGAAGTGGCCGGCGTCCAGGAACTCCTGCCGGGCGGCCACCATGTCCGCGGTATCCCCGGTGTCGGTCCGTGACCTCGGTCCCAGCAGGGTGAGGTAGCCCTGCCGGGCGATGTCGAACCGGTGCCTGTCGGTACAGCCCACCACCCCGTCCGCCCTGGTCAGCGCGCCCGCGCAATGCGGGCAGACGAGCATCGGCAGGACGGCGTCCAGCCCGGCGGTCACCCGGCGGCCGGACCGCGCAGATAGTCCAGCTGGGCGGCCACCGAGTGCTCGGCGGCCCGGCGCACCGACGGATCGACATCGTGATAGACGAAGTCGGTGACGGCCGGCACGACGGCGGTATCGGTCACGTCCAACCCCAGCCGTACCAGCGCATCCCGGATCTGGTCGAGCCGTTGCTCCCGGTGCGCCAGGTACTCGGCGGCGACCGCCTGCAGGTCCGGCAGGTGCGGCCCGTGCGCCGGCAGCACGCGGGCGTGCCCGAGGCCGGCGAGCACCCGCAGCGTGCCCAGGTAGTCGCGCAGGCTCCCGTCGGGTGGCGCGATGACGGTCGTGCCCCGGCCGAGGATGGTGTCCCCGGTCAGCACCGCGCCGTACGCGCGCCCGCCGTCCGGGGGCAGCAGGAAGCAGACCGAGTCGGCCGTGTGCCCGGGGGTGGCCAGCACCCCGATCGGCAGGCCGGCCGCGGTCACCGTCTCCCCGTCCCGGAGCGGCTCGGCGTCGATGCAGAAGGCCGGATCTGCGGCGCGCACCGGCGCCCGGGTGGCTGCGGCCAACGCGGCAGCACCCTCCGTGTGGTCGATGTGCCGGTGGGTGATCAGGATCAACTCGACGTCGCCGACGGACGCAAGCGCGTCCAGGTGAGCGTCGTGCAGCGGCCCCGGGTCGACGATGACCGACGACCGGCCGCCGTTGCCGGAGAGAACGTAGCTGTTGGTGCCGTCCAGCGTCATCGGGCCCGGGTTGGGGGCGAGCAGGACCCGGGCATGCTCGGTGACGGCGCCCGTCATCGCGGCACCGTCAGGTCCTCGCCGGCGAGCAACCGCGGCACGTCCTCGGGTCGTACCCGAACCTTGGTCACCACCCGGTGCGCGGTCAGTACGTGGTCGACGGAGGCGAATCCGGCCAGGTCACGCAGCATGGCCATGGTCGGCGGCAGCAGCTTGGTCTGGCCGGCGGCGCGTTCGGCAAGCAGATCGGCCGGCCGGCGCCACTCGCCCAGGTCTGCCTCCGAGGTGACCATCCGCGCCTGCTGCCCGTCGGGCAGGGCGGCGGCGAAGAAGAAGGTGTCGTACCGGCGTCCCTGGCCGGGCGGCGTCAGCCAGTTGGCCCACGGACGCAGCAGGTCCGACCGGATCCGAAGGCCGCCGTCGGCCAGCACCTGGCCCATCGTGACCCGGTGTTCGATGACCGCCGCACGCTCGACCTCCCCCAGAGTCGCCACCGGACCCGATGCGTCCCGCCCGGCCAGCAGCACGCCGGTCTCCTCGAACAGCTCGCGAACCGCAGCGACGACCAGGTCGTGGGCATCATCCGGATGCGCCGCCAGCGCGGCTCCCCACCAGTCCGGGCCTGGTCCGAGCCAGTCGATCGTGCCGTCGCGATCGGACCTGTCGACACCGCCACCGGGGAAGACCGTCATCCCGGCGGCGAACGCCATGGCCGGAACCCGGCGCAGGACGAAGGTCTCGATACCGGCCTCCGCGTCCCGGAGGAGCATCACGGTCGCCGCGGGCCGGACCGCCTCGGCGGCCCCCGGCGACACGTCGTGCGGGTTGGCAACCATCGACAGACAACATAGTCGTCGCCGGCACCCGGGGTCTCGCCGATCCGCGGACGCGGGCTCGTCGGCTGCCGGGCACCGGCCGACGGACCGGTTCAGGATCTAGGCCGGGACCGGCCAACGGCCGGAAGGGACCGGAGGCACGATGGAACGAACCTGGCAGTGGGTCGCCGACGACGGGTCGGTCCGCGTCGGCGTCACCACCAGCCGCCGGGACCTGACCACCAGCACCGTAGTGATCTCCGACGGACAGGCACTGCTGGTGGATCCGGCCTGGGATGCCGACGAACTCGCCGGCATCGCGGCGGACCTGACCGACCTCGGTGTCGTGGTGAGCGCCGGGTTCTGCACCCACGCACACCACGACCACGTGCTCTGGCACCCGGGCCTGGGTCCGGCGCCCCGTTTCGCCTCGTCCCGGGTGGCCGACATCTGTGCCCGGGATCGGGAGCGGATCGTGAAGCGGCTCGGTCCGCGCTGGCCGGTGGAGCTGGCCGAACTCGTCGGCCGGGTGGCCGGCACCGACGGGGCGATCCCGGACTGGCCGGGCGTGCGGCTGCTGACCCATGACGCCCATGCCCCAGGGCACACCGCCCTGTGGCTACCCGCCCACGGGGTGCTGATCGCCGGCGACATGCTCAGCAACGCCGAGCTGCCGCTGCTGGAGGAATCGACGCCTGCCCAGTACGCGGCCGGCCTTGACCTGCTGCGCCCGTACACGAGCCGGGCCTCGGTGCTGATCCCCGGCCACGGCCGGATCGCCGTTGGGACCCAGATCCTGGCCCGCTGGCGAGCCGACCGCGCCTACCTGGATGCGCTTCTCGCCGGTAGAAATCCGGCGGATCCGCGACTGGTCCAGCCCGGCATGGCATCCGCACATGCGGCCAACCTCGCGGCCGTGCACCGCCGGGCCTGAACCCGTCACCGGACCTGGACGATCGCCTCCACCTCGACCGGCGAGCCCAGCGGCAGCGCGGCCACCCCGACCGCCGACCTCGCGTGCCGACCCGCCTCTCCGAACACCTCGGCCATCAGGTCGGATACCCCGTTGACGACGCCCGGCTGCCCGGTGAAATCTTCGGCGGACGCGACGAAGCCGACGATCTTGATCACCCGTTCCACGGCATCGAGGCCGACCGCGCCATCGATCGCGGCCAGCAGGTTCAAACCGGCCAGTCGGGCGTACTCCTTCGCATCCTCGGGGGACACCTCGGCACCGACCTTGCCGGTGGCGGGCAGCCGGCCGTCCACCAACGGCAACTGGCCGGCGGTGAACAGCAGGTCCCCGGTTCTGACCGTCGGAAGGTACGCCCCGGCCGGGGTCGCGATCTGCGGAAGCGTGATACCCAGCGCGGCCAGACGAGCGGTGGCCGTCATCCGCGTTCGCGCTTGAGGTAGGCAACCAGCTGCTCCGGGTTCGGTCCCGGAACGACCTGGACGAGCTCCCACCCGTCCTCACCCCAGGTGTCCAGGATCGCCTTCGTGGCGTGCGTGATCAGCGGGACGGTGGCGTACTCGAAGGTGCGGCGCGCGGGTGCGGGAGTCGACATGGCACAGACCCTATCCAGCGCCACGATCCGGCCCCGCCAGCCGGCCCCGCTATCCGGCCACGCTAGCCGCCCTCATGTCCGGGCCCGCCGAGCGGTGTCGACCTATCCTGGCCCGGTGACCGACGGCTGGCACTGGGCGGCGGCGGTGCTGGCCGCGCTCCTGTTGGCGGTGCTCGTGCTGCTCTGGTACGACTCGCTGCGTGATCGGCCCGGTTGGACCCTGGCGATGGCCACCAGGCGTGCCGCGCCTGCCGCGCTGGTGATCCCCGCGGGATTCCTGGCCGCCCTGCTGCTTCCGCTCTGGGTCGGCGGCGTACTCGTCGTCCTCCCGCTGGTCGCCATCCTGGTCATGGCCCTGGCCGATTGACCAGGTCGGCAGCGCCGAGACCGACCGGTGCGCCGACCCCGGATCGCGGGTGCAGGCGGGCCCCGGTGCGGACATACTGGGCCCATGGCACCCGTCCGGCGGTCGGCGTTCGTCCATGAGGCCGTGCTGACCATGCCCGACGGTGCCGACGAATGCGGTCCAGGCGGCGCGATCACGCTCGCGCTGTGCGGGTCGTGGGAGCATCCGCCGCCCTGTCCGCTCGCCCCGCACCAGACGTCCGTCGAGCCGACCGAACACGGGCTGCGGGTCCGCACCCTGTTCGTGGCCGAGCCCGGTCGCGAACCCGAGGTTCGCCGGCTCATCGAGGGCGCACTCGCCCGTCGGCACCATCGCGGTCCCGACGGCGCCGAGGCGGACTGGGTCGTCGTGTCCTGCGGCCCGGGCTCGGTCGCGTCGGGCGAGCGTGACCTGGCCGCCCGGCTTCTGTCCAGCTGATCGACCGTTCCGTCCAGCGGGCCCGGTGTGGTGTGGATGGCCCGCCTGGCAGGATCACTGGGGTGACCGCCCAACCCGGAGCAACGCCGGAGGTGCCGGCCGCCGAGGACGGCCGGGTGTGGGTCGAGCGGGCCGGCGCGGGCGCCTATCTGGGCCACAACGGCCGCGCGGCACCGCTCCGGATCGGGGCGGCGGGTGCGCCCGGTGCGTACTCCCCCACCGAGCTGCTGCGGCTCGCGCTGGCCGGTTGCGCGGGCCTGTCCGCGGAGCACGTGATCACCCGCCGGCTCGGCGAGCACGCCGAGCTACGAATCGCCGTCGATGCCGACCACGACCCCGCCGAACGGCGCTTCGAATCCCTCACCTCGACGATCACCCTCGACCTCAGCGGGCTCGATCCGGTCGAACGCGAGCGGTTGCGCACCGTGGTCACCCGCGCGGTGCACCGGTACTGCACCGTCGGCCGGACGGTGGAACACGGGGCTCCGGTGCCGGTCGTCCTCGGAAACCTGGAATGACCGATCCGGCGGCGCCCTGGACCAGTGCCTGCCGGCGTGCGCGCCTGCACGTGATCACCGGCAAGGGCGGCACCGGCAAGACGACGGTGGCCGCCGCGCTGGCGCTCGCGATGGCCGCCGACGGCCGCAGGGTGCTTCTGGTCGAGGTCGAGGAGCGGCAGGGAATTGCCCGCCTGTTCGACGTGCCGCCACTGCCCTACCAGGAGAAGAAGGTGGCGATCGCCACCGGCGGCGGCGAGGTGAGGGCGCTTGCGATCGACGTCGAGGCGGCGCTGTTGGAGTACTTCGAGATGTTCTACAGCCTCGGATTCGCCGGACGCAGCCTCAAGCGGATGGGCGCCGTCGAGTTCGCCACCACGCTTGCGCCCGGACTGCGTGACGTGCTTCTCACCGGCAAGGTCAAGGAGACGGTGACCCGCACGGGCTCGGACAACCGCCCGGTGTACGACGAGGTGGTGCTGGACGCGCCACCCACCGGCCGGGTGGTGACGTTCCTCGGGGTCACCGAGGCGATGTCCGGGCTGGCCAAGCGCGGGCCCATCCACAGCCAGGCCGAGGGGGTTGTCCGGCTGCTGCATTCGGCCGACACCATCGTCCACCTGGTCACCCTGCTCGAGGACATGCCGGTCACCGAGACCCTGGAGGCGATCGATCAGTTGCGGGAGCGGAACCTGCCGGTCGGCGCGATCATCGTGAACGCGGTCACCGAGCCGTTGCTGACACCGACCGAACTGATCTGCGCCGCCGACCGTTCCTTGGACGCCACCCGAATCGCGGCCGGTCTGCGGTCGGCCGGCATCGAACCGACCGGTGACCTGGTCGACGGGCTGGTTGAGCAGGCTGCCGAACACGCGCTGCACGTGCTGGACGAGGCGCAGTGCCGCGAGCAGCTGACCGCGGCCGGCCTGCCGATGCTGGAACTGCCGCGGCTGGTCGACGGCGGCGACCTCGGCGGAGTGTACGAGCTGGCGGATCGGTTGGCCGGGCAAGGGGTGAGCTGAATGCCCGACCGGTCCGGCCCGTCGAGCAATCCGCTGCTGGATCTCGGGCCGCTGCTGGCCGATCCACGCACGACGATCGTGGTGACCTGCGGGTCGGGCGGGGTCGGCAAGACCACGACCGCGGCCGCGATGGCGCTGTGGGCGGCCGACGCCGGCCGCACCGTCGCCGTGCTGACCATCGATCCGGCCAAGCGACTGGCCCAATCGCTCGGCCTGCGCGAACTGGACAACGACCCGCGCCGGGTGGACGTGCCGCTGGCGCATCCGGACGGACAGTTGTGGGCGATGATGCTGGACACCCGCCGCACGTTCGACGAGATGGTGTCCAGCCACTCCACCCCGGAACGTGCGCAGGCGATCCTGGCCAACCCGTTCTACCAGGTCATCTCCACGTCGTTCTCCGGCACCCAGGAGTACATGGCGATGGAGAAGCTGGCCACCCTGGCGGCGACCAACCAGTTCGACCTGATCGTGGTCGACACTCCACCGAGCCGATCCGCTCTTGACTTCCTGGACGCACCGCAGCGGCTGTCCTCGTTCATGGACGGGCGGATGATCAAGCTGCTGGCCGCGCCCAGCCGAGGTGTGATGAAGCTGGTCGGCGCCGGATTCGCGCTGTTCTCCCGAGCGGTCACCACTGTTCTCGGGGGCCAGATGCTGTCCGACGCCGCCCAGTTCGTACAGCTGTTCGAGGACATGTTCGGCGGGTTCCGAGAGCGCGCCCAGGCGACGTACGAGCTGCTCCGGGCGCCCGGGACCCGATTCGTCGTGGTGTCCATCTGCGAGGGGGACGCGCTGCGCGAGGCGTCCTACTTCACCGACCGGTTGCGGGTCGAGCGGATGCCGCTGGCCGGCCTGGTGCTCAACCGCACCCACCCGCCGCTCGCCGACCTGCCCGCCGGGAGCGCCCAGGAGGCGTCGCGCAGGTTGACCGACTCGGACCCGCTGACATCGGCGATGCTGCGCATCCACGCGGAGCGGCTGGCCGTCCGATCCGCCGAGCTTCACATGCGGGCCCGTTTCGACCGGGTGTACACCGACCTGCCCGTCGCCGAGGTACCGGCGTTGCCATCCGATGCGCACGACCTGCCCGCGCTGCGCGAGATCGGCCGGCGGCTGACCGACCGGTAACGCGCGGCGGCCGGACGAGTCGGCACGCGCCGAACGACTCGAGACGCACGGAACGGCTCGTGGTTGCCGTCGATGACGCCGATGTGGCAAGGCCCTCGGATCACCGTTCTCACACGTCACCGCCGGTAGCCTGATTCGGTGCGTGTCATGAGCGGCCTCGGGCGCCTGGTTCTGGGCACCCTGTTGGCCGGGGTGCTGGTTGCCGGTCTGCTCCTTCCCTACTCGGTCGGCATGGGCATCGCCTCCAACGCCGTCACCGACGCCATCGACGACGCGCAGGCCGACCCGCTGAACGCCGACATCCCGTTGCGCACCACGATCACCGACTCCACCGGCGCGCCGATCGCCATCATCTACGACCAGAACCGGCTGTACACACCACTTTCCGGGATCTCGGACTACCTGCAGGTGGCCGTCGTCTCGATGGAGGACCGCCGGTTCTACCAGCACCAGGGCGTGGACTGGCGCGGAACGGTCCGCGCGCTGCTGCGCAACGCGCAGACCGACTCGGCCGCCCCGCAGGGTGGTTCCACGCTCACACAGCAGTACGTCAAGAACTACCTGTATCTGGTGGAGGCCAAGACCGAGGCCGAGAAGGCCGACGCGATCGCCACCACCCCGATCCGCAAGCTCAAGGAGGCCAAGCTCGCGCTCCAGGTTGAGCAGACCCTGAGCAAGGCCGAGATCCTCGAGCGATACCTGAACCTGGTGGCCTTCGGCCCCTCGCAGTACGGCGCCGAGGCGGCATCACAGTGGTTCTTCGGTACATCGGCGGACAAGCTGACGCTGGCTCAGGCGGCGCTGCTCGCCGGCATGGTGAACAACCCGCCCAGGTACAACCCGCTCGACGAGAACCATGTGCAGGACGCACGCGACAGGCGTGATCTCGTGCTGGACGTGATGGTCGGCACCGGTCGGCTGTCGAAGGCGACCGCCGAGGCCACCAAGAAGCAGGACCTGGGGCTGAACCCGAAGCGGACCAGGAACGGGTGCATCCCGGCGGACAACTCACAGACCAACGGGTTCTTCTGCCAGTACGTGCTGGACTACCTGGCGAACGCGGGATTCGACACCAATACCGTCTCGCGGTCCGGATGGACGATCAAGACCACGATGGACCCGACGGTGATGGCCGCAGCGAAGGCGGCCGCCACCGCGAATGCCGACCCGTCGGTCCCGGGCGTGGAACGGATCGCCAACGCGGTCGCGGTGGTCGGTAAGGACGAGCCGCGCAAGGTGCTGGCGCTGGCCGCGAACCGGCCGTACGGTCTCGACCCGTCCAAGGGTGAGACGGTGCAGCGGCTCACCACGACGTTCGCACCGCTCGGCGCGGGATCCACGTTCAAGATCTTCACCGCCGCCGCGGCGATGGAGATGGGGCTGGGCACCAACACCACGATCGACGTGCCGGCCGAATACGAGAGCCCGCTGGTGCCGTCGGCGACGTTCCGCAACGCCGGTAGCTATCCCGGATCGATGACCCTGGCGCAGGCTCTGGCGACCTCGCCGAACACCGGGTTCGTCGCCCTCGAGGATCAGGTCGGGCTGCAGAAGGTCGCCGAGATGGCGGTCCGGTTGGGCCTGAAGGGTTATCAGCTGGACGCCGGCGATGTGGACCCGGCGTTCGCCAACGCCGGCACCGACTACACGGCCCAGATCACCGCCCAGAAAATGGCCTCATTCACGCTGGGCGTGTCCCCGGTGAGCCCGTTGGAACTGGCCAACGTCGGCGCCACACTCGCCTCGGACGGGAAGTGGTGTCCGCCGACGCCCGTGGACACGATCACCGACCGCAACGGCAAGTTCATCACCTGGGACAAGACGCCCTGCGAGCAGGCCGTGCCGGCCGAGCTGGCCAGGACGCTCGCGGTGGCCATGGAGGGTGACTTCGCCGGCAACGGCACCGCAGCCGCGTCCGCCTCCGCCGCGGGGTGGACCTGGACCGCTGCCGGCAAGACCGGCACCACCCAGGAGTACAAATCGTCCGCGTTCCTGGGCTTCACCCCGGAGATGAGCGCGTCCGTCATCGTCTGGGATTCCGAGCCCCGACCGCAGTCGATCTGCCGGGACCCGATCCGGTCCTGCTCGACGGACGAGGCGATGGGCGGCAGCGGTATGGGCGGCGGCTCCGTGCCGGCGGCCACCTGGCTTGCGACGATGAAGCCGCTGAAGGAGGGACGCGCCGATACCTTCTTCCGCCCCGCCTCGTCGAGCTACATCAGGGGTGCGGCGAGCACCCAGGTGCCGGCGGTCATCGGCAAGAACGTGGACGAGGCGAAGGCACAGCTCACCGCGGCTGGGTTCACCGTCAACGTGACCGCCAAACAGGACACCGGGGTGTCGGCGAACGTGGTTGTCGACCAGAACCCGAAGGCGACCGCCCTGCCCGGCGGCGCGATCACCCTCGTGGTATCCGCGGGTGGGTCCGGCGGCTAGCGGCGTCCGACCTGAACCGTGGTCGACCGCGGAACCTCCGCGGGCACCCACCGGCCGGAGATACGCACCCACCCCACCAGCGCCGCTCCCCATTTCCCGTCTCCGCGGGACCCGCGGCTGCGATGACTAGGCTGCCGACCATGTCTTTTGCCAGCGCGCCCGTGACCGGTCCGCCCGACCACCGGACCGGGCCGGGATCGCGCCTGCTCGGCGCGCTGGGCGGCCTCGCGCTGGCCGGGGCGGCGACGTTGACCTGGTCGACGCTGGTGGAGCCCAGGGCGTTCGCGCTGCGCCGGGTCGACCTGCCGGTTCTCGACCACGGCGCCTGGCCGATCCGCGTGCTGCACCTGTCCGACCTGCACATCGTGCCGGGGCAGCAGCGCAAAATCGACTGGGTGTCTTCGTTGGCGGACCTGCGGCCGGACCTGGTGATCAACACCGGGGACACCCTGTCGCACCGCAAGGCGGTGCCGACGGCGTTGGCCGCGTTCGGTGATCTGCTCGAACTGCCCGGCGCGTTCGTATTCGGCAACAACGACTTCTACGCCCCCACGCCCAAGTCCCCACACAACTACTTCCTGCCCAAGCGGCCGGTACCGCCGCGTGGCCCGTCGCTGCCATGGCAGGACCTGCGCGCAGCGATGGCCGAACGGGGCTGGACCGACCTGAACAACGTGCGGACCACCATCGATCTGCGCGGGCAGCGGGTGGCCATGGCCGGGGTGAACGACCCCTACACCCGCCGGGATCGCTATGAGCTGATCGACGGCCCCGCCGAGCACGGCGCGGTGGTCCGAATCGGCGTCACGCACACCCCGGAGCCGCGGATCCTGGACCGGTTCGCCCTTGACGGCTACGACCTTGTGCTGGCCGGTCACACGCACGGCGGCCAGGTCCGGGTGCCGGGGGTGGGGGCGCTGGTCACCAACTGCGGGCTGGACCGTTCCCGGGCCCGCGGGGTGTCACGCTGGGGGTCGCACACCATGCTCAACGTGTCCGCCGGGCTGGGCGCCAGCCCGTACATGCCGATGCGCCTGTGCTGCCGTCCGGAGGCCACATTGCTGACCCTGCGGGCGCGACCGGCCTGACCCCGGTCGTCGGACCGAGCGCCTGACGTCAGGCGCCTGACGTCGGGCGCCTGACGTCGTGCGCGGGCGTCGGGCGCGGGCGTGGGGCGCCGAGTCCGCAAGGCCCGGGCCGATGTGGTCTGGACATGTCCGCGGATCCGCTAGACTCGTCCAGGCTTTCGGGGTGTGGCGCAGCTTGGTAGCGCGCTTCGTTCGGGACGAAGAGGTCGTGGGTTCGAATCCCGCCACCCCGACCAAAAGTCGAAGGCCCTGACTCGAACACTCGAGTCAGGGCCTTCGTGCGCAGTGGCACCGAAGAGGCACCGCCGCGGCATTCGGCGGCACCCCGTCGTCAACCAACCAGGTCGCTCTGGGCCGGTCGCCCGGCTTCGGCCGTGCATGCGTCGTTCTGCTGAGGCACGTGACGACCACATCACCGCAGCGGCGCCAGTGATGCACCGCACCGCCCGCTCCCGAATCGCCCGCCGATCGGCAATCGTCGCACTGAGCGCAGCGCTCGCCGTTGCCGCGGCAGGATGCTCGGACGGCGGCGCCTCGGCGGCGACCACGACCGGGCCGACCGCGACGAGTCCGGCACCGGCCGCGACGACCACCGCGCCCGGGAACGTCACCGAGCTCCCGGCCGACGGCTCGGTCGCCGACCAGGTGGACATCGGCGGCGACCGCACGATCTCAGTCGACGGACGAGAGCTGTTCCTGGAGTGCAGGGGCAAGGGCAGCCCGACGGTGATCCTGCAGTCCGGCTTCGGCGACGCCGGCGACAAATGGAGTCTCAGCGACACGACATCGCCGGCGATGTTCCCCGCCCTCGCCGAGACGAACCGGGTCTGCATCTACGACCGGCCGGGGTCGATGATCACGACGACGGACACCGGCGGGACCGTGACCCTCGCCGAGACGATCCGCCCGAGTCGTAGCGGTTCGGCCCCGATGCCGCGGGACCCGGCGGACGTGGTGACCGAGCTCCACGACCTGCTGGCCTCCGCTGACGTCCCGGGCCCGTATGTGCTCGTGGGGCACTCGCTGGGCGGTGCGTTCGCGGCCCCGGCGGCACCACCTGCATGAACCGGGCGAGCATGATCGCCTCCGGATCGCCGGATACCCGACCATGACCCAGAGGTGTCGACCCATGCGTGCCCGGAGCCGGCGCTTTGCCGTACCACGCTGAGAGGGCCGGCGCACACCAGCTCATTCTTGACATCGCTGGTCACGCCGGAGGCATCAAGCTTGCTCAAGGTGGCCCCGAGCAGTTCCGCGTCTGTCGACTACGAGCTGCTCCGTCTGGCACTCGGTTGACCTCCGGAAGCGGACCTCCGCAAGCGTCTGCCCGCCAGTGTCCCCTGCGCAGCCAGGCACGTTGCCCGAAAGGGACGCCGGTTCTGCCCTGCACTGGGCCCCAACGAACCGCCAAGCCTCGGCGCGGGTGGCGGTATCGTCGGTCGCTGTCAGCCGCGCTCAGTGCCCGGGATACCGCTCCCAGGCGGCCGTTGGCACACCGGTTCCGAAGATCGGTAAGCAATGCGGCGCAACTGTGCCCGAGTTCGTTGCCGCCGGTCTGGCTGTCCGCTGTTTGGGGTTTGAGATCAGGCGAGGTGACGACGGTCGTGATCGAACATGAACCCGGCGAACAGCATTCCAAGTCTCCCCACCCGGTCCGTGACGGCGGCGATCGGGAGACCGTGCTGGATGCGAGTGTCCTGCCGGCCGAGCCGCCGACCCTCGTTGGGGCGGCTCCCGGCAGCATCGCGAACCTGCAACGCCTCGCGGGCAATAAGGCCGTCGCCGCATACATCGGCAAGCTGGGCCAGCGAGGCCATGGGCCGCAGCACTCACGGCCGACGGTGCAACGCGACGTCAACAAGAAGGGGACGTTCGTCGGCTGGGGAGGGACGAATGACGGCAACGTGATGGTCAACGCCAATGCTTCCGTTGATGTTTCCGACGGCGGCAAAATGGTCAGCCACCCAGCGTGGTTCATCAATGCCGCTACCGAAACCGTTGATGTCGATGCGGGCGCCAGCGGCACGGTCATGATGCGGCTGCCGTGGTATTGGCACCATCATGGCATCGTCCAGGAGCCCGGGCGCTTCTACGGGACGAACCAAAAGCATATCGAGACCGGTGGTGGCCCGATCGACTACTGGGTCTCGGCGCCCTTCACCGTCACCCCGGACGGCAAAGTGGCCTTCTCCAATGCCACGCCGGGCGGCACGATCGGAGCTCTCGGCTACCTGGAGGGTGTCCCGACCATTACGCCACGGGACGGCGACGGCAGCGGCTCGTTCACCGTGAGCGTCACATTCAAAGCACTCCAGTCGACCACGACCACCGACACCGCGACCAGGACGACGACCGGCACAGGAAGCGGAGGGGTGACCGGAACCGTCGCGCCTGGCGGCGTCGGCGGATCGGTGACCGGCGGCGCGAGCTATGGGGTGAGCGAGGCCAACTCGCACGCGGTTGGCATGACGCTGAGCGGTACGACCTCGGTCACCTGTAGTTTCGGTATCAATCTTCGGGTGAAGATTCCGCCGAAGGTGACGAAGACGAAGACGATCTTCTACAGCGCGGAAGGCAAGTTCGTTTCCGGCAACGACGGAATTCTAGGTGTCAATGAGTGGTGGGGAACAATCCCGGCGCCGGTACGAGAGTTGATCATTGCCGGCAAGAAGCCGGTGCGCATCACCGGCCGGGCCAGCCAGACCGGCAGTCCTGAACGGAACGAGATCGTGATCGCCAATCGGATCGAGGACGTCAGGAAGCGCCTCCAGAATGTCGCCGGGAGGATGGACATCCTCCCGGACAGCGAATTCACCGCGCCCAACGAACGCTCGGTTGTCATCCGGGTCGAGTACACGGCAGCCGAGGAAAAAGCCGGGGGCGGTGTGCCACCCAAACCTTGACAAGGCCGCCGGGCGGGGTGCGCAGCATGACGAACGGGTGTCCCGGAACCGGGCGGGCAGCGGCCGAGGCCCTGCGGGAGTTCAACCACCACACCCGCGATCCTCGCCGGGCCCCGGGGCCGGTGATCCGGCCACCTTCCCGGGGTGGGCAGGATGCACATCATGTCCGACGACCAGCACCGCTTCACGCATCCGATCGCGACCGTGCCCGAGACGTTGTTCGACGACCCGGTGGCCGACGACCGCTGGCGCCGGCGGTTCACCGCAGTGCGGGTCGGCCTGCCGCACCGGTCCCGCGATGACGCGGACCGGACCTGGTACACCTCGAACGCGACCGGTCGCACCGAGATCTGGTGCTGGGACCTGCGGGCCGATCGCCACGTGGTGGCCACCGACCGGCCGGACGGGACGACGACGGCGACCCTGTCCGCGGACGGTGCCACGCTCTGGTGGTTCGACGATCACGACGGTGACGAGTTCGGGTCCTGGCGGACGCAGCCGTTCGGTTCCGGACCCACCCCGGAGGCCGGGCGGCCCCTGCCGGATGTGCCGCCGGGCTATCCCGCGGGTCTGGAGGTGGGTCGCCGGGTCGTCGTCGCGGGCTTCGCCGACGACGACGGCTCACGCATTCACCTGTCCGTGGCCGGTGCCCCGGCGCAGGTGGTCTACACCCACCCGGAGGACGCCGGGGTCGGTGCACTGACCACCGACGAGAGCATCTGGGTGCTCGCTCACACCGAACATGGTGACGCCAGATACTCTGCCCTGCGCGCGATCTCGGTATCCGATGGCCGGGTGCTTGCCGAGCTGTCGGACGCGCCTGGCAAGGGCCTCGACCCGCTGGCGACCAGTCCGATCGCCGGCGACCAGAGGGTGCTGGTCGGCCACGAACGCCGCGGCCGGGACGAGTTGCTGCTGTGGGATCCGATGACCGGCATCGCGACCGAACTCGAGCTCGACCTGCCGGGCGATGTGACGGCAGACTTCACCCCGGACGCGGCTGCGCTGATCGTGCTGCACACCCACGCCGGTCGCACCGACGTGCACCGGTACGACCTGGCATCCGGCTCGCTGACGGCTGTGCCGATCGCCCGCGGCGTGGTCGCATCGGCGACCGCTCGACCGGACGGGGCCATCTGGTACCGGTGGACCGACGGGGCGACCGCCGGCCGGCTGCGCGTTCTGCGGCCCGACGGGTCGGACGGACAGCTGTTCTCCCCGCCCGGCGATCCGGCCCCGGACAGCATCCCCCTGCAGGAACTGTGGGTGGACGGCCCGGGCGGCCCCATCCACGCGTTCCTCGCCGTTCCCGATTCGGGACGGCCTGTTGCGACGGTGTTCTCGGTGCATGGCGGACCGGCAGCGGCCGACGAGGACTCCTTCGATGCTGCCCGGGCAGCGTGGTTGGACGCCGGGTGGGCAGTCGTACACGTCAACTACCGTGGGTCGACCGGGTACGGCTCCGCCTGGCGGGACGCGTTGACGCAGCGAGTCGGCCACACCGAGCTGTCCGACATCGCTGCGGTGCACGATCATCTCATCGACGCCGGGACCGTCGATCCGACCCGGTCGGTGATCTCGGGATACTCCTGGGGCGGATACCTGACCCTGCTGGCGATGGGGACGCAGCCGGGCAGGTGGGCCGCCGGGGTCGCGGGCATCCCCGTCGCCGACTACCTGGCGGCATACGAGGACGAGATGGAACCGCTGCGGGCCTACGATCGGGCATTGTTCGGTGGTTCGCCGCACGAGGTACCGGACGCCTATCGGGACTCGTCGCCGTTGACCCACGTCGACCGGGTCGGGTCGCCGGTGCTGATACTGGCAGGCGAGAACGACCCGCGCTGCCCCATCCGGCAGATCGACAACTATCTCGATGCCCTGGCCACCCGCGGCGCCCGGTATGCGGTGTACCGGTACGACGCCGGCCACGGCTCGGGCGTGACGGCCGAGCGGATCCGCCAGCTCGCGTGCGAGATCGCCTTCGTGCGGGACGTGTCGGCCCTCGGATAACGGCCCGACCGAATCGGCACCCGATGCGTCATGCTGGTCGGATGGGAGGCGAGGTCCGGATCCGCCGGCCGTTCGAGCTGCGGCGCGCCGCCGACCGGCTCGTGGACTCCCGCGCGACGTCATCGGCGGTCGCATCGCCCCTGCACCGCGTCCTGCAGCTGCAGCGCCAGGCCGGCAACGAGGCAGTCGTGCAGCTGCTCACACGCGACGTCCAGACGCCGACACGGTCAGTGCAGCGGGCCGGCGGCAGCCAACCGGAGTATGCGCCGGTCACCACGCTGAACCCGCCGGGGTCGATGACGCAGGAGCAGTGGACCGCCGCGTTCGCGGCCGCCAAGGCCCGGCCGTCGCCCGAGGCGTTCGAGCCGCTCGTCCGCGACATCGCGATCACTGCGGGCATGGAGGCACTCGGCGCGGGGTTCGTGCCGGCAAGGGTTCCGCTCAGCGACGGCAAGACGGCCAAACCGGGTTTGAACATGAGCGTGGATCCCGGGGACAAGCCCGGACACGCCGGTTGGGTGGACAGCAGCGGCCGGTACGGCATCCCGTTCCGGCTCGACAAGACCGGGCCGCCGGACCGGCAGATCGCCATCATCCTGTCGACCGGCGTGTTGAAACCGGACAAGGGCCTGTCGCTGCACACCGTGCGGCACGAGATGGTGCATGCCCGGCACAAGCAGAAGGTGCTCGATGCGGTCAAGGCCTGGCAGTCACTGCCGGTGCGGGGCCGGCCGTCCTTCGGCGACTGGCTCGGCCAGCAGACCCGCAAGCGCAAGGGTGCGATGTCCGCGCTGGACGCGGTGCTGATCGGCAAGGGTGTCCAGGACCTGGCGGCCAACACCGAGGTGCTCGCCTACGTAGAGGGTTTCGTCAACAGCTATCACCGCCGGACCGCGACGATGGCCGAGGCCGCGCCCGCGTTCTTCGAGCTGCTCGGCGCGGTGGAGACCGATCGGCTGTTCACCTGGGTGCAGGCCGATCCGACCGTGCAGGCCGAGGCGCTGACCCGGCTTCGCGAGTACCACGCCATCCTCGATCCGCCGCACCAGCGGCTCTGGCGGCAGTGGCTGGACCAGCAGCTGGCCAGGGCGGGAAAGGACAAGGCGCGCAAGGATTTCCTGACCCGACTCGGGGCTTTCGTCATCTGAGGGCACAGTCGGCCCGGCCCGCCAGGTCCGTCGCGCGTCACATCACGCGGGGCACTCGGCTGTGGCACGAGCGCGCGCCGGGGGCCGCGTTGTAGCGACACGACAGCAGGGCGCACCGTGCGACACGCGGGCGCACGTTTGCCACACGCGGGTGCACGTTTGCCACACGCGGGTGCACCTTGCGCGTCACAGCTTGCGACACGCGGGCGCACGTTGCCACACGCGGGAGCACCTTGCGCATTGCACCTTGCGACACGCGGGAGCACCTTGCGCATTGCACCTTGCGACACGCGGGAGCACCTTGCCACCCGCGGGAGCACCTTGCGTGCCGCATGCGTGACGCGAGGTGCGCCCGCACGGTGCAGAGTGCGCCCGCATGTCGCAAGGTGGCAGAGCATCCGGTTCCCTATGGGTCACCAGGCGCCCGCGCGCCGCCGCACCGCCACGGCCCGGCCGGGAGTCGTCACCGCGTCGCCGCTCCGCCTCGACATCACCCCATGCGGGAGCACCCTGCCACACGCGGGCGCACTCTGCCACACGCGAGTGCACTCTGCGCGCCGCATGCGTGACGCGACGTGCGCTCGCATGAGGCAGAGTGCGCCCGCGGGACGGGAAGTGGGGCATAGCAGCCGGTCCCGCATGGGCGACCACGACGCCGCGCACGTACCGCCACCGCACGTCGCGGCCCGGCCGAAGACACCGCCGCCCCCCGCCCCTCCGCGCCGTATCCCCCGCCCCGCCGTATCCCCCACCTCGCCGTGCCCCAGCCCCGCCGTGCAGCCTGCGTCCGCTTCTCCCGCCCCGCCGTGCCCCAGCCCCGCCGCGCCCCGCCTCGCCGTATCCCCCCTCGCCGTGCCCCAGCCGCGCCGTGCCCCAGCCGCGCGGTGCCGCCTGCGTCCGCTTTCTCCCGCCTCGATCTCCCTGCAGGTGCTGGAACTGTCCACATACGCCGAGCCATCCACATTTTCCGGATCCGACCGACGTCCGCGGCGATTCCGGACAATGGTGGAGGCATGACACCCGAGCCGCTTACGCCGCGGGTCCCGGTCGGCGCGCTCATTGCCCGCGACCAGGCACTTCTGTTCGGCATCAGCCGTGACGACATCAAACGACGTCTCGAGCGGCGCCAGTGGGTCGCCCTACGCCCCGGAGCATACGTGCGTGCCGACGTGCTGGCCTCGCTGTCCTCGGTCCAACGTCACGTGCTGCAGGTCGACGCCACGGTAAACGCAGTCACGGACATCGTCAGTCACCGTTCGGCGGCCGTTCTGCACGGCATCGAGCTGAGACATGTGCCAGGTCGGCGGGTCTCGGTCACCAGGCCGTCTGCGTCCAGCGGACGTCGAACGCCGGTACTGCACGTGTACTGCGCGCCGGTGCCGCAGGACGAGCAAACCATGATCGGACCGCATCGCGTCACCAGCGCGGCGAGGACGATCATCGATCTTGCCCGGAGCCTGCCGTTCGAGGACGCCGTCGCCGCAGCCGATTCCGCGTTGAACCGGTCGCTGGTCTCACGGGAGGAACTGGCTGAATCGGTCGCGAGGGCCCTCAGGCGACCGGGCACTCGAGCCGCGCAGCGAGTCGTCGCCTTCGCCAGTCCGCTTGCGGAAAGCGTTGGAGAGTCTCGTAGCAGAGTGCTCATCACGCGGGAGCTGCTTCCGGTGCCGACCCTGCAACTCGCGGTCCGGGACGAGTCGGGGCTGGTCATCGCCCACAGCGACTTCGGATGGGAAGAGTTCGGCACGGTAGGCGAATTCGACGGCGCCGAGAAGTACGGCCGCCTGCTGCGACCCGGCGAACGTCCCGGCGACCGGATCTTCGAGGAGAAGCTCCGCGAGGACCACCTCCGCCGGCTGGGCTGGAACGTGGTCCGCTGGACGTGGCCCGAGTTGGACGAGCCAGGCGTCATCGGCGACCGGATCCGGCGCGCCCTGGATCACGCCGACCGCCACCCGCACGTCCGCCGTTGAGGGCGTCGTTCGTGATCCAGTGCATCCGCCCACCGCCCACCGCCCAGCCCATCGCGGCCGTCCGGCGCCCCTCGAGCCCCCGCCGCACTCTGCGACACCCCGGTCCACCCTGCGACACCCCGGCGCACTCCGCGACACCCCGATGCACCTCGCGCGCCGCATGCGTGACGCAGGGTGCGCCCGAACGGCGCGAAGTGCGCCGAGCTGAGGTACGGCGGCGCGGCGCAGGCCCCGGCCCCGGCACCGCCACACCGGTGTCGTCCGGTCATCGCCCGCCCACCGGGTCGGCGATCACCGCAGCTCCCGGAAGTCCTCCGCGGCGCACTCCTGCCCACCGGGTCGGCGATCACCGCAGCTCCGGGAAGTCCTCCGCGGCGCACTCCTGCCCACCGACCGCGCCTCACCACAGCTCCGGGAAGTCCTCCGCGGCGCACTCCCGACCACCGACCGCGCTCACCGCAGCTCGGGGAAGTCCTCCAGCGCATACTCCTGCCCAGGGCCCGAACCCGGGCCGCCGGAGCCGTGCAGATCCTGCTCCCGACCACGCAGCTCCACCCGGCGGATCTTGCCGGAGATCGTCTTGGGCAGCGGACCGAACTCAAGCCGGCGGATCCGCTGGTAGGGCGCCAGCCGATCGCGCGCGTGCTCGAAGATCAGCCTCGCGGCCACTCGATTCGGGTGGTATCCCTGCGCCAGCACGACGTAGGCCTTCGGCACGGAAAGCCGGACCGGGTCCGGCGAGGGCACGACCGCGGCCTCGGCAACGGCCGGGTGCTCCAGCAGTACGGATTCCACCGCGAACGGTGAGATCCGGTAGTCCGAGGCCTTGAACACGTCGTCGTCGCGGCCGACATAGGTGATGTAGCCGTCCTTGTCCCGCGAGCCCAGGTCGCCGGTGTGGTAGTAGCCGCCCCTGGTCGACCCGGCAGTCCGCGCCGGGTCACCGTGATACCCGGTGAGTAGGCCCACGGTGCCGACGGACAGGTCGAAGCAGATCTCGCCCTCGTCGCGCGGCTCATCGGATGTGGGGTCGAGCAGCGCCACCCGATAGCCGGGCATCGGCAACCCCATCGACCCCGGACGCACCGGCACGCCGGGCGAGTTGCCGATCGCCAGGGTTGTCTCGGTCTGCCCGAAGCCGTCCCGGATGGTTACCCCCCACGCCCGCCGAACCTGTTCGATCACCTCTGGGTTCAGTGGCTCGCCGGCTCCGACGACCTCCCGGGGCGGCGTGCGCAGCCGGGACAGGTCGGCCTGGATGAGCATCCGCCACACCGTTGGCGGCGCGCAGAAGGTGGTCACCTCCTGGGCGTCGAGTACCCGCATCAACTCGGCCGCATCGAACCGGGCGTAGTTGAGGATCACCGCCGTTGCCTGGGCGAGCCACGGCGCGAACACGCACGACCAGGCGTGCTTGGCCCAGCCGGGTGAGGAGATGTTCAGGTGCACGTCGCCGGGCCGCAGGCCGATCCAGTACATGGTGGTCAGGTGCCCGATCGGATACGAGATCTGACTGTGCTCCACCAGTTTGGGCAACGCGGTGGTGCCGGAGGTGAAGTACAACAGCAGCGGGTCCGCCGCCCGGGACACCCCATCCGGCTCGAAACCGTCTGTGAACGCGCGGGTGTCGTCGTACTCGATCCATCCCTGGACGGGCCGGCCGACGGCGATCCGCAGGAACGTGCCCGGCACGTGCCGGAATGCGTCGGCGTCCACGTCCCGCGCGACGACGAACCGCGCCCCGCCGCGGCCGACCCGGTCGGCCAGATCGGCCGGAGTCAGCAGGGTGCTGGCCGGGATGAGCACCGCGCCGATCTTGATCGCGGCCAGGACGATCTCCCACAGCTCGACCTGGTTGCCGAGCATCAGCACCATCCGGTCGCCGCGCTGCACCCCGTTGGCGACCAGCCACCCGGCCACCTGGTCCGAACGCCGGGACAGCTGTCCGTACGTCCAGGACCCGACCGACCCGTTCTGCTCGACGATCACCAGTGCAGGCCGGTCCGGGTGCTCCTCGGCGACGACGTCGAACCACTCCAGACCCCAGTTGAAGGTGACCGGCCGCGGCCACCGGAAGTGTTCGACGGATTCGGACAGGTCATCGCGGTGACGCAGCAGAAGATCACGCGCGGCGCGCACCTGATCGGTGGTCGGTGTCGGCGATGCGGTCATCGGTGCCCTCCCGGCGGCGGCACATCGGCGTGCGCCGACATCGAGCATGACACCGACCGCACACACCCGCCGAAGGCCGCCTACCGAGGCGGTCGGTCACCGAGTCGATCACCGAGACTGTCGGTCACCGAGTCGATCACCGAGGCTGTCGGTCACCGAGTCGACCCGGACGCCCACCGTCGGGCGAACTCCACCACCTGCTCCGCCTGGATGGCCACCGACCCGGCGGCGACCTCGTCGTCGGTGGAACCATCCTGGCCGAAGGTGGTGACGCTGCTGTTGACGGCCAACCCGAGCGGCGTCGGCCAGCCGCGCAGCGCGTGCGCGATCTGCCGCAGCGTGACCAGCGTGGACACTGCCGCCTGCCACCCGCTGGCGACCGCGATCAGCCCGACCGCCCGCCCGTCCAGGTAGGGGCGGGCGTCACCGCGCAACTCCTCCAGGTAGTCAAGGGCATTCTTGACCAACCCGGACACCGTGCCGTGATAGCCCGGTGAACTGATCACCACGGCATCCGCACGGCGCACGGCGGCCACATAACCGGCCGCAGCGACGGGTAGCACGGCGCCGGTGTGGTAGGGCGGCAGGTCGAGGTCCAAGCCGGTGTACAAGCGCACGTCCGCACCGAGCCCGGCGACCCTGGTCAGCACCGCGCGCAGCACCCGGTCTGACTGCGACTGCGCATCGACCGACCCGCCGATGCCCACCACCCTGATGCCCACCCGATCGATCCTGCCTGGCACGTGTCGGCGGCAACGAGGCGGCTACCCTCGAAGCCGATGAACGGGCGCCGGACAGGGCTGATCGCGGCCGTTCTACTATCCGTCGCAGCAGCCGGCTGCACCAGTCAAGCGGGCTCGCCCGGCGCCACGACGGACGCCGCCCACAGTGCCGTCCAGAGGCCACCGACGACCGCACCCACCGCCGGCTCACCGACCGAAGCCGGTGCAGCACAGGCTGTTTCCCTTCAAGTCCGGCCGCTCGCGCCCGGTGTCGCGGACGAGGCCAGCGGCATCGCGGCAGCCAGCAGCCGGCCCGGCAGTTACTTCCTGGTCGACGACGAATCCGGCGCCGGCGAACTGGCCGTCGTCGACGGTGAGGGCACGCTGGTCACCCGCGTCATCGTCGACGGCATGTCCGCGGACAATGCGGAGGCACTGTCCGCCGGGGCGTGCGGGCCCCTCCCATTGCCCGACGCCGACGCGGACACCTGCCTGTACGTGGGTGACATCGGCGACAACCAACAACGGCGGGCGGACGTCGTGGTCCACCGAGCCGCCGAGCCCGACCTTTCGCGGATCACCAACCCGGACGATTCGATCAGCGTGATCGCCGACGAATGGCACTACACGTACCCCGATGGCCCGCACGACGCCGAGTCGATGACGGTGACACCGGACGGGTCGCTGCTCCTCGTCACCAAGCCGAAGAACAACGGCCCGCACCGGATGTACCGGGGGGATCCGGGTGGCGGTTCGCTGACGTTCGTGCGCGAGTTCCGGGTACCCGGTTCACAGCGGCCGATGCGCACCATCCTGACCGGCAACGTGGCGACCGATCTGGCAACCTCGCCCGGCCGGGTCCTGTTGCTGACCTACGACGACGTCCACGAGTACCTCTCCCCGGACCCGGCGGCGGACGTGACCACCTTCCCCGACTGGCCCGTCCGGTCGCTGTCGTTCCCCCAATTGCCGCAGGCCGAGGGCATCACCGGCGGGGTCGACGGCTGCGGGTACGTGATCGCGTCCGAGGCCGGACCGGGCGGCAGCGCGGGATCCCTTGGCTTCGTCGGCTGCGGCTGACCGCGCCCGGGGGCTCAGCGTCGGAGCCGAACGATGACGGACGACGTCGCCCACTGCCCGGACACGTCGGTGACGACCACGGTGTCGCCCAGCCATTTGAGGTACGGCGGCAGGGTCGGTTCCGGTGCCGGCAGCGGCACGCTCAGCACCCGCCGATCCGCCTTCAGGTCGACGACGGTCAGCGCGTATCCGTCATACTGCTCGGCCGCGACCGCAAGGAATCGACCGTCCGCCGAGTACACGGTGCCCGCGCAGGACTCGGAATCGGCCAGCAGGCGGGTGGTTTCGCCGGTGTCGACGGCGATGCCGACCGTTGCGCCGACGGTGCCATCCGCGTACCACGGACATGCCAGCACGTCGCGCCCGAACGGGTCGACGGCGGTGATGAGCACGGATCCGCCACGCTGGGCAAACCCGCCGATCCTGCGCGCACCACCGGTGGCCAGGTCGATCCACCACACGCTCTGCCGGTCTCCGGACATGTGTGCCCCCAGGGCGATGCCGGTGCCGGCGGCGTGCATGGTGGGTTGGCCATTGACCAGTTCGGCCGGCAACCGGCCGATCTGGGTCACCTCGCCGACCTGAACACGCACGGCGAGCAGCGGACCGTCGTCGCCGGTGGCCAGCGGCAGCAGGACGACCGACGTGCCATCGGCGGCCCAGGCGGCGCCCGACACTCCCCATCGTCGCGGCTCACCTCGCAGGTCCGTGACCCCGTCGGGCTCGACGACCCGCACGCCTCCTTCGGCCACATCCACCACCAGCACGATGCGTTCGCTCTCGTCGGGGCCGGAGATGACCAAGACCTGCCGCCCGTCCGGCGAGAACTGCGCCACACGGCGCCCATCGGTAGGCAGGTGCACGCAGGCACCGAGAACACCCGCACCCAGGGAACGGAAACACATCCGGTCGCCGGTCACGTCCATGGTGACTTCCCCGGTGGGTGACACCGACCCACCGCCGGCGGCGACGATGTCCGCGGAAGACCAACCGCCGACCGGAACATCCCGGGGGCCCACCGACACGATCTGCGCAGACCCGACCTCGGCCACCGAGCATGCCGCCACCACCGCGATCATCACGACCAGCGGCATCGCGCGGAGCGCGAGACGAAACACCATGCCTCGCACGCTAGGCGGATACCACGACAAGCCCGTTCAGTTGTCCACATTCACCGACGGTCGGGGAATGCGTCCACATTTCGGACGACGGTCTTGACTCCGGCTCAGCGCGCCGCAGCCACCACTTCGGCGATCTGGATCGCGTTCAGCGCAGCGCCCTTGCGTAGGTTGTCGTTGGACACGAACAGCACCAGCCCCCGGCCGTCCGGGACCGAGGCGTCCTGCCGGATCCGGCCGACGTAGGACGGGTCCGCGCCGGCCGCCTGCAGCGGGTTCGGCACATCGGTGAGCTCCACGCCCGGCGCCCCGGTGAGCAGTTCGGTCGCCCGCGCCACCGAGATCGGCCGGTCGAATTCGGCGTTGATGGACAGCGAGTGCCCGCTGAACACCGGCACCCGCACACACGTCCCGGACACCAGTAGGTCCGGAATGTCCAGGATCTTGCGGGACTCATTGCGCAGCTTCTGTTCCTCGTCGGTTTCACCGCTGCCGTCGTCGACGATGGAGCCGGCGAGCGCGACAACGTTGAAAGCGATCGGCCGCACGTACTTCTTCGGCGCCGGGAACTCGACCGCCGACCCGTCATGGGTCAGCGCGCCGGGCGCGACCGACCCCTGGACCACCGACGTCACCTGGCCCTCCAGCTCGGCCACCCCGTCCAGCCCGGACCCGGACACCGCCTGGTAGGTGGACACGACCAGCCGGCGCAGGCCGGCCGCGTCGTGCAGCGGCTTGAGCACCGGCATCGCGGCCATCGTGGTGCAGTTCGGGTTGGCGATGATCACGCCGTTGCCCTTGGCAGCGATCGCGTCCAGCGCCGCGCGGGGGTTCACCTCGGAGACCACCAGCGGGATCGACGGGTCCTTGCGCCAGGCCGAGGAGTTGTCGATGACGGTCACACCGGCCGCGGCGAATCGCGGCGCCTGTGCGCGGGACAGGGTGGCACCGGCGGAGAACAGCGCGATGTCCAGCCCGCTCGGGTCGGCCTCGGCGGTGTCCTCGACGAGGATCTGCTCATCGCCCCACGGCAGGACCTTGCCGGCCGACCGGGCGGAGGCGAAGAACCGGACCTGCTGCACCGGGAAGTTCCGCTCGGCCAGAATGCGCCTCATGACGCCGCCGACCTGCCCGGTCGCGCCGACGATTCCGATATTGAAACCCACGTCCAGCTTGCTCACTGCCAATTACCTCCCGGTTCCCGCGTACACGACGGCCTCATCCTCGCCACCGAGCTCGAATGCGTCGTGCAACGCCCGCACCGCCGTGTCCAATTCCACATCTCGGACAAGCACCGAGATGCGGATCTCGGAGGTGGAGATGATGTCTATGTTCACCCCGGCCGCGGCCAGCGCCTCGCAGAAGGTGGCGGTAACCCCTGGGTGAGACCGCATGCCGGCACCGATCAGCGACACCTTGCCGATGTGGTCGTTGTAGGCGATCGACTCGAACTCGATCTCCGCCTTCCGCGCCTCGAGCGCCCCGACCGCCGTCGGCCCATCGTCCTTGGGCAGGGTGAAGGTGATGTCGGTCTTGCCGTCGACGGCCTTGGAGATGTTCTGCACCACCATGTCGATGTCGATCTCCGCATCGGCGATGGTGCGGAAGATCTTGGCGGCCACACCCGGGTGGTCGGCCACCCCGATGATCGTCACCTTGGCCTCGCCACGGTCGTGCGCGACACCGGTGATCAGTGCACTTTCCACGGGTATGTCCTCCATGCTGCCTTGCACGATCGTGCCGTCGAGATCGGAATACGAGGAACGGACGTGCACCCGCACGCCGTACCGGCGCGCATACTCCACGCAGCGCAGCATGAGCACCTTGGCGCCGGACGCCGCCATCTCGAGCATCTCCTCGTAGGTGATGGCGTCCAGCTTGGCTGCGTTCGGCACGATGCGGGGGTCGGCGGAGAACACCCCGTCGACGTCGGTGTAGATCTCGCAGACGTCGGCGTTCAGCGCCGCAGCCAACGCCACAGCGGTGGTGTCCGAGCCGCCGCGGCCAAGCGTGGTGATGTCCTTGGTGTCCTGGCTGACGCCCTGGAACCCGGCGACCAGCGCGATGTTGCCCTCGTCCAGCGCGGACCGGATCCGGCCGGGGGTGACGTCGATAATGCGGGCCTTGCCATGGGTGGAGTCGGTGATCACCCCGGCCTGTGACCCGGTGAACGAGCGGGCCTCGGCTCCGAGCGTCGAGATGGCCATCGCGACCAGCGCGTTGGAGATCCGCTCACCGGAGGTGAGCAGCATGTCCAACTCGCGGGCCGGCGGCGAGGGCGACACCCGCTGCGCCAGGTCCATCAACTCGTCGGTGGTGTCCCCCATTGCGGAGACCACGACGACCACGTCGTGCCCGTCCTTGCGGGTGGCGACGATCCGCTCGGCCACCCGCTTGATCCGTTCCGCCGTCCCGACCGACGAACCGCCGTACTTCTGGACGACGAGACCCACTGCCACTCCCACCGATCTGCTTCTGCTGCGCGTGCGCCCGGATTCGGGCCGGTTCCGGATTTTACCGGCAGGCCGGCGGCATCCCGGACTTCAGGACAGGGCCAGCAGTGCGGCGACCGCCACAGCGTTGAACACCACGTGCGTCACGATCGCCGGGCCGAGTCGCCCGGTGCGGACGGTCAGCCATCCCAGCACGCAGCCGGCCAGGAACAGGCCGGGAAGCAGCACCAGCGCCGAGACCACGTCGTCGACCTCCGACACGTGCAGCAGCGCGAACACCGCGGCCGTCGCCCCGATTGCCACCATGGTCCGACGTCGCGGATCGGCCAGCCGGGGGTCGACCGCGCTGCGTCGGAGCAGCCCGGTCAGCGCTCCCCGCAGGCCGACACCGCGGAAGAAGATCTCCTCGATCACCGGCCCGATCAGTCCGATCACCAGGATGTTCAGGACGAGCCACGCGCCAGCGCCCAACCCTTCGCCGAGGACGTTCTGCAGGTTCGACTCGGGCTGGCGGCCGGTGACCTGAGTGCACACGATCGCCCAGATGCCGATCGCGAACCGCAGTCCCAGCCCGGCGCCGAGTCCGATCGCCAGATCGATCGGTTTGATGCGCAGTGCCAGGTCCCGGACCGGGTTCCCGGTGCCGTGCCGACGGCACGCCCACAGCGCAGTGCCCAGCAGCCCGATCCACACCGGCAGAGCCGACACCAGCAGGGTCGCCGACCCGAGGTCGGCGCCGGAGAGCCGGACCACCGCGGACAGCGTGGTTCCGACCAGCAGCACGACGCCGAGCCCGGCGAACACGTCGACGAACGACCAAGACGACCGATGTGCCGTCGCATCCGCGGTCACCAACGCCAGCGGCTGCGTCGGCGGGTCGATGGGATCCGGGTGCACACCCACCATCGTGCCCTCCGCGTCGGTACTGTCGATGAGGTTGTGCCGACCCACAGGCCGACCCACAGAGGGGAGCCCGGATGCCCACCGACATCAGCGTCCGCCGCCATGCGGGCTGGTATCCGGACGACGATGACGCGGCGGTCGAACGCTGGTGGAACGGCACGCAGTGGACCACCCACACCCGTCGCGCCGGCGCCGTCACCGACTTGGCCCTGCTCGAGGGCCAGGCTCCGCAGGCCTGGTCCACCGCGGCCGACGGCCTGGCCACGATCGACGAGCCCGGCGGATCCGCGTCCGGCGCGTTGCCGGATCCGCCGGACATCCCACCCGGCTGGTACCCCGATCCGCGGGGATTCCCGGCGCACCGGTGGTGGGACGGGTGGGCCTGGACCGAGCACGTCGCGCCCCTGCCCGCCCCGCCGGTGGTCCTGGTCCCGGGTAAGTCGGTCGGCGTCTCGCTCGTCCTCACCTTCTTCTTCGGACCGCTCGGCATGCTCTACTCCACCGTGACCGGCGCGTTGATCATGCTGGCCGTCCTGTTCATCGGCGGGTTCCTGGTTTTCGGCCTGTTCTGGTTCCTGCTCTGGCCGTTGGCCTGGGCCGGTTCGATGGTGTGGGGCGCCCTGGCGGCATCCCGATCCGCGCCGCGGACGCTCGTGGCCCGCTGGCGCTGACCGGTGCGGGCGCTGCCGCTGCTGTCCGCTGATTGTTCGGCCTGCTCGGCGCTGTGTTGTGTGGCAACGAGCTTCTCCAAGTCTGCGGATTTCGCCATCGACCGGCCGGCCGGGCGGTCGTGCCCGAACCTGACGTCGGAATTCGGTTGCGGCATCCACGAACGCCTGCGGGAACGTGGGTTCCCCGGCTGCGTGGCCTTCGACTGCTACGGGGCTGGGCAGCGGGTGACACGGTCCACATTCGGCGGCCGGACCTGGCAGGAGGAGCCTGCGCTCGCCCCGGACATCTTCCGCGCCTTCATGACGATGCTCGGCCTGCACGAGGTCATGTGGCACCTGGACGCGGCCCTGCGTCTGACCGCCGCCGCACCGCTGCACCCAGACGTGGCCGCGCGTCTCCAGGAAGTCGACGCGCTGGCGGACCTCCCGGCGGACCAACTGGCCAGGATCGACGTCGCGGCGGTGACGGCCCCGATCGCTGACCTGCTCGAGCAGGTCAGCGAGCTGATCCGGGCGAACGTCCCCGATGCAACCGACCACCGGCGGGCCACGCTGGTGGGAATCGATCTGCGCCGCAACGACCTTCGTGGGGCGAACCTGCGTGGCGCCGTCCTGGTCGGAGCCGACCTGACCGGGGTAGACCTGACGTTGGCCGATCTGACCGGCGCCGACCTGCGCGGGGCGAACCTATCCGGCGCGAACCTGTCAGGCGCGCTGTTCCTGCGACAGGGACAGCTGGAATCGGCCCGCGGAAACCGCCGGACCCGGCTGCCCGGGCATCTTCGCCGTCCGACGCCATGGACCCGCGGGCACTGACCTCGTCCTCGGCAGGAAAGGTGTCGCTGCGCGAGCACCTTCCTTCCCGACGCCGGCCGGCCAGGGCGGGGGACGCCACCCCGGGGCACGGCCCGGATGCGCCCGTCGCCGGCCCGGGGGTAAAGTGCCCAGCGTGGTGCGCACCGCAGTGCCCGGCGCGATGACGTTCGGCCTGCTCCTTCGCCGCCGCGACGGAGCCTGATTCCCGACTGGCTCCTCCGTC
>CAYZBB010000049.1:29243-37300 GCA_964476495.1 uncultured Actinomycetes bacterium | reverse complement strand
GAACCCGGACAGCGCCTGTGCCAGCTCCGGCGGGGTCAGCGGGTAGACCGCGCCGTTGGGCCCGAGCTGCGGCAGGCCGGCGTTGGGCATCACCGACACGCCGACCGTTGCGTGTCGGGACAGGTAGCGCAGATGCTCGCTCATCTCGGTCGGACCCGTGGCACAGTTCAGCCCGATGTAGTCGATGCCCAGCGGCTCCAGCGCAGTGAGCGCGGCGCCGATCTCCGACCCGAGCAGCATGGTGCCGGTGGTCTCGACCGTGACGTGCACGATGATCGGCACCACGATCCCTGACGCGGTCATTGCCCGCCTGGCCGCCAGGATTGCCGCCTTGGCCTGCAACAGGTCCTGGCAGGTCTCCACGATGACGGCGTCCGCGCCGCCGTCCAGCAGCCCGGCCACCTCCTGCTGGTAGGCGTCGCGCAGCGCGACATACCCGGCGTGGCCGAGGGTGGGCAGCTTGGTGCCCGGTCCGACCGAGCCGAGCACGAACCGGGGGTGGGTCGGCGTGGTGAACTCGTCCGCTTCCGCCCTGGCCAGCGCGGCGCCGGCCCGGCTCAGCTCGTAGATCCGGTCCGGAATGTCGTACTCGGCCAGGTTGGCCAGGTTCGCACCGAAGGTGTTGGTCTCGATCGCGTCGACGCCGACCTCCAGGTAGGCGCGATGCACCGACCGCACGATGTCCGGCCTGGTCACGTTGAGGATCTCGTTGCAGCCCTCGAGGCCGGCGAAGTCGTCCAGCGACGGGTCCTGCGCCTGCAGCATCGTGCCCATCGCGCCGTCGGCGACGAGCACGCGCTCGCTCAGGGCGGTCAGCAGCGGGTGGCGGTGTGCGGCAGTCACCGGTACAGAGTAGGGCGGCTAGCACATACACCGGTGTTCCGCCAGTGTGCGGTCGGGGGGTCACATGTGCGCGGTGCCGACGGTGGCGCCAAACGCACGTAGGCTGACCCGTGTGTTTCGACCAGCGAACCTTGGGGGTCGGGGGTGATCGAGTTCATGTCCCTGCGCAATCCGGTGATGATCGCGGCCTTCGAAGGCTGGAACGACGCCGGTGACGCCGCCAGCGCCGCGGTGGAGCAGTTGGGTCTGATCTGGGACGCGGTGCCGCTGACCGAGCTGGACCCGGAGGGCTTCTACGACTTCCAGGTGACGAGGCCGACCGTACGGCTGGTTGACGGGGTGACCCGCACCATCGAGTGGCCGACCACCCGGCTCTCGGTCTGCCGGCTGCCCGACTCGCCCAGCGACATCATCCTGGTCCACGGCATCGAGCCGAACTTCCGCTGGCGCGCCTTCTGCGACGAGCTGCTCAAGATCGCGGTGGAGCATCAGGTCGGCACCGTGATCGGGCTCGGCGCGCTGCTGGCCGACGTGCCGCACACCAGGCCGATCCAGGTCACCGGCTCGGCGCACGACGAGCAGACCGCGACCCGGCTGGGCTTGACCCGTTCCCGCTACGAGGGCCCGACCGGCATCTCCGGGGTGTTCCAGGACGCATGCGTGCAGGCCGGCATCCCGGCGTTGTCGTTCTGGGCCTCGGTGCCGCACTACGTGTCGCAGGCCCCGTCACCCAAGGCGACCCTCGCGCTGCTGCATCGGGTGGAGGAGGTGCTCGACGTCGAGGTTCCGCTGGGCAACCTGCCCGCGCAGGCCGACGAGTGGGAGACCGAGGTCAGCCAGATCGCGTCCGAGGACGAGGAGATCTCCGAGTACATCCGCGCGCTTGAGGAGCGTGAGGAGCAGGACGAGCCGCTCAGGCCCGCCTCGGGCGAGTCGATCGCGGCCGAGTTCGAGCGGTACCTGCGCCGCCGCGGGCCCAAGCCCGGCGGCGATTCCTGGCGCTGACGCACGGCTTCGTGCCACCCTTGCGCATGCTTCGCGCCGCCTTTGCGGGGGCGCGTCAACAATTGCCGGCGCGACGCGCACAGGACCGGGCGAAGCGCCCAGCTCACGTGCCGAGTTCCCGCACCCACAGCGCGTCGACGATCCGACTCTGCGCCGTGCTCAACAGTCGCCGGAACGTGCTGGACGGAAGGTCGAGCACCTCGGCGGCCCGCTCCAACGTCGGTGCCGGGGACACGTACGCGCGGTGCAGCACCCTGGCCAGCCGTTGGTCGGCAGGGCCGCCGGTGCCCAGAACGCGCACGGTCTCGCGCACCGTCGCCTGAAGCGCCGCAACCCGGTCGGCGACCGCAGCGTCCTCGCCGGTTGCCGCCGTGATCACCCGCGACCGGAGCAACGGGTTGTCCCGCAACCGGTCCGGTCGGGTGAGGTCCCGCAGTGCCCGCTTCACCGCCGCGGTGAACTCGGCCTCGTCCAGCACCAGCAACGGCACCCCGGTGACCGTCGCCGCTGCTGCCTGGGCGCCGATCTCCCGGGCCGAAAGACCGGCGATCCACACGGCCGGCGGGCTGACCCGCCAGTCGTGCCCGTACACCGTCGACACCCGCCCGTCGACCGTGAAATCGGCTCCCGGCAGACGGATCTGGTCGGTGTATTCGCACGCGTCGGCCCACTCTTCGGGTCGGCGGAACGGGATCATCGATACCGCCAGTCCGGCCGTGCTCAGGTAGTGGCGGCCAAGGTGCGCGGTGATCAACGCCTGCCCGGGTGAGACGGACTGGTCGTCGTCGCGGGTCAGCCAGAACCGCACGAGGGTGACCCGCTCCCCCGGCCGCACCGGCGGCATCTGCTGCAGCTGCCGCCGAGCCGCGATCACCGCCGGGTCGGCGACCTCCTGGTCGAGGGACTCGACGCCCAGCAGGCACACTGCGCCGACCACGTCGTCGCCGGCGTCGAGGACGACCGACCATTCCGCCGCCGGGTGACCCCACCACCGCGCCGCCAGAGCGGCCGATTCGTTCCCCTCATGACGGCGAACCAACCCGAGCACCTGGTCAAGGTGCTCCGGCGACGCCCGGCCCAGCCGCACACCAGCCGGTTGCTCCGGGGGTTGCAGGAACCGGCGCAGGTCGGTGTGCAGATACATCAGATCGAGCAGCAGCGTTGCCTGGACCGTCGGGTCCGGGCTGTCCAGCCGGCCGAGGTAATAGTCCCGCGCCCGCGCGTGCATCTGCACGAACAGGTCCGGGTGCCGCCATCGCAGATCGGCCGACAGCACGGTCCGGGCCAGGTCGTGCAGGTACAGCCCGGGCATGCCGGACTCGACGAACGGCAGCGACCGCAGCCAGTCGAAATGGTCGGCGGCGTCGGGTATGTCGATCAACGTGCCGAGCAACGGTTCGGTCACGAACCTGACCTGCGCGGAGGCCTCCAGCGCGCGCCGGTGGGTGACCGTCGGGGTGTGCTGGACGAGCGAACCGAGCAGCACGGCGATGACGTCCGTAGACCGATCGGGGGCGAACGACCCGTGCTCCTGCAGGACCTCACCGACCAGGGCCAGCGCCAGTGGATGACCGTGGGTGAATTCGATCGCGACCCGGTGGGCGGGCTCGGGGATCCCGCGCGCGGACAGGTAGGCGGATGCTTCGGCCTCGCCCAGGTTCGGCAGGCGCAGGGTGAGCAGCAGGTCGGACCAGCCGGGGTCGGTGCGCCATGCCGCGCTCGGCGGGTGCTGCCCGCCGACAACGACCAGGGTGTCGGCGGGCAGGGTCGGCGCGATTTCGTTCCGGAAGGCGGCATCAACGTCGGCCAGCAGCTCGTAGGTGTCCACCATGACGACCGGGCGTCCGCCGGCCGGTTCTGCGGCGCCGGCCCCGCTCAGCCGGAACCGCAGGGCGTCCGCGGTCGGCGGGATGTCCCGGGCGTCGACCAGCGTGACGGCGGCGCCCGCCTCGATGCACCGGTCGGCGAACCGGCGCAGCAGTGTCGACTTGCCGACACCGGACGGACCGCAGACGAACACCACACCGGGTTCGGGCGAGCGCAGCAGCGACTCCAGCCGGGACAGTTCCGCGGCACGTCCGACGAACCGGCGGCGTCGAGCCGACTCGATCCGGTCGGCCATCGTCTGGCCCATCGTCTGGCCCATCGGCTGACCCATCGGCGCAGCTCCTGACTGTCGCGCCGCAGGCGTTGCGGTGCAGCCAGAGCATGTCCGAACGCGCATCGATGGGCAAGCCGTCTGCGCGTGGGCCCGATCACGAACGACAGGCGCGGTCCGCGGCGACGCGGGCGGGCCGTTCATGATCGACTGCAGGTCCGGACGGGCCGGCGTGGCCCTGATCCCGACCTTGGCGCCACGGGTGCGGATGTGACCGGATCGGTCTGCTCGGGCGGGCTCAGAACTCGTAGTCGGTGCGCAGCTGCAGGGTGACCGTGGTGTTGGCGGTGCCCGTGTTCTGCGCGCACACGCTGTAGTAGCCCGGGCCTGGGAACGTGCCGTACGCCGACCGGTACTCGGCTGCCCAGGCATTGGCCCGTCCCGGGGTCGAGGTGATCACGACGCCGTTGCGCAGCAGTTTGAACTTGGCGCCCTGGCCGGTCGCCCACCCGTCGGCCCGCACTTGGTACGACGCATACTGGGACGCCGAGCACACCCCCTGGCCAGGCGACAGCGGAGTCGAGGCGTAGGCCTGGGCGTTGGCGGCGCCGGCCCCGGCGAGGGCGATGGCGCCGGCGGCCCCGGTGGCAAGCACGGCACCGGCGATGCGGGCGGCGAGAGTGCGGGTCATGAGTGTCTCCTGAGATGAAAGACCGGTTTTTCCTTGGTGTTCCGGTCGGTGACAGGAGCAACGTAGGACCGCGTTCCGCTCACATCCCAGTCCGGATTCCGCTCACTTTTCGCTCACCCCGATCAACACCGACGGGAGCGTGACGCGGGGCGGGCCGGGGGCGCCCAGGGGGTCGCGTCCGGTGTCAGCGCGAACCCGCGGGCAGGGCCGCCGATTCGGCGGCGATCAGCATGGCCAGCTCCGTGGACTCCGCAAGCACCTTCTGCCGCAGGCTTCGCCGGCCTCGGTTGAGCAGCACCAGGCGCTCCTCCTCCGAGAGTCCGCCCCACACTCCGTACTGCTCCTGGACCTCGAGGGCGTGCCGTCGGCAGGCCTCGATGACCGGGCACTCGGCGCACACCTCCTTGGCCCGCCGCACCCGTGCATCGCGGGACGGGCCGCGTTCACCCCACGGATGGAAGAAGAACGAACTGGCCATGCCTCGACATGCGGCATCGACCTGCCAGTCCCAGGCTTCGGTCGTGGGCACGGGCAGTCGTCCGATGAAAGCCATCAAGGTCCTCCGATGCATGGTGACCGCGGTCACAGTGATGCCAGGCGGATTAGACAGCGATGTCGACCTCAGGTCCACACGGACGTCGACGATCACGTCCGCTCAGCAAATTATTGTCTAGCTACTTCTGTCGCCTAACCGGAATAAATGCTAGGCTCGATCCCGATGAGCCTCCCTGAGTCACCCTCAGCCCGACGTCAACGTTCTCGGCAGCAGCTGCTTGAGGTGATCCGACGTGAGAACGGCATCACCCGCGCCGACTTAAGCCTGATCACCGGCCTGTCCCGGAGCGCGGTCGCGGAGGCGGTCCAGGACCTGATGAGCGAGCGGCTGATCGTCGAGGACGTGCTCGCGGCCGGCGGCAGGGGAGGCGGCCGTGGCCGGCCGTCGGCGCTGCTGGTGGCGACCGGGGGCTCCGGCCATGTGGCGGGTATCGACTTCGATCACGAACGGGTCACCGTCGCGGTCGCGACGATCGACGGACAGATCCGCGCGGAGGAGCACGCCGCGGTCAACGTCGACACCGAGGCCGCGTCCGCCCTGGACGTGGCCGCCGGCATGGTGCACAGGCTGCTCGGGCAGACAGGGCTGAACCTTGCGGACATCCGTGCGGTGGCGGCCGGCGTCCCGGCACCGCTGGACGTCAAGACCAGGCGCATTCACCCGGCCTCGGTGCTGACCGGCTGGGTGGGGCTCGACCCCGCCCGGGAGCTGTCCGAACGGCTCGGCCGCCCGGTCGTGATCGGCAACGACGCGGACCTCGGCGCGGCGGGCGAGCTGCGCTTCGGTGCCGCCAAGGGCGCGCGAGACTTCATGTACGTCAAGGTGTCCGAGGGCATCGGTGCGGGCCTGGTGCTGGCCGGCACGACCTATCACGGGGCGAGCGGGGTCGCCGGTGAGATCGGGCATACCAGGCTCGGTGAGCAGGGCGCCTGGTGCCGGTGCGGCAACCGTGGATGTCTGGAAACGGTCGTGTCCAGCACACTGGTCCGCAATCTGATGGCCGACCTGGGTGTCCGTAGCGGGTCCGACGAGACGTTCCCGCTCCGTGACGCCTCGCGGCACCCGGTCGTCGCCCGCTTCATCGCCGAGTCCGGCCGGACCCTCGGTCGTGTCCTGGCCGACCTGTGCAATTGCCTCAACCCCGGGGTGATCGTGCTGGGCGGCGAGCTGGGTACCGCCGGCGAGCCGCTGGCCGAAGGGGTGCGCGAATCGATCAACCGGTACGCGCAGCCGACCACAGCAGCGGCGGTGGAGGTCAGGGTGGGCCTGCTGGGAATGCGGTCGGAGTTGCTCGGCGCCGTCCACCTCGCCGGTCAGCACGCGATGCTTCAGGTCTGATCCGTCCGCCCCGCGGCGGCCGGGGGCGGTCGACCGGCGGCCAACCGGCCCGTCGGTCAACCGGTCCGTTGGTCGATCACCCTCGGTGTGGACGTCAGGTCAGCCGAATACCGAGGAGCGCGTCGACGGCGTCGGCCACCGCCGATCCGTCGATCGAATCGTTGGCCGCCCAGGCGTCCAGATCGGCCAGCACCTTCGGCGTGTCCAGATCGTCGGCCAGCCCGTCCCGGATCGCTTCGACCACGTCGTGTGCCTCCACACCGCTACGCACCGCGGCCTTGCGCCAGCGGTCCAGCCGTTCCTCGGCGGCGATCAGCAGCTCGTCCGACCAGGCCCGGTCGGTCCGGTAGTGACCCGCCAGCAGGCCGAGCCGCATGGCCATCGGATCCACACCCTGGTGCAGCAACCGGGACACGAAGACCAGGTTGCCCCTGGACTTGGACATCTTCTCACCGTCCAGCCCGATCATCCCGGCGTGCGTGTAGTGGCGGGCGAAAGGCCTTTTGCCGCTGAGCACCTCGGCGTGTGCGGCCGAGCACTCGTGGTGCGGGAAGATCAGGTCGCTGCCGCCGCCCTGCAGGTCGATGACGGGCCCGATCCGATTCCCGGCGATCACCGCACACTCGATGTGCCAGCCGGGCCGGCCGCTCCCCATCGGTGAGGTCCAGGACGGCTCACCGGGCCGCTGCATCCGCCACAGCAGCGGGTCCAGCCGCTGCCGCTTGCCCGGCCGATCCGGGTCACCGCCCCGCTCGGCCGACAGGGTCAGCATGGTGGCCTCGTCGTACCGCGACTCGTACCCGAAATGGCCGGATGCGGTGATGTCGAAGTACACGTCGGGATATTGCTCGTCGGGCACCCGGTAGGCGGCGCCGCCGTCGAGCAGCCGCTGCACCGCCGCGGTCACCTCGTCCATCGCCTCGACCGCGCCGATGTAGTCGGCCGGCGGGATCACCCGCAGCGCGGTCATGTCGTCGCGGAAGAGTCCGATCTCCCGGTCCGCGAGCTTGCGCCACGAAACCCCGTCCCGATGCGCACGCTCCAGCAGGGGGTCGTCGATGTCGGTGATGTTCTGCACGTAATGCACCCGATGCCCGGCGTCCAGCCACATCCGATGGACGAGGTCGAAGGCGACGTAGGTGGCGGCGTGACCCAGGTGGGTTGCGTCGTACGGGGTGATCCCGCAGACGTACATCGTGGCCGTCGGGCCGGGGTCGGTCGGGCGCACCGATCCGGTTGCCGAGTCGTAGAGCCGAAGCTGTCGGCCGGATCCGGGGATCCCGGGGATGGGCGGTGAGGGCCAGGATTGCACCGCTCCACCGTAGTCGCGGGCCGCCGGCCCCTGTGTCGCAGTCAGCGCGTATGCCGGACGCCGGGCACCACATGCCTGTTCGCGTGCAGGACCGCCTCCTGCCACGGCTGCAAAGCCGTCCCGCGGACCGCCTCCGGCGGCGACGACTCGGGGAACATCAGGTTCGACCGGTTCCGGTGGTGTGGCAGGTTGAGCGCGTGCCCGAGTTCGTGCA
>CAYZBB010000049.1:0-29233 GCA_964476495.1 uncultured Actinomycetes bacterium | reverse complement strand
AGCACCGTCTCATCGTGGGTGCACGGGTTGTCCACGTCGAACAGGGACGCCTGCACGATCACCCAGTCGGCGCTCATGCCCAGGGAGCAGCCGGTGGTTCGGCCGGCGATTTGCCTGACCACAACGACGGTCACCGGCGTGCCGACGAGAACGCTCGACACATCAAGCGGCGCCTGGTGTCTGCGGTAGAACTCGGTGCGGCCCAGTACGTCGTCCAGCAATAGCCGCCGGTTCGCCCGCGGGTCGAGTGCCCGCGGAGGGGCGGGCTCTGGGATGACCTGAAGGCGGGCCACCCGCACCCGGATGCCCGCCTGCTCCTGCAGCACCACGTCGGCCCGGTCCAGCGACGGCCGCACCGCCTCCGGTGCGCACAGCGGACGCCCGGCCTCGTCGGACAGGACCACCACGTGCACCCGCAGGGTCGCCGGGCCGACCTGCTCACCCGCCATCGCCGCGCGCACCCCGCTCGCGGCGGTCAGCACCCCGTTGGAGGCGTCCAACGCCAGCCCGCCGATCGCGCGGGCGGCGGTGCGCCCCAGATTCGTCACCGGGTTCACAGGTTCCTCGCCGGGTTCACAGGGGTGGCCACGGGATGGGCGTGCGATGGCCCGGCGGCTTCGGGTACTTGCCGGTCGAGCGCAACCGCTCGATCCGGCGCCGTAGCGCGGCCAGTTCGGCGGTTGTGATCAGCTCCGCCAGCCGCTCGCCGAGCGCGGCGGCAAGCCCGCGGTCGAGCCGGGCGAGCCCGTCCAGCACCGGCTGTGGCAGTGCGTGGCCGGCCCATCCCCACAGGATGGTGCGCAGCTTGTCGTCCCGGTGGAAGCACAGCCCGTGGTCCACGCCGAGGATCCGGCCGTCCGGGGTGGGTAGCACGTGCGAGCCCTTGCGGTCGGCGTTGTTGGCCACCAGGTCGAACCCGGCGAGCACGGCGAGTTTCGGGTTGTCTGCGTGCACCAGGACGACGTCGTTGCCGGTGACGTCAACCGCGCGCATGACCGGAAGCCAGCCCGCGGGCACCTTCTTCACCGGGACCAGGTCGACCATCAGGTCGGGATCGCAGTCGTCGATCCAGCGCTGCACCATCCCGGGGCCGAACGGGCCGTCGCGAATGATCGTGAGCGGAACGCAGTCCCACTCGGCGGTGACCGACACCAGGTAGGCCGCCAGCTCCCGTTCGGCAAGCGTGCCGTCCGGAAAATCCCAGAGCGGCCGTTCGCCGCGGGCCGGCTTGTAGATGCAGTCCACCGCGACGCCGTCCAGGGTGGACCGGCCGAGCAGGGTCAGGTTCGACGCGTCGGTGAGCCGGCCGGTGACGCTGATCTCCCCGTGCCGCAGGACCTCCGCGGCGACCTCCGGGCTGACGTCGCGGTCCGGCGCGGGGTCGCGGTCAGCCAACGGCGCCGCGGTGGTAGCCGTTCAGCCGCGGGCAGATGTGCCCTTCGGGGTCAAGAGGGTTGCTGCATAGCGGGCAGGGTGGGCGCCCGGCGGCGACCACCTTCTCCGCGTGCTTGGCGAAGTCTCGCGCGGCGGCCAACGACAGGAACACCCGCAGTGCGTCCGGGCCGTCTTCCCGGTCCTCCAGCACGATGTCCTCCCCGACCTCCTCCTCGGACAGCGCGAGCAACTCGACGATCACCTGGGAGCCCTCGCTGTCCCACGCCAGGCCCATGGTGCCGACCCGGAACTCGGCGTCCACGGGGGTGGCCAGCGTCGCCTCTATGTCGGCGCTGCTCGTCGGGTCGGCCTTCGCCCCGAACCGCCGGGCGACCTCGATGATCAGCGACCCGAGCCGGTCGGCGAGCACGGCGACCTGCTGCTTCTCGCAGGCAACGGACAGGATCCGACGGCCGTCGACGACCTGCAGGAAGAATTCGCGTTCACCTGGTTGCCCGATGGTCCCGGCGAGGAACCGCTCGGGCGAGCGGAAAACGTGGATCTGACGCGGCATGACGGTCCTGAGCTTAGTCGTCCCGGGATCAACGGGTGACGCCGCCGGGCACGGCGTCGCTCGAACCATCGGCTGACGGTTCGACCGTTTCATCCGGCGTAACTGTGTGTTCGTCGGTGGGGGCGGTGGGCGCGGGGGGTCTGGCCAACAGCGGATCACCGGTGTCGTTGATCCGTTCGACGAACGGGCGAAGCGGCGTGTACCGGATCACCGAGACGGACGCGGGTGCGACGACGATCCGCTGGAACGCGTCCAGGTGCATGCCGAGGGCGTCGGCCAGGATGGCCTTGATGACGTCACCGTGGGAGCAGACCAGCACGGTCAGATCCGCGGCGGCGCTCTGCCGGATGCCGCGGATCGCGTCCACGGCCCGGGCGGACATGTCGGCCAGCCCCTCCCCGCCCGGGAACACCGCCGCGGACGGGTGGGCCTGCACGACCCGCCACAGCGGTTCGTGCAGCAGGTCCTTGAGTGCCCGGCCGGACCAGGTGCCGTAGTCGACCTCGAGCAGCCGGCCGTCGATGTTCACCGGCAGGCCCAGCTCGGTGGCCAGCGGGGTGAGGGTCTGCCGGCATCGCTCCAGGGGCGACGAGACGATCCGGTCGATGCTGATGTCCTTCAGCCGGCGCGCCAGGTTGGCGGCCTGTTCGTGGCCCTGCTCGTCCAGCTCGATGCCGGGCGTGCGGCCGGCCAGGGTGCCGGCGGCGTTGGAGGTGGAGCGGCCGTGCCGGATCAGCACGACCGTGACGATCGGCTCGCGCTTCTCCCCGGTCATGTGCGGACCCCGGTGTCGGTGACGAATCCGGTGGTCAGCAGCAGGATGAGCACCGCCGCGAGGGCGAACCGGTACCAGACGAACACTCGGATGGTGTGCTTGCTGACGAAGCGGAGCATCCACGCGACCGTGACGAAGGCGACGACGAAGCTGACGCCCGTGCCGACGAGGGTCAGGCCGAGGCCCACTCCCCCGGCCCTGATGGCGTCCGGCACTTCCAGCACGGCCGCACCAGCCAACGCGGGAATGCCGAGCAGGTAGCCGAAGCGGGCCGCGGTGACCCGGTCGACGCCGAGCATCAGACCGGCCGAGATGGTCGCGCCGGACCGCGATATCCCGGGGATGAGCGCAAGGGCCTGGGTTCCGCCGATGATCAGCGCGTCCTTGAGCCGTAGGTCCTTCTCGTGCCGGTCCTGCTTGGCCATCGCCTCGGCGACCAGCATGACAAAGCCCCAGGCGATGAGGGCGATCGCGACCACCCAGAGGGATCGCAGCGGGCCCTTGATCAGGTCCCGGCCCAGGACGCCGACGACGACGATCGGCAGCGAGCCGATGATCACCAGCCATGCCTCCCGGTAGCTGGGATCACCGCGTTCGGCGGCGTTGAACAGGCCGCGGAACCAGGCCGCCAGCAGCCGGCCGATGTCTCTGCGCAGGTACAGCACCAGGGCGGCGATCGCGCCGATCTGGATGACCGCGATGAACGACGTGACTGACGGGTCGTCGATCTGCAGGCCCATCAGGCCCGCCACGATCGTCTGGTGGCCGGTCGAGGACACCGGGAGGAATTCGGTGAGGCCCTCGACGATGCCGAGGACGATCGCCTGGAGCAGGTTCATCCGCGGACCCCGGCCCGCCGGGCGGCGGCCGCCACCGTGGTCAGCGTCGCGATCTTGTCGTCGAGATCCGCATCAAAGCAGATCGCCGCGACCGAGGTGACGCCCCCCTCGGCCAGCCGGTGCAGCCGTTCGGCGAGCCGGTGCTCGTCACCGAGCAGGCTGGTGCGATCGATGAACTCGTACGGAACCGCGGCGGCCGCCCCGGTGTAGTCGCGGGACAGGAATCGCCGCTGCACCTCGTCGGCCTGCTTGCCGAATCCCATCTCGGTGGCGGTGCGGTGATAAAAGTTCGTCTTCGGCGAGCCCATGCCGCCGATGTAGAGGGCGGCATGCCCGCGGGCCCGGTCGGCCGCGCGCTCCGGGTCCGCATCGACCGAGGTCGGGACCGTGACGCAGATATCGATCTCCGCAGGGTCACGGCCGGCGGCGGCCGCTGCGCGGCCGATCCGGCTGATCGAGGCACCCGCGGTGTCGGGGTCGAAGAAGATGCCCAGCCAGCCGTCGGCGATGCGGCCGGTCAGGTCCAGGTTCTTCGGCCCGATCGCCGCCAGGTAGATCGGGATGTGCTGCCGGACCGGCTGCAGGGCAAGGACCAACGACTTTCCCTGTCCGCCCGGGAGCGGCAGGGTGAAATGCTCACCGCCGGCGGTGACCCGGCGACGGCTCAGGGCCTGCCGGACGATCTGCACGTACTCGGCGGTGCGGCCGATCGGATCGGCGAATCGAACGCCGTGCCAGCCTTCGGACACCTGCGGACCCGACACGCCAAGGCCCAGGTTGAGGCGCCCGCCGGACAGCGCGTCCAGGGTCGCCGCCGTCATCGCGGTCATCGCGGGCGTGCGTCCGGGGATCTGCAGGACGGCCGAACCGATGCCGATCCGGTGGGTGCGGGCCGCGACCGCTGACAGCACCGTCACCGCGTCCGATCCGTAGGCCTCCGCCGCCCAGACGCAGTCGAGCCCGAGAGATTCCGCCGCCACGGCCAGGGCCAGGTTGTCGTCCAGCTCCCGCGCGCTGGTCACGTAGCCCAGGTTCAGGCCGATGCGCATTCTGCGTCCCACGATCGCCGGTCGTCCCTTGCTCGGAGCGCCCCGGCCGGATCGCCGCGGAGCGTGCTCGTTCGGTGGTGCTCGGTCGCGCCGGGTACGGCGCCGCCCCGCAACGGTACCGGCAGCGCACCCGCGCCCCGGTCCGTCGCCCGGTGTCGCTAGGTTGACCGTCATGGACTCGCGCTACCTCGGGCGCAGCGGCCTGCAGGTCTCCCGGCTGGCGCTGGGCACGATGACCTGGGGTCGGGACACGGACGCCGATGCTGCCGCGTCCCAGCTGGAGGCGTTCGTCGAGGCCGGGGGCACGCTGATCGACACGGCCAACGTGTACGGCGACGGTTCGGCGGAGACGATCCTGGGGACCCTGGTCCCGAAGGTGGTGGCCCGCTCGTCGGTCGTGCTGTCCACCACGTCGGTGGGGGTCGGCGGTGGTCGGGGCTCCCTGCTGGCCGCCCTCGATGCCTCGTTGGGCCGGCTCGGAACCGACCATGTCGATCTGTGGCAGGTGCACGGATTCGATCCGGCGGTGCCGTTCGAGGAGACCTGCACAGCTCTCGCCGCCGCGGTCTCGTCCGGTCGTGCGCGGTACGTCGCGGTGTCCGGAATGACGGGGTGGCAGGTGGCCACGCTCGCCTCCTGGCTTCGCTGCTCGTCACCGGGCGCGGGCCTGGTGGGAGCGCAGAACGAGTACTCGCTGCTGGATCGGTCGTCCGAGGAGTCGGTGCAGCCGGCCGCGGCGGCGCACGGGCTTGGTCTGCTGGCGTGGGCCCCGCTGGGTCGCGGCGTGCTCACCGGCAAGTACCGGCACGGCACACCCGCCGAATCCCGCGGAGCGTCACCGCATTTCACGCGTTACGTCGGCCGGTTTCGCACCGAGCAGGCGGCCCGGGTGGTGGAGGCGGTGGTCACCGCGGCCGAAGGCCTGGGCACCTCCGCCCTGGCGGTTGCCTGCGCGTGGGTGCTGGGCCGTCCCGCGGTGACCTCGGTGGTTGTCGGGGCGCGGGACCGGACACAACTAACCGCTTCGCTCGGCGCCGAGCAGGTCACGCTGCCGGCCGAGATCCGCAGCGCACTCGACGACGTCAGCGCCGCGGGATAGTTCCCGGGCGTGTGCGTCGGGCCCGCTCGTCCGGGCGAGGGTGCGTCGGCCGCGTCCGGGTGTGCCCACGGAGGTTCGGCTCGTGTGGGGCGTGTTGATCTTCCGCGGGTGGTTCGATTCGGTCTGCGTGGTGCCCGGCCAGCAGCGGGTGCGGAGGATCGGCTTGTCCGAGGCCGACCTTCCGCAGGTTGGTCGGCCAGTCACGCGTTGTGGCGCGGCCGTGGCCGGCGCTGCTACGTCGACGGCGGAATCGGACACCCCGGCCCACAACGACCGATCGGGCCAGGCCAGCCCCGCTGCCGGAGCGCCAGACCGACCTGGGCCGCAACGGCGCAGGGCTCGCCGACGACATCGCGCCATCCGTAGCGCAAGACGGTCCGGCCGCGGACCGTCACCTGGTTGTCCCTGCGCAGGTCGCGGAAGGCCTGGTCCCTCGGATGGGCCTCCTGGCCGTCGAGCTCGACGACCAGCCCCCACGGCCTGTACTCGGCATCGCGGTAGCACTGACGTCCCTGATCAATGACCTCGGGCACATTGCGGCGAGCAGCCGGCAGGGCGTGCGGCACCTCGACCCGACGCCGGTAGTTCAACTCGAGCGGCGACGCAACGCCGGCTTGGGCCTCCGCCAGCACGTCGCGGATCAATGCGCGCTTGGGTTGGATGGGGCGAACGCTCAGCACGCCCTCGACCCGGGTCGCAGTGGTCTTTCGGCGCTGGATCGCCTGCAGCACGAGCCCGACGACATCGGAGTCCGAGAGAACGGCGCAGCGGTCCAGCAGCGATTCGTCGAGGCGGATGCGCGGTGGGCGGGCGGCGGGATGGACGGGTGTCTCGGCACGGTTCAACGCCCGCCGTCGGTGAAACCGCAGACCCGGCAACGACTCGACACGGCGAGCCTCGGGGATCGACACATGCAGCGGCTCAGGAGGTTCGTCGATCACCCCGAACAGCCACAGCGCGGTCGCGCAGCAGGCCGCCGCCCCCTTTCCGGCGTAGAGGACGGCGGCCCAGACCTGCTGGTTCGGGTCAAGGGCTCCGGTGGTGGTGGCATAGACGCCCGGATGGACGCGCTGCCATCGGCCGTTGTCGACGTTGGTCACCGCCTGACTGCGGGTCAGGCCGAGCTCGAGCAATTGACGTCGGCAGATAAGGCCGCCCTGCTCGTTGGCGACGGCGACCCAGGGCGTGTCGGAGGCGACCCTTCGAAGCAGCATGTCGCCATCGTGACGGGTACCCGGTCGGGCTCCGGAGTTGTCCACATTCGTCGGTGCCGACCGAACAACGTGGACCCAGAGCGGCCGAGCTTGTCCACATTTTCGCGGCGCACGGCCGTCGTCGCGGAAGATCGGTAGGTTTCACGCGGCGCCCGACGGTCCTTGGTGTGTCGTGGACGAGCGTTTCGGCGCCCGCGGAGGTTTGGCAGGCGTGTGACCGGCTGATGTTCCGCGGCCGTGCGGTTTCGCGCGCGCCTGCGCCGCTCCGCTCCGGTTTCCGCGCGCTCGCGGAGATCCGGCAGGCGTGTGACCGGCTGATGTTCCGCGGCCCGGCGCGGGCCGGCTCTGGCGCGAGCAGGCTCGGCCCCGCAGGTTCCGCGCCCGGCTCCGGTCGGCGGGTAGCGTGCCGGGCGTGCCCGACGTGTTCGCCGAGTTCTGCGCCGCCGGCCTGTGGCCGGGCGTCGGCCCGGGTCTGGTCAAGCAGCTCGCGGCGGCCGGCATCCGCTCCCCCGCCGACGTCACCACGACGAATCTCGCCGCTCTGCCCCGAGTGACCGATCGCCGGGCCACCCGCCTGCTGACGAGCTTCATCGGCGCCGGGCAACTGTACGACCTCGCGGAACTGCTGGTCCCCGTCGAGATCCCGGCCCGCTGGGCATCCCGGCTGTCGGATGCGCTGGGCGTCGACGCACCACGGATGCTGCGGGAGGACCCGTGGCGGCTGCTGGCCGTGCTGCCGGAGGCGACCGTCGCGCAGGCCGACCGGTTGGCCCGCGAACTTCAACCCGGTGTGCACCGGGACGATCCCCGCCGCGGCCGCGCGCTGGTGCAGTGGACCCTCGCCCGGCATGCCCGGGACGGGCACACGACGGCACCGCAGGGCATGGTGGCCAACGGGATCCGATCGTTCGGCGTCGATCCGGAACCGGCGATCGGTGCCGCCCTGCTATCGGACGAGGTGCGATCGGTATCCGCCCCCGACGGATCCACCGGCGAGCGCTGGCTGGCCACGGCGCAGCTGGCGGACGCGGAATCGGCGATCGCCGACGGTCTGGTGCGGATCGTCCGCACGTCGAGAAGCCTGGCCGGCGACCGTGCGGTCGAGCGGGCCGTCACCGGGTTGGACGGGGTGCAGGCCGGTGCGGTGGCGCTTGCCGCCAGGCACGGCGTCAGCCTGCTGACCGGTGGGCCGGGCACCGGCAAGAGCCGCACGGTCGAGGCGATCGTCCGGTTGTGCAAGGAAGTCGGGGCGTCGATCGCACTGGCCGCCCCGACCGGTCGCGCGGCCAAACGGCTGGAGGAGCTCGCCGGTGAGGCGGCCTCGACGGTGCACCGGCTGCTCGAGGCGCGGCCGCCCGAGCAGGGATCGACCCGCTACCTGTTCGACCGCGACGCGGGCAACCCGATCGACGCCAAGATGATCGTCGTCGACGAAACCTCCATGCTGGACGTCGAACTCGGCGCGGCGCTGATCGCTGCCATCGCCGACGGCACACACCTGGTGATCGTCGGCGATCCCGCGCAGCTGCCGTCCATCGGGCCCGGGCGGGTGTTGGGTGACCTGATCGACAGCGGTGTCATTCCGATCACCGAACTGACCAGGCTGTATCGGCAGGACGAGGGCGGCACGATCGCCCGGCTGGCCACCGCGGTGCGGGCCGGTGAGCTACCCGCGGTCGGCGACCCGACCCGTGAGGTGGTCATCATCCCGGCGCGCGGGTCGCAGGAGGCCGCGCACCGGGTGGTGCAGGTCGTCACCGATTCCATCCCCCGCGTCTTCGAGTGCGAGCCGGACCAGATCCAGGTCGTCACCCCGGTGCACCGCGGCCCGGCCGGCACCCAGGAACTCAACCGCGCGCTCAAGGCGAGGCTCAACCCCGGTGCCGGGACGGTGCGCGGGTTCGACCCGGGTGACCGGGTGGTGGCCACGGCCAACCACCTGGACGCCGAACCGGCCGGCTACGCCAACGGTGAGGTCGGCACCGTGCTGTCCTGCGGGGACAACTCGCTGCGGGTCGCGTTCACCGGCGGCGAGGCGGAGGTCAGCGGCAAGGCGCTGAGCGACCTGCTGCACGGCTGGGCGATCACCGTGCACCGGGCGCAGGGGTCGGAGTGGGACGCAGTGGTCGCGGTGCTGCCGCCGGAGGCCGGCGGCATGCTGTCCCGCCCGTTGGTCTACACCGCGCTGACCCGGGCCCGCCGGCACCTGTCGGTGGTGCATGCGGCCGGCCCGGCGGTCGCTCGGGGCGTGCGGGAGGTGGGCTCGATTCCGCGGCGTACCCGACTGGCCCACCTACTGCGGGGCGAGCTGGCCGAACAGCCCCGGGCCGCCCCTGCACAGCTTCCGCTGACCAATTCGGCATGATGGCGACATGTTCGGTACCAGCGATGCCGGTTCGGAGGCGGCCGTCGGCGACGCCGAGTCCGCCGGGGCGCCGACCACAACGGCCGGTGCCCTCCGTCCGAGATGGGCACCAAGCGACGATTTCGAATACCAGCCCCTGCGGATCGACTCCCGCGTCTCGCGATCGGCGGCCGCCTCGATGCTGGCCATCCGCGCAGAGTTCGCCGGGTGGGAACTGGCTCGGGTGCTGAGGTTCCCCGACGGCACCAGGCGGGTGTGGTTGCGTCGCCGGCGCTCCCCCGCCCTGCTGCCGGACCTCATCCCGTGACGGCGTCCCGGCGCGGGTCTCGGTGAGCGGTCGGGACGATCCGACCTGGCGGCAAAATCGATCGTCCGTCCTCCGGGACGCCGCTGGCGTGTCGATCGCGACCGGCGCGTACGGCATCTCCTTCGGCGCGATCGCGCTGGCCGGAGGGCTGGACCTGTGGCAGGCGATGGCGTTGTCGCTGCTCATGTTCACCGGTGGTAGCCAGTTCGGGCTCGTCGGGGTGGTGGCCGGTGGCGGCGCACCGCTGGCCGGGGCGGCCACGGCGATCATGCTCGGCGCCCGCAACGCGCTCTACGGGCTACGGCTGACCGAGCTGCTGCAGGTTCGCGGCTGGCGCCGGTTGGGTGCCGCGCAGTTGATCATCGACGAGTCGACCGCGATGTCCATCGGCCGGGACTCGCCGCGGGCCGGCCGCCTCGGCTTCTACGCCACCGGTCTCGGAGTGTTCGCGCTGTGGAACCTGGGCACGCTGATCGGCGTGGTGGGCGCGGCCTGGCTGGCCGACCCACGGACGCTCGGGCTGGACGCGGCCGCACCGGCGGCGTTCCTGGCGTTGCTCGCTCCCCGCTTGCGCGGCCGCGAGGCGTGGGCGATCGCGCTGGTCGCGGCGCTCGTCGCGGTGTTGACGGTGCCGTTCGTGCCCGTCGGGTTCCCGGTGCTGATCGCGGCGCTGGTCGGGATCGGTGCCGCGTTCCTACCCGGGCGCACCGGGCCCGGCGGGTCGACCGGGGTCGACGAGGTGGTCGAGGATCTCGATCCGCCGGACGGCCGCGGTGGCGCGTCATGACACTGTGGATCGGGGTGCTGGTCGGCTGCGTGGGCTGTTACCTGCTCAAGCTGGCCGGATTGTCGGTACCCGAATCGGTGCTGCAGCGCCCCCGGGTACACCGGATCGCAGCCCTGCTTCCGATCGTGCTGCTCGCCGCACTCGTTGCGGTGCAGACGTTCTCGACCGGATCGGGGCTCGTGCTCGATGCCCGCGCGGCCGGGTTGGCGGTCGCCGGATTCGCCGTGTGGCGGCGCTGGCCGTTCCTGGTCGTCGTCGGCCTGGCCGCACTGACGACGGCGCTGGTGCGGCTGGCCCTGCCGGGATCCTGAGGGTCGCCGCGCTCAGCAGGCGCGGATGAACCGGTCCAGGACCCGCACCCCGAACCGCAGCGCGTCCACCGGGATCCGCTCGTCCACGCCGTGGAACAGCGCGGTGAAGTCCAGGTCGGCCGGCAGCCGCATGGGCGAGAACCCGTATCCGGCAATGCCCAGCCGGTCGAACGCCTTGTTGTCGGTGCCGCCGGAGAGCATGTACGGCACCGCCACACCGTCCGGGTCCTCCGCGGTGACCGCGGCCACCATCGCCTCCACCAGGCTGCCGGCGAACGGGTACTCCAACGGCGGCTGCCAGACCCAGTCGATCTCGATACCGTCGCCGACGATCGCAGCGACCTCCTCACGGAACGTCTCCTGCGTGCCCGGCAGCACCCGGCAGTCGACGGTCGCCTCCGCAATCGAAGGGATGACGTTGGCCTTGTAGCCGGCGCGCAACATCGTCGGATTCGCTGTGTTGCGCAGGGTCGCGTTCACGATGCGGGAGGCCGGGCCGATCTTCTCGACGGCGCCCTCGAGGTCGTCCTCGGGGAACTCCAGGCCGGTCAGCTCGTGGATGTGGGCGAGCAACGCGTCGACGGTGGCCGTGCGCACGATCGGGAACTCATGATTGCCCAGACGGGTGACGGCCGCGGCGATCCGGCTGACCGCGTTGTCGTTGTTGATCATCGAGCCGTGCCCGGCGCGTCCGGTGGCCCGCAGCGTCGCCCAGGCAACCCCCTTCTCGGCGGCCGCGACGAGGTAGGCGCGGCGTCCGCCACCGACCGCGATGGAGAAGCCACCGACCTCCGAGACGGCCTCGGTGACCCCGTCGAACAGCTCCGGATGGTGGTCCACCAGCCAATGCGCGCCGAACGTGCCACCGGCCTCCTCGTCGGACATGAAGGAGAACACCAGGTCCCGGGGCGGCACGAAGCCCTCCGCCCGGTACTGGCGGGCGAGGGCGACGGTCATCGCGACCATCCCCTTCATGTCCACGGCCCCACGGCCCCATACGTAGCCGTCCTGCACCGCGCCGGAGAACGGGTCGACCGCCCACTCGGTGGCATCGGCCGGGACGACGTCGACATGGCCGTGGATCAGCAGAGCTCCCCTGGTGCGGTCGGCGCCCGGCAGCCGGCAAATCACATTGCCCCGCCCCGGCGTGGCCTCGAGGTAGGTCGTCTCGTAGCCGACCTCGGTCAGCTTGTCCTGGATATACCGAGCGGCCCGGGCCTCCCCGTCGCCGATGGTGGCCGGATCACCGGTGTTCACCGAGTCGATGCGAATCAGCTCGCTGCACAGGGACACCACCTCCCGCTCCGCCGCGGAGGCGGAACCGGACCCGGGCGTGGCGTCGCTTCGGCGCGGAGGTGTCATCCGATCATCCAATCATCCGGGCATCGAGTAAGCTTGGCCGTCGCCGCGCCCACATGGGGCGTGGCGGACCCGGTCCGGGTGGCGGAATGGCAGACGCGCTAGCTTGAGGTGCTAGTGCCCGCAAGGGCGTGGGGGTTCAAGTCCCCCCTCGGACACAAGGCCTGATACCCGTTGACCTGCAAGTTCTCCGGCTGGCAGGTAGGTCCGAAGGCCCTGTTGATACCAGCCTGATACTCCGTCATCATCCGAACATCCGGAGCTCTTCGACGCACTCCTCGCACCTGCTGCGTGCCCTACCCCAGCTCACTGCGACCGGGTGTCCCCCTGGGACCAGAAGCCCACAAAGAGCCTTGGTCATGCCGGGCTCGACGAGGTGGCGCTCGATGCCGAGGCCGTCGCCGAGAATGTCGTACTCGATCACGTCGTAGTCTTCGGCACCCATCAAGCACTCCCATGGATCAGGGCGCCGAGGGCCGAGGCGGCCTCTCGCTGCAGGGTGGGTAGGGCGTGACTGTACGTGTCGAGCGTGATCGAGATCGTCTGGTGTCCGAGGCGCTCCTGCACGACCTTCGGGTGCACCCCGGCGGCCAGCTGGAGGGTCGCCGAGGTGTGCCTCAGCGAGTGCAGGTGGATCGTCGGCAGCAACTCGACCGCTTGGCCGGGCTTGGCCTGGGCGGCCTGCCAGCGGCGACACCGGCCGACCGCCTCCCGGAAGTAGCGGCTGAACGACTCCGGCAGCCGGTGCTCACCCTCAGCCTTGCCGAACACCAAGGCGTCGGCCGAGGCGAGTTGGAACGCCAGGGATGCCCGCTGCGTGCGGTAGCTCTTGAGCATCGCCGCGGTGCTGTCGTCGATGTCCACGACCCGGGCCCGGCCGGTCTTCGTCGGGCCCTCGACGATGCGCTGCTTCTTCCCCTTCTCCTTGATGGTGCCAACCGACCGCCGGACGCTGATCGCGCCGAGCTCGGTGTCGATGTCCTTCCACCGCAGTGCCAAGAGTTCCCCGCGGCGCATGCCGGTGGCGACCGCCAGGATCCAGGCGGTCCGCTGCTCCGGGTCGGCGTGATCGGTCGCCCAGGACAGGAACGTCGCAACCTCGGCCGCGGTCCAGGTGATCATCTCGGGTGCCCGGGCCGACTTCGCGCTCGGCGCCTCGGCAACTGCCGCCGGGTTGGTCGGGATCAGGCCCTGCCGCACTGCATCCTTCATCGCCTTGCCGATGATGGTGGAGATGTACCGGGTCGTCCGGGCGGAGAGCCCGCCCTTGCCGTCGGCCCGACCCTCGGACTCGAGCATGCGGTACAGCGCCGACAACCGGGACCCGGTCACCGCGGTCAGCTTCATCGAACCGATCCGAGGCTTCACATGGAGCCGGACGTTCTTGACGTACGAGGCCTTCGTCGACGGCGCCAGCCGGAGCCCGGCCAGCCACTCGTCCAGGTACTCCCCCACGGTCAGCTTCGCCGGCTCGGTGTACCCACCCGGCGCCTCGGCCTTGCCGATGAGGTCGCGGATTCCGGCCCCGGCGGCCTTCCGCGTGGTGAAGGGCTGGCCGTTGATGTCACGTCGGCGCAGGACCTGCTTGCGCGTCCCGTCCGGGAGCGTCACCAACACCTTGATGAGATACCGCGTGCCGCCGGCAGTTTGGTATTCAGCGATCGTGCCCTCGCCGGCCTGCCGGCGCCTGCGTGTCGTCATCGTCCTTTGCCCTCCAGAATCTTCGCCGCACGTTGGAGCGCCTTCTTCGACTCGTCGAGGGCCGCGCGCATTTCCTGTTCCGCCGTCGTAAGCGAACGCACCACCGGGACCATTTGCGATCGAATGCGGGTGTCCTCGTCGGGATACACGACGCCTTGGAGCTGACGAGCGGTGAACTGCCGACCGCTGATCTCCACGTCCTTTTCGTCTGGGGGGAGTTCGAGTAGCGCGCTGTACGGGACCCGCAGAGCGAACGCGATTATCAGCAGGTCTCGCAGAGTGAACGCACGGTCGCCTCGCTCGGCGGCCGAAACCGCTTGACGTGACCAAGGTTCGCCAGTGAGTAGGCCGATCATGAAGCCTAGATCGGTCTGACTAACCCGCCCGCCCGCCTTCATCGACCAAGACGAACCGTCGGGCAGCGTGTAAACCTTGTTGACGTCGGCAGCCCTTTGTTGTGATTTGGGCCACATCAATCGCAGACGTTCCATATTCCGCCCGACAACTTCCTCGATCCTCACATCCGCTCTCCTAAGACTGACCGATTTTGCATGACAGTACGGTAGCAGTTGCTTGCGTGGCCGTCAATGCGTCTGGCACCGTTCGGAGTGGAAGGGCACCGTCTGAGAACGATGGAGGACAGGATGTCGAGACGATCGCCAAGGCCTCTCGACGGCCGCATGGTCGCGACGGTCACCGACGTGGCGGCGTTCCTCGAGATCGACCCACGGTCCGTGATTCGCGGCTGCGAATCCGGCGACATCCCCGCGGTGAAAGTCGGCCGGGTGTGGCGCATCCCGGTCCCGAAGCTCATGGCCATGGTCGGCGCCGACGATCCGAGGCCTGCCGCCTGACCTGACCGCCCCCCGGGTGGGGGCAGAGAGGAGGGGGTCCGGTGGACCAGCTCTCCACGTTCGTGGCCGGCGAGGTCATCCAGCAGATGACCCCGGAAGAGGCGTCGTCCATCACCACGCAGATCGCGGTGAAGCTGGACGCGATCGCTGAGAACTACCAGGCTGTGATGCCGCTGATCCGGGAGGCGATCACCCGGCAGGCGCACTTCGTGCTGGGCTATGCCAGCCCTGGGGCATACGTCGCGGACCAGTTCGGTAACGCGCTGTCCCGACTCGGCGTTGATCTTCGACGCGAGGTTGTCAAGGAACTGTCCGGGGCCGGCCTGTCGACCCGTGCGATCGGCGCTGCCCTGGGAGTCGATCAGAAGACCGTTGTCAACGACCGGCGCGCAGGTGAGGAGAATTCCTCACCTGCAGTGGAGCAGGGCGGAGAACTGTCCAAGCAGGGAGAGCCAGTAAGTCGGGACGTGGACGGCGGCTCAACCGAACCGGCCAACGAATCCCGCGTGGACTGGGAGGCCAAGAGCGCGGCCGCGTTGGACCGGCTGGAGGAGATCGTCAGCCAGCCGCCCCGGATCACCGGTGTCGACGGGAAGTCGTACCCGGCGCCGAAGCCATCTCCGAAGAAGCCGAACCGCCGGCCGCTGCCGGACGTCGCGCGCGATGCGGGCTGGGAGCTGCGCAAGACAGTCGAGAAGCTCGACCGCCTACTGAATGACGACCGGTTCACACGGAACCGGGAGGAGATGGCCGTGCAGCTGCGCGGCCATCTGACCTACGCGATCGACTCCTGCCAGGGATTCCTCGATCGCCTTCCTGCCGACGAAGCCGCGGACGAACTCAAGGGGTGCACGGCTCGGTGAGCGCCGCCCTGGACCCGGACGAGAACCAAGCTCGGCAACTGGTCGGCCTCCCGACCGAGACCGCCGCGCAGGTCATGCAGGAGGCGCACGACCTCACCGGTGGGAAGCCGACCGCCTCGGTCGCGCTCCCCGACCGACCGGTGCTGTCGGCCGAGGGTGAACGACTCATCGCCATCAAGCAGCCCGCACCTCGGTGGCGGCCAGCGCCCCCGCCACCCGCGCCGCGGATCGGCCGGCCAACCGTCGCGGGCCGGCTGGTCGTCGACCTGACGGACCGACCGGACGTGATCGAGGTGGCCAAGCGGATCGGTGCCCTGACCTTCGCCCCGGACGGCGCGGAGGTCGAGATCCGGCTGCCGCGATGGTGGTCACGGTGGCCTGCGGGGAGCCTGAGCCTCGCCCTGAGCTCCTGGCGGGACTTCCCGTCGGTCCGGATCATCGTGGTCGGCTGGACCACCCAGCAAGTCCGCGACACCTGCCACGAGTTGCGGGCTGCTATCGCCGAGTTCACCGAGTGACGGCGCCGCTCCGCCCGGTGCCGGTCGAGGACGCCTGGGCGCCGATCGACCTCGCGCCGTGGCTGGACGGCACCCACGTGCCCGAGGTGCCGTCCGTCCTGTGCCGGCTCGACGGGCGGGCCCTGATGTACCCGGGGCGGGTGCACTCGGTCTACGGCGAGCCGGAGTCCGGCAAGTCGATGGTGGTGCAGGCCGAGGCGGCGGTTCAGCTCGTCGCAGGCAGGCGTGTGGTGTACCTGGACTACGAGAGCGACGCCAGCACCGTCACGACCCGCCTGTTGGCGCTCGGCGTCACTGCGGAGCAGATCCTCAAGTGCCTGACCTATATCCGGCCCGAGAAGGACCCGCACGGCACGGGCTGGGAGTCCCTCCTCACCCAGCGTGCGGCCATGTTCGTGATCGACGGCGTCACCGAGGCGCTGACGGTCAGCTCGGTGTCGAGCAAGGACAACGACGAGGTCACCGGCTGGCTGCGCCGGGTGGCCAAGCGGGCGGCCGAGTCGACCGGCGCCGCGGTCGTCCTGGTCGATCATGTGACGAAGGGCGAGGAGGGACGCGGCCGGTTCCCCCTCGGCGCGCAGGCGAAGCTTTCGGCGATGACGGGCAGCTCGTTCCTCGTCGAGGTCGACCAGCCTCTAGGCCGCGGCATGGTCGGCGTCCTGCACCTGCGGGTGAGCAAGGACCGGCCCGGCTCGGTGCGCCCACACTGCGGCCCGTACCGCAAGAGTGACCGCACCCAGTTGGCCGCGGTCGTCACCGTGGACTCACGCCAGCCGGACTGCATCGACGTACGCATCGACGGACCCGAAGCCGGCCGCCCATTAACGACCGGGCCGTTCCGGCCCACGACGCTCATGGAGCGCATCTCCCGCGCGATCGAAGCCCACGACACTCCGATGAGCGTCCGGCAGATCCGCGAAGCCGTCAGCGGACAGAACCGCGCGAAGGACACCGCACTCGAAACCCTCATCGCCGAGGAGTTTGTGACCACCGAATCCGGCCCCCGCAACGCCCGCATGCACACCACCGCAAAGCCCTACCGAGCCGACGACGACCCAGCATCCGACAGCTTCACCGGCGGGGCACGGTGGGACGACGCCACTGTGCCCGAATCCGAGTGTGACCGTGCCCCTGCTAAAGCAGGGGGGCACGGGGCACGGTCACTCACCGTGCCCGGGGCACGGTCGGGGCACGGTCGGGGCACGGTCACTCAAGATCAACAACCCACTCCCGAGGAGAACTGATGCCACCCATCACCGACGCACCCAAGTGCCGCCCGCCCGCCCGAGGAGAACTTGGCGTCGCCAAGAAGGTCTCCTCCTCGGCCTTCCTTCCGCGCCAGCTTCCGCCTACCGCGCGACTCGGGAGTATCAGCGGCGGTATCAGCAGTCGCTGCACCGCTCGTGATCATGCCGCTGACCTGCAGAAACGTTGCGACCGGCAGCGGGACGCGATGTCCCCCCTCACCCAGCCATTGCCCACCACCCGGCTGCCGACGGCCGCCGAGCTCCCGGGTGGGTCACGGTGAGGTCACGGTCGGAACGTGTTGTGCAGCAGTCATTCTCGCGCCTCGAAGTGCATTGCGCGGGAACGCACCTTGCGGCTGATGTTGAGCGGATCGGTCGGGAGATGGCGCGGTTGCGGGACCAGGCCAAGCGTTACCGCCTGGAGCTTCGGGAGTTGCAGGCCACGATGGAACGCCGAGCAGGGTCCCTGTTGGACCAGATGACCGAGGCGCTCGGTATCGCCGTGACCGAGCTGGGACTGGACCCCGAGGGTGGAGACGACCCCGACGGCGATCTCGGCGCTCCTCGGCCCGATCAGGCGTCTGGACGCGAGGTGCCGCTCGCCTTCAGCCATGTCGAGCCGACGCCCCGTCCCTTCGCCACCGGGGGTGCCTGATGCCGTTGCCCTGCAGTGTGTGCAGCCACCCCGACCGCCCGGAGATCGACGAGCAGCTGGTGGCGGGTCGGCCCTCTCAGCGGTCCCTGGCGGCGACGTACGGGGTGGACCGTGGTGCGGTCGCCCGGCACAAGGAGAAGCACCTGTCCGCGGCTCTGAAAGCTGTGATGACCCGGAAGGCGAACGCCGGCTCCCGGCGGGCGGTGGACCGGCTGGAGGGGCTGTACGACCGGATCGAGGCGCTGCTGTCCCGGGCGGAGGACGCCCCGCTGCGGGACCAGGCCGCGCTGATCAGCCAGCTGCGGGCAACGCTGGAGACGCTGGCCAAGGTGTACGGCGAGCTGGACGAGCGGCCGCAGATCGCGGTGGTGAACGTGACCACGTCCGCCGAGTGGCTCCGGATCCGCTCGGCCCTGTTCTCCACGCTCACCGCATATCCCGAGGCCGCGCAGGCGGTCTCGGCCCGACTCAAGGAGCTGGAATGACCGACACCCTGCCCGACGACTGGCCGCAGCTGTGGCGCGTGATGGACCGTTCGTGCCGGAAGTGGTTCGACATGGAGTACCTCGACTGCTCCCATGCTCAGGTCCAGTTCGCGCTGAAGCAGGACCTGGCCGAGTACGAGGCGATTGTCGCGTCGGCAAAGGCCATGCTCGACCGGTGTGATGCCGCCAACCGGGAGTTGGTGGTGTGCCGGGGCCAGGGCTTCGCCTGCATCTACGCGATGGCCGTCCTCGAGGACGCCGACGGTGACCCGCTCTTCCATCCAGACGGTCGGCCACAGTACGACTACGGCTCTGTCCGGGTCATTCACCAGTGGCCGTGCCCGGGTGCGGCGGTGGCGTCGTGACCGCGCTCGCCGCCGATCTGGCGGCCGCGCTGGATCCGGTCAGGTTCGCTGCTGACGCGGGCTTCGATGCCGAGGATTGGGAGGCGAATCTGCTCCGTTCGTCGTCCCGTCGTGTCCATGTCTGCTGTGCGCGGCAGGTGGGCAAGTCGACGACGACCGGTATCAAGGCGGTGCACACCGCGATGTACCGGCCGGGGTCGCTGTCGGTGATCGTGAGCCCGACGCAGCGGCAGAGCAACGAGATGTTGCTGGCGGTGAAGGGTCGGTACCGGGCGTTGGGCAATGCGAAGCCGGCGCGGGACAGTGACACGGAGTTGGCGCTGGAGAACGGCTCTCGCATCCTGTCCTTGCCGGGGACGGACTCTTCGACGCGCGGTTTCGCTGATGTGAAGTTGTTGGTGATCGATGAGGCGGCGCTGGTCGAGGACGAGATCTACTACGCGGTGCTGCCGATGGTGGCGTCCGACGGCGCGATCTGGGTGTTGTCGACGCCGGCCGGCCGGCGGGGATGGTTCTTCGATCTGCATGAGGATCCGCGCAACGGCTGGGAGAAGCATCGGGTGACGGTGTACCAGTCGGGCCAGTACGACGCAGAACGGATCGAGCTGATGCGATCTTCGATGCCGGCTTTCGAGTTCGCCTCCGAGTACGAGTGTGTGTTCGGGGACACGGCGACCCAGTTGTTTTCGACCGAGTTGATCGACGCGATGGTCGATCCTGCTGTTCGACCTTTGGAGCTTCCATGAGCGCGCTTACTGTCGGTCTGGATCTGGGCCAGGCGCAGGACTATTCGGCGTTGGCGGTGGTCGAACATGTGTGGGCCCTTCCGCCGGATGTCGTCCTTTCGGGTGGGACCCTTGCCGATTACCCGTGGCACCACGAGTTTCATGTGCGGGCGTTGCGGCGTTGGCCGCTGGGTACCAGCTACGTCGCTGTTGTCGAGGATGTCAGCACGGTCATGTCGTCTCCGGCGTTGCGCGGGGCGACGCTGTTGTTCGATGCGACGGGAGTGGGTCGGGCTGTCGGTGACCTGTTCCGGGATAAGTACATCGAGGGCCGGATGGGTGACAATCATCCTTGTCCGGTGACGATCACAGCGCCCCTGAAGGAGAACTTGATCAGCAATTTGATCGTCGCCCTGCAGCGGGGACGGTTGTCGGTGAGTCCTGACCTTCTCCTCGGCGATGCCCTCCGCGACGAGTTGCTCCAGTTCCGTCAGAAGATCCGGCAGAACGGTTTCACCGCGTACGAGTTCGAGCGGAAGGGTGATGGCCACGGGGATCTCGCCTGGGGTCTTCTGCTGGCTCTTTATTGGGGTGATAGTTGGGTTCCCGGAAGCGATTCCATGGATCGGATTCTGCCGGATTCCCGTAGGATAGGAAGCAATACGAGGAGGCTCTGAATGTCGACACCTGAAATTGAGAATGATATGGATGTGGCCCTGCGGAATCGCCGCCGCCAAAGAGATGCCGAGTATCGGAACGCCGCCGATCCTGACGCGGCTGCCGGGTCGATCGACGCGTGGCGCCGCGATCGTCAGGAACGGCGCAGCATCCCCCTCCCACGAAAGGAAACATCATGACCGTAGGGAAAGACGTGTCCGAGGAGCTCGACCCGCATGCGGTTCTCCGGGCGCTTGAGGCGAAGGCGAGGTCTGGTAAGCCGGTCGATCCGGTAGAGATGGCCGGCGCACTGGTCGGTGTGGAGGCCGCGAAGAGGATCGATGCCCTCGCGGCGGAGGGTGCGCAGGTGCGGGCCGATCGGGCCGCAGCGGCCGCTGCCGGGAAGCGTCTCGTGGAGGTGAAGGCGACCGCGGCGCTGGATCTGGCCGCACGGAAGGATCTGGTCGAGCAGCGGTACCGGGCTGCGCATGACGCCCTGGTGGGTCTCGCGAGGGCGTGCGAGCAGTACACGGAGGGGGTCAACGAGCACGCTCAGTTGTTCTACCAGGCGGGGGTCCCCTCGGGTTTCTGGAGTACACCTGCCACTGGCTCCGATGTGCCGGACGTCGACGGGGTCGACCCGGACAACTACGCCTGGTTCGAGCAGGGAATGGTTCCCCGTTACCTTCGGGTCGGTGGGGTCAATCATGCGCCGACCAACCCGGAGACGTTGTTGCACAACGTGTTCGGCGAGGCTCGTACCGCGCACCTTCGACTTCGGGGGTAGATCGACTTGGGCTCGACCATGGACTTGGGGACCCTCGTCGCGACGATCCAGATCAAGGATCAGGACTTCGAGCGGGTGCTGCGGCAGGCGGCTCAGAACGCGCAGCGGACCGAGCGGACATTGCAGCAGTCGCTCGGCGGCGTCGAGATGGACGCCGACGCCTCCGGGTTCGAGCAAGCGATGAAGGACGCCCCGAAGGCAGCGAAGGACTCCAGTCGGCAGATCACGTCGGCTCTTTCGCAAATCTCCTCGACCCTGGACAAGCAGACCGGCGCGGTCACCGAGAGCACCAGGGCGTGGGCGGCGAACAAGATCGGCGCGGACCAGCTCCGTGCCATGGAGCAGATGGGTGTGTCCACCCGGGAGTATGTGGACGCGGTCGTTGGGGCGCCCGGCGCGCTCGATCGGATGCGGTCGGCGCTCGCCGGGAACGGCGATGCTCTGGAGCGGCTCGACCAACTGACCAGGCAGGTGTCCCAGGCGCAGGCCGATTTCCAGGCCCGCGCCCGGGCGATCGGCTCGAACATCGGGTCGGGCATCGCCGGCGGCATCGAGCGCGGTGTGCAGGACGCGGATGTCGACGGTGCGCTGCGCCGCGCCACCGACGACGTCGACGGGTCAGCTGCCGGCGCCGGCATCGGCGGTGACATCTCGTCGGGGATGTTGGAGACGTTCGGCGGTTCCGACTTCGGCGGGATCCTCGGGGACATGGTGGAGCGGTCCCGGTCTGCCGGTGAGGAGTCCGGCGGGAAGATGTCCGGCTTCATCATGGGTGGGATGGCCGGGCTGGGGATGGCCGCCGCAAAGGTGTTCTGGGAGGCGTGGGACCAGTATTCGGCGACGGTCGCGGTCACCGGCCTGAACAAGGCCGCGCTGGGTCTGGACATGAGCACCGCGAAGGAGTCGGGGCAGGCCGCCGCCGACCTTTACGGGAAGGGTTGGGGCGAAGGCATCGAGGAGACCGGCGCTGCGGTGCGTGCAGTGATGACGCAGACCGGGATCACCGGCCGTGACGAGGTGCAGAAGTACGCGCGCCAGGCGATGGCGATCTCGGCGACGACCGGTGAGGAGGTCGACCGGATCGCCCGTGGCGCAGCACAGCTTTTCCGGAACGGGTTGGTGGGGTCGTATCAGGAGGGTTTCGACCTGATCGCGAAGGCGAGCCAAGGGTCGGTCGACGCAGCGCACGACATGATCGACACCATCGAGGAGTACTCGCCGATCTTCGCCCAACTCGGGGTGGATGGGCCGACCGCTATGGGTCTGATCAACCAGGCGATCCTCGCCGGAGCAAGAAACGGCGACGTCGCCGCCGACGCGGTCAAGGAGTACTACCTGAAGATCCAGTCCGGGGCACCCGAAGTCCGGCAAGCGTTTTCGGACATCGGACTGGACTTCGACGCGATGAAGGACACCATCCTGCGCGGCGGGCCGGATGCGGTCAGTGCGACCGCGGTCGTGTGGCAGGAGCTCGCGAAGGTCGAGGACCCGGCGAAGCGAAGCGCCGATGCGGTCGCGATTTTCGGCACCAAGGGTGAGGACATGGCCCGCACGGTCAACTCGATGGACCTGTCCGCCGCGCGGCAACAGTTCACGGACACCTCCGGCACCGCCGACCAGATGGCCACCGACATCGAACAGTCCGGCAACCGAATCGATCTCGCGTGGCGGGGTGTGACGTCCGCTGCCGCAGTGTATTTCGAGCAAATGGGGTCCCAGGCGGATGTGACCGCGGGGAAGCTCGCCGAGTCCGCGCTCGCCGGGGAGTCCTGGCTCTCGCAGATCGGCCTTTCCGCGCAGGCTGCCGCGCAGTCGTTCGGCATCAACATTCAGGGGATGCTGGACAAGATCGGCGAGCTGCGGGACTCGTTCAACGAGGCCATGACCGAGATCTTCGGTGCCATCGAAGACAAGGTGCAGGGGCTGCCCGAAGCGCAGCAGTCCGCCCTGATCGCCGCGGTGAGCGGCCAGGTGTTCGCCGACGGCGGCCGGGTCGGCCGGGACGGCCGGATCTCCGGACCCGGTGGGCCGAGGGACGACCTGGTCGTAGGGTTCGACGACCGCGGCAACCCGCTGCGTGTGTCGGACGAAGAGCAGATCATGAACGGGCCGGCGGTGCGCCGGTGGGGCGCGGTGCTCGACGCGATGAACGCGGGCCGGTTCGCCGACGGCGGCCGGGTCGGCGGCGCCGCGCGTTCCGCAGCCGGCGTCGGATCTGCTCCGGACCCATGGCAGGCGATCGCCGGCACGGTGACCGATGCATGGGAGCAGAAGATCCGGCCCGCCCTGGACGCTTTCACGGCCGCCTCGCAAGGGGTCGGTGAGGAGCAGACCTCGTTGCAGGATGTGGTCGTGCCGTCCTGGGAGGCGGTCGCCAAGGCGGTGCAGGACGCCCAGCAGGACATCATCCAACCCACCTACGACACCTTGAACCGTCAGACACGGGACGTCGGGTCCGAACAGCAGGCCCTGCAGGGTGTGGTCGCCTCAGCGTGGCAGGACATCCAGGACGTCCACGCCGGGTCCCTCGCTGCGATCACCGACCAGGCGTACACCCCGATGTCCAAGTGGATGGCACGTCTGGGTGTCGAGCAACAGGCACTGACGGGCACGACCGACACCGCGTGGAAGACGATTCAGGGCTCGCACACCAGCGTGTACGCCGCCCTGGACGGGTCGGTGTACTCGCCGATGTCGACGTGGCTGGGCACCCTCGGCGCCGCGCAGCAGACCCTCTCGTCGGCGACGGACATTGCGTGGGGTTCGATCGGTTCGAAGATCAAGAGCACCTACGACGCCCAGATCGTCCCCGCCTGGACGGGGGTGCAGGACTTCGCGTCCGGCACCGGCTCGTTCTTCGACGGCATCAACTCCGGGGTGGGCAACGCAACCGACAAGATCATCGGCGATCTGAAGGAAATCACCTCCGCGATCGACGAGTTCTTCGGCATGGTCGACACCCGCTCCGGCGGCGGCGGTGGTGCGTCCGGATCCCTGTCGGTGAACGCACCCGGGTTCGCCCGGGGCGGCATCCTGCCCGGCGTCGACACCGGCAAGGACGACCAGATCATCGCCGCCCGTTCCGGGGAGGCCGTCATGGTCCCGCAGTTCGCCCGGGCCGTCGGCGGCCCCGCGGGGGTGGACCGGCTCAACCGGATGGCCGAGGCCGGGCAACTGCAGGGGTTCGCCCGCGGCGGCGTGGTCGGCGACAAGATCAGCCACCCGTTGGAGTCCATCGTCACCGAGGGCGCGCAGAAGGCCATCGAGGCGGGCATCGACAAGCTGTTCTCCTCGGTCGGCGGGTACGTCTCCAACGGCAACTGGGGGCCGGCGACGGACGGGTCGTCGCTGGCCGCGAACACCCAGGCGGCAAGGGATTTCATCGTGAAGACCTGGGGTATCACGAACATCGGCGGTGTGTACGGCGGCAGCGTTCCCGGGTCGGACCATCCGATCGGCAAGGCCCTGGACGTGATGATCGCCAACTACCTGTCCGCGGCGGGTATCGCGCAGGGCACGAGCGTGGCGGACTGGTTCGTGGGGCATCCCAACGCGTTCGGCACCAAGTACGTGATCTGGCGGGACCGGATCAACCAGGGCGGGTCCTGGGCGCCGTACCAGCATCCGTCCGGCAGCAACGACACCCTGCAGCACCGGGACCACGTGCACCTGTCGTTCCTGACCGGCGGCGGCCAGTTCAACGGGCAGCCGGTCGGCGACACCGCGGACGGTGGGAGCTGGTTGGACCGGCAGAAGGCACGGATCAAGGCCGGCGCCCCGTCCGCCACCCCGGCGCCCGTCGAGGGTGGAGCGTTCCCGCCCATGGTCGAACGGTGGCGTCCCCTCGGCCTGGATGTTCTCGGCCAGGTCGGCAACTACAAGGCGCTGACCCTCGTCCAGCACATCGACCGGATGCTCAACCAGATCGCGTCCGAGTCCGCCGGCGACCCGGACGCGATCAACAACTACGACATCAACGCGCAGCGCGGCGACCCGTCGATCGGCCTGTTGCAGGTCATCGGGTCCACATTCCGCAACGCCCTGTCCGGCACCCCGTTCGAGTACCTGATCCCGCGCGGTCAACGGGACCCGCGGGCCAGCATGACCTCCTCCACGCTCTACTCCCTGAACCGGTACGGCAGCCTGGAGAAGGCGTGGCGTGGGGTTGCCTACAAGGACGGCGGCATGGTCCCGGGTCCCCGCTCATGGGGTGTCGACTCGGTGCCGGGAATGCTCACCCCGGGCGAAGGGGTGCTCACCGAGCCGCAGGTCGACGCGTACCAGCGCGTCGGGGAGCACCTGGCGTCCTCCGGGACCGGGCTGGGTGCTCCGATCGACTACACCAAGCTGGGGCAGGCCGTCGCGGGCGCGCTGCCCACCACCAACTTGAGTCCGGCGTCGATCCGGCAGGCGCTCAGCGGCCTGCGCATGGAGATGACCGACAACGGCGGCATCAGCTTCACGGTGCAGATGCAGAACGTCGTGCGCACCGCATTCAGGGACCGAGAGCGCGCGATGAGAAGGTGGTAAAGAATTGACCACCTGCCTCGCGCCCGCGCGCGCGTGGCGCTGCTAGTAGGTGGGGATTTTCCCCACCTACTGTTCGTCGGTGATCTTCTCCGCCCGAATGGCCGCCTGCTGCAGCGCTTCACCGAGCGCGTACGCCTCGCCGGCCGTCAGGTTGTGGACGTCCCAGAACGCGCCGGATCCGATCTGAAGACGGACTTGAGCACGGCGACCGCCCATGTCCTGCCTTATGGAAACACCCGCGTAGGCGGGGTTACCCGCCTTTCGATAGTCGGTGCGAGCAGTCTCGTTTGCGGGGTTGACCAGGGTCAACTCCAACGAAAGGGCGGCTCTGAATGAGCAGACCTCGTGGAATCGATTCGCAGGAGTGTCGGCGTCCTGGTGCGTCCGGTCGCACCACTCCGGGCAGTCCTCCCGCTGCCACCAAGTGCGCTGGTGCTTCCGTTCCTGCTCGGCCCGATACCTCGTCAGGAACGCCTCAGCCTGCCGCGCTACCGCTCCCCCCAGGTCGGCCGTCCTGGCCTGCTTCACCTCTCGCGCCAGGTCGGTGGCGGGGAACAACTCCGTAGCCTTCTTGGCCCACTCAGGTTTCTTGCTCATCGAGACGTCACCGCGGGTGCGTCGGTGGTCTGTGCAAACATGGTTCTGGTTCCTTGCTCTTGGATGGGGTGCGGGGTCGAGGCCGGCCCGGAGCGGTAACTCGCGGGCCGGCCCGTTCATTCAGTGCCGGCGCGAGGCGAGGATCGCGGACACCTTCTCGGCGGCCGCGCGGATCGCCTCTTCCTTCGTGCGGTTCGGCAGCGTGATGAGCGGCTTACGCTCCTCCGGTTGCTCAGGCTTCGGCTGGTCGCTCTTGGGCATGGAGCTCTCCGTTCGTCGGTTGGACGGTTTGATACCAGCGCTGATACTGCCGCGCAGGCATTTCGATGTATCTCGATGTACCCCGACAGTCGGCGGACCGCGACCCAAACCCCTGTTGACCAGCCAGAACGTCCGCGGGGGTATCCCGATGCGCGTGGCGCACCAGGAGTTCAAGTCCCCCCTCGGACACGCCCAAACCCCCACGCAGCATTGGTGGGTGTTTGGAGTTGGGCTCTGACGAGGCGTTTCGCCGGCTCGTACACCATCTTGATCTGCAGCGACTCGTAGACGTCGAGCCGTTCCTCAACCTCGGCGAGCGTGAGGACCTTGGCCAGCCCGCCCATCTCCTGGGCCATCGCCTCGATCTCCGCCGGTGACATCCCATGCTCGACGTTCATAGCGGCGATCTGTCGCTCCAGTCGGTCCTTCTCGGCCTGCCGTGTGGCGATCTGCGGGGCGATGAGCGCTGGGTCTATTCCGGCCTCGATGGATGCGATGAGCTTGGAGATCTTGGTCTTGGTGTCGCGGAGTTCAGCACGCAGCCCGGCCAGCCTCGCGGCCAGGCCGGCATCGCCCGCCCGCCCTGCGGCGAGCACCTCCGGATCGGCCAGCTTCTCGATCCACTGGTTGAGGGGCCCGATGATCGCGTCCTCGCGGAGGTACACCGACGGCGGGTGCTCCAGTTCGGCGGGCAGCGCGCGGTGCTTGTGTGGCTCGCACTTGTACAGGACTCGCCCGGTCGCGTCCTTGCGTCGGAACTCGCGGAAGGCCCCCTGCATCGTCCGCCCGCAGATCCCGCAGCTGAGCATTCCGCGCAGGCCGTACCGGTTCGGCGTCCCCTTGGGCACCCGAGTTCGCGGGCTCGCGCCGCTGGACAGCCGGTTGGTCGCCGCCCCGAACACGTCCTCGGTCACTGCCGGTCCCCTTCTCGGGCACTGGATTACGCATCCCCTGGTTCGGTCACCTGCTGGCCAGAGCATGGTCGCCTTCGAGTCGAGACCTGTTGTGACGTGGATGCTGTCGGTTCTGGGATCGAACGTACCCGGAGGTTGATGGCGGCGATGAACTTTGCGCGACGGGGCTCGCCGGCTTCCCGTGATGGGCATGTCTCGGACGGGCTGGCGCAGCCACGGTTCGAGTACGGAGATTGCCCGGGATCGCGGCAAGGTATGTCGACCTTCGGTGACCAGCGGTCCGGCCGTCCGGCGTTGGTCGGCATCGGTATCGGAATTGGCCGTTCTTGGACGACAGGTGATTGGCGCGGGGTGCGTCGGGCGGTCGGATCGCACAAGCACCCGGTCGGTGGCCGGCGGCAGGACGACAACACCTTGCCAGGATCGTGCGTGAAGCGTGGCGCCTCCGAACAGCGCCAGAGAGGATTCGTTGGTCGCAACGCCGACCGTCGACGACCTGGTGCGTATACTATCACCAATTGATGCTGCTGGGCGTGCTTGGAGGTCATGGTGCGGACGACGATCGCTCTGGATGACGACCTCGTGAGAGAGGCGCAGCGCCTCAGCGGGATCACCGAGAAGGGTGCGCTGGTTCGACAGGGCCTGCGAGCGTTGATCGAAAGGGAAAGTGCCCGCCGCTTGGCGTCGCTCGGCGGGAGCGAGTCCGACGCCGCCTCGGTTCCGCGACGTCGGGACACGCCCACGCCGTGATCCTCGTCGACACATCGGTCTGGATCGATCATCTGCGTGACGGCAACACCGCATTGGTGGCGCTCCTGCTGGACCAACAGGTCCTCGCGCATCCATGGGTGACCGGGGAGATCGCCCTGGGAAACCTCGCGAACCGAGTCGAGGTCCTCGGGCTGCTGGGCAATCTGTCGCAGGCCGCCGTGGCGACCGACACCGAGCTCCGGACCCTGATTGACCGGCATCGATTGTTCGGCCGCGGTATCGGCTACGTCGACGTTCAACTGCTGGCGGCGACGATGCTCACGTCCGATTCCCTTCTGTGGAGTCGGGACAAGCGACTCGCGGCGATCGCGGCCGAGCTCGGAATCGCCCACGACCAGCCCCAACCGCCGTAGTCAGCCGGCGCCAGGACGCGAGCGTGACGACGAAGGCCTTACCGTGGTCGCCCCAGCAATCGCGAGACCGCTACCCAGTGACCCTCGCATGATGCTTCCTCAATCGCTTTCCGATGTGCCCATGATGGGCACGCGGGTCGTTCAGCTCACCCATCGGTCCGCACCGGTTCAGACGTCTTGCCAGGTCAACGGACCTTCGCACGGTGACTGGAGGCCGGATGGTGGGGTTCAAGTCCCTTCTCGGACACGCACATAATCACACGGCCCCCCGGCGGTGACCTGGGCTTTTATGGTCTGGGAGCTGGCGCGGCAGCATGCCGGGGTGCCCCTGGTGCGGATTCAGCGCAGCACGTGGGCCATCGCACGATCGGCGGGGCCCTGCTCCGCCAGATGCCGCTGAAAATCCGCACCACCAGCTATCTTTGACTGCTCCGGTGGATGTCGCCGAGCCAATCCCGGTAGCGACAGCGTTCGCGGCACCCAAGGCAGGCACGCCGGGGCGCCCCCCTCGAAATGCACCGGGTCAACCTTGGGCGAAGTCGGTCCACCCCCTTCAACGGGCAAATCCCCGTCGATCACGCTGATGGCGAGCCACATCGCCTGGGTCGTTCGGGTCCCAGTCGGACTGCCTGCGATGGCCGGTGAGACGCCCGACGTCGCCCCACTGGAACGCCGCGGTGTGCTCGAGGTTGTCGCCCTCGTCATGGCGTGGAGCCCGTCCAAACCATGGCGAAGGTCGTCTGCCGACTTGCGGGAACCTGGAAGCGATCGCCACTCGCGCCAGGCACCGACGAACGCGAGGTCGAGCTCGATCTCGTTGAACGGTAGGTGGGAGCGGCCCATGTCAACAACGGTTGAATACTGACCCCTTTTCGTCGGCTGGAAACTGACCCCCCT
>CAYZBB010000048.1:0-37719 GCA_964476495.1 uncultured Actinomycetes bacterium | reverse complement strand
GCGAGGGCCTGGACCTGCCGGAGGTGTCGCTGGTGTCGATCCTGGATGCGGACAAGGAGGGCTTCCTGAGATCGGAGACGTCGCTGATCCAGACCATCGGGCGCGCCGCGCGGAACGTCAACGGCGAGGTCCACATGTACGCGGACAAGATGACTCCGTCGATGGAGCGGGCGATCGACGAGACCAACCGGCGCCGGGACAAGCAGAAGGAGTACAACCGGGCGAATGGCATCGACCCGACCCCGCTGCGCAAGAAGATCAACGACATCCTCGAGCGGGTGTACGCGGAGGCTGCCGCGTCGTCGGACGTCGGGCAGTCGGTGCCGACCGGCGGATCGGGACGCAGCCAATCCCGCGGGCGTCGTGCCCAGGGTGAACCGAAGGTCAGGACTTCCGGGGTGTATGCCGGACACAACACCGCGGGTATGGCCCGCAACGAGCTGGCCGATCTGGTGCAGCAGCTCACGGAGCAGATGACGGCCGCCGCAAGGGATCTCAAGTTCGAGCTGGCCGGCCGGCTGCGGGACGAGATCGTCGAGCTCAAGCGCGAGATCCGGGACATGGACGCGGCCGGGGTGACCGGCGATGCGAATCCGGCGCAGGGCGGGCCGCCACGGAAGGGCGGCGAACGGCCGCTCCGCAAGGCGGGCGAGGGAAAGGCCACCGGCAAGGCGCGGCTGCACGTGGTCCGGTAGGGCGGGCCCGTCGGACCGTCAGCTGGTGATGTCCTTGCGCCGGAAATGCAGCACCGCGATCGTCCCGAACACCACCCCGTAGGCCAGGCTCAGGAAACCCCCGCGGATCATGTCGTCCCACCGCACCGGGTCGACCAATGCGCCTGTCCAGGCGAACGCGTACTTGGTGGGTAGGTAGTTGCGCAGGTCGCCAAGCGCTTCGATCTGGTTCAGGATCTGCGACAGGATCGAGATCAGCACCGCGCCGCCGACCGCGCCCAACGGAGCGTCCGTCAGCACCGACAGCAGCAGCGCCAGGCCGGCGACCCAGCTCAGCTGGATCGCGACGTAGCTGACGATCAGCGCGATGCGCAGCAGACCCGCGGCGAACGTGAACTGCTCGCCGACCGGGGTGGCCAGTGGGTTCCAGCCGTAGGCCAGCCCGCCCACGATCAACGCACTGACCGGCAGGATCACCAGCGCGAACAGCGAGAGCAGGCCCGCGACCAGCACCTTCTGCCGGATCAGCCGGACCCGGGCGACCGGCAGGGCCAGCAGGTACCGCAGGGACGACCACGACGCCTCGGAGGCGATGGTGTCGCCGAAGAACAGCGAGATCACCACGATCAGCAGGAAACTGGCCGAGAAGAACAGCGACACGAGCGCGAAGTTGATCGCTCCGGACGTGGCCAGGTCGACCAGGTTGACCGCGCCGCGGGCGCCGCCGGAGGTGCCGAACGCGAACGCGATCACCAGGATCACCGGCAGCAGCGCAATGAACCCGAGCGCGAGTTGCGTGCGCCGGCGCCGCAACTGCCGGCTCAGTTCCACCCGCACCCGCAACGTCCTGGTCGCACTGAAGCCGACCGGTGTGCCGTCGGGGTTCACCGGGATCGCGTCGCGGACGGTCTGCATCACGGCGACCGCGGTGTCGGCCGAGTGGTCCTCGTGGACCGGGCTCATCCGGAGCCTCCCTGAATAGTGGTGACCGGGGTTCGATCGTCACCGGCCGGGCCGTGCGCCGTTGGCGCACCGCGCGACGGTCCACCGCCGTCCGGTGCCGGGTAATCGCTGGACGATCCGGCCGCACCGGAGGCGTCCACCATGGCCAGGAACACGTCCTCCAGGCGATTGCGCGGGGCCGCCGAACTCACCGCGATTCCGGCCGCCACCAGCGCGGCGACGGCCTGCGCGGCGGGCACCGCGCCGAGGTCGGCCTGCACGCCGGCATCGGTCCGCTCGACGTCGGACGCCATCGTGCGCAGCACTCGCTCGGCCGTGTGCTGGTCGTCGACGCCGAACACCATCTCGCCCGAGGTCGAGACCAGTTCGTTCACCGTGCCGGCCGCGATGGTCCGGCCAAGGTGCACGACGACGACGTGGCTGCAGGTCTGCTCGACCTCGGACAGCAGGTGGCTGGACACCAGCACGGTGCGGCCGGTCGCGGCGTACCGGCGTAGGACCTCCCGCATCGCATGGATCTGCGGCGGATCCAGCCCGTTGGTCGGCTCGTCCATCAGCAACAGTTCCGGCAGCCCGAGCATGGCCTGGGCGATGGCCAGACGTTGCCGCATGCCCTGGGAATAGGTGCGAACCTTCCGGTCGATCGCCTTGCCCAGGTTCGCGATATCCATCGCCTCGAGCAGGTGCGCGTCCTGTGCGGGCCGTCCGGTGGCCTTCCAGTACAGCTCGAGGTTCGCCCGACCGGACAGGTGCGGCAGGAAGCCCGAGCCCTCCACGAAGCTGCCGATCCGGGACAGGATCGGTGAGCCCGGCCGCACCCGGTGGCCGAATACCCTGATCTCCCCCTCGGTCGGCGTGATCAGGCCCATCACCATGCGCAGCGTGGTGGTCTTGCCGGCGCCGTTCGGTCCGAGAAGGCCGAGCACCTGACCGGCCTCCACGCGGAAGCTGACGTCGGTGACCGCCTTCACGCCACCGGGGTAGGACTTGCCCAGCGCCTTGATGGCCAGCGGCACGTCGACCAGGTCGGGGTCGACATCGGTGCGGCCGGAGCGGACCCGTCCGCCGAAGATCAGCGCCAGCACCAGGATCACCGCAAGCACGATCAGGCCGATCAACTGGAAGGTCGGGACGTCCGGCGCGGACACCCTCACCCCGCCGACCTCTGGTGCGCTGACCGCTGAGATCCCGGTGACGGACTCGTCGGCCGCGGCCAGGGCCACCCGGTAGGCCGCCGGCGTCGTCGGTCCCGCGTACGCCTGGTCTGTGGTGGACAGCGCAACCTGCAGTATCGACCCGGCCTCCACCTGCAAGGCCGCGGCCGGCAGGCTGACGGTGACGGTGAGCGGCGAACCGTCGGCAGGCAGGTTCGTCAGCCGGATCGGGGCGACCGCGCCGCCCGCCAGCGACCTGGTGCCGCCCGGTGACACCTTCGCGATCGACCCGTAGAGCACCGCGGCGTCATCAGCGCCGGCGCTGCCGGCCTGTTGGATCGTGCCGGGAATCGGGAGTCTCGACACGGTGACGGTGATGCGCGGCGTGCCCGCCAGTACCGTCAGCGTGTCGAAGGGTGCGGACTCGAACCGCGCAGTCTGTCCGGGCAACCCGCCGGCAAACGTGGACAGCGCGGTGGAGGCCAGGCCGGAGACGCCGGGCAGGCTCGAGATCGACGCAGGGGACGCGCCCGGCGGGTTCACCACGAACTGGGGATCGCCGGACAGCGGGATGCCCACCCGGTTGGTCGTCGAGCCCTCGGCCAGACCGGGGTATTCGGGAACCTCGAGGGTCCGGCTGCGCGCGCTGCCGGTGTCGCTGATCGGCCCGTCAACTGTGTACCGGAACGCGTTGGACGGCACCGGTCCCTGGCCGGCGAGATAGTGCCGGAACCACTCGGTGATCCGCGCCTGGGTCGCCGCGTCCGGGCTGCCGCCGTCGTGTCCGCCGTTGTACCAGGTCATCGCAACGGTGGCGCCGTTGGCGGCGATCGCGCGGGCGTTCGCGTCCGCCTCACTCAGCGGGAACAGCGTGTCCCGTTCGCCCTGGATCAGCAGGGTGGGCGCGGTGATGTCGCCGACCACGCTCTTCGGGCTGGACCGGGCGAGCAGGGCGGAGAACTCCGGTCCGATCCGACCTGTCTGGGCCGCCTGGGCGTATCCCGCGCACAACTGCACCATCATCCGGCCGCAGCTGCCGGCCAGCGCGGCCGCGGCCGCCTCGGGCGTCACCCCGGGGATCGACCCCGCCGCGCCCGACCCGGCATCCGGTGCGGCCGAGGATGTGCTCGACCCGGTGCCCCGGCGGACGAAGTTGCTGTCACCGGTGTCACCCTGGGCGATGCCGGTCGTGGACAGTGCGGCGCCGGTCGTCACCGATGCCATCAGGCTCGACGTCCAGAACTTCTTGAAGACGCCGTCGTCGACGCCCTCGGCGGCGGCCGGGGTGCTCGCCGCCAGGTCGGCCGCGGTGGTCTGCGCGTTCGGGAACAGCGACTGCTCCAGGTCGTTCCAGGTGATCAGCGGAACGACTGCGTCGATCCGCCGGTCGGTGCCGGCCAGCATGAGTGACAGGGCGCCGCCGTACGAACCGCCGGTCACCCCGATCCGCGGGTCACCGGGACCGTCCAGCTGCACCTCGGGCTGCTCGGCGAGCCAGTCGACGACGGTCCGGGCGTCGGGCACCTCGTAGTCGAGGGAGTCGAGGCCGATCTGGCCGGTCGAGCGGCCGAAGCCGCGGGCCGAATAGGCCAGCACCACGAACCCGTTCCGAGCGGCGTCCTGCGCGTCCGTCGTCACCGACTGCTTCGACCCGCCGAAGCCGTGCGCCATGATGATCGCCGGTGCCGGGGTGCTCGCGGGCAGGTACATCGTCGCGTCGAGATGCACCGGCTCATCGACGCCCGGACCGCCTGGCGCGGTGATCGTGACATCGCGGGTCGCCACGGGTGCCGGTCCCGGACTCGGCCGGACGACGAGGACGATGGCGGCCACGAGCAGGGCGGCGAGCACGAGCGCGGTGATCTTGCGTTGTCTGGTGTTGACCAGTCGGCCGAGGCGCGCCTTCACCGGATGTGCACCGCCGCGCACGCGCCGTGAGCGCCCTGGTCCGTCATCCCACCAGCGTGCCAGACCGGTACGACAGCCGACCTCGTCGAACAGCGAACTCTCAGGTTCGCGGCCCGTCCGGCGGGTCCTCCGACACCTCGTCCCGGGTGCTGTGCAGCTGGTCCAGGTGTCCGGTGGCGACGTCGAGTCGCTGGTCGAGCAGGGCCTCCTCGAGGTCGAGGCCGTACTCGATCTCGCGCATGACCTCCTCGGAGATCCGGCCGGAGTTGCGCATGCCGACGAACACGTCCCGCTCGATGTTCACCATGTCTCGCTTCCAGTCGGTCAGCCTGGTGTGTCCGGTGTCCTCGGTGGACTTCGGCCGACCATCGGCAAGCCGGCGCCAGTCACGTGTCTCGGCCCAGAGCCGCATGCCGCGGGCCTGCTCCGGCGGGACGTCGTTGTCGGCGATCTCCTTCTCCACCGCGGCGGCGATCGCCCGGTTCGCCTCGTCCCGCGCGGCGACCCGCTCGGCGTCGATCTCGGCGGCCGGGTCCTCCGGGAAACGCAGCCATCTGATCACGGCCGGCAGGGTGAGCCCCTGCACCACAAGCGTGCCGAGGATGACCGCGATGGTGCAGGTGAGCAGCAGCGACCGGTATGGGGTGTCCAGCGGCAGGGTCTGCGCGGCGGCCAGCGAGACGACGCCCCGCATACCCGCCCAGGACACCGCGGCCAACGGTCGCCAGTCGGGGAACGCCGCCGGCCGGCGCAGCAGCCGCCCGGCCGCGTTCAACGCGTAGATCCAGATCGGGCGGATGAGGATGACCGTCAGCAGCACGGCGCCGGAGATCAGCAGCACCGGACGCCGGCCGATGTCGGGGGCGCTGACGATCGCCCACAGCTGCAGGCCGATGAGCGCGAACACCGTGCCCTCCAGCACGTACTGGACGGTGCTCCAGGTGGCTGTCAGGGTCAGCCTGACCTGCGGCCTGAGGTCGACGGGTGCCCGGTATCCGAGAATCAGCCCGGTGACGACGACGGCGAGGATGCCGGACGCGTCCACCGCCTCACCGATCTGGTCCGCCACGAACGGCGCGACCAGGGACAGCGCGGTGGTGGCCAGGGTCGAGCCGGTGTGCCGGCGGGCCCAGGACAGCGCGAAGCCGACGACGACGCCGACCAGCACGCCACCGGCGGTGGCCCACGCGAACTCCAGGACCGCCTCACCCCAGGACATCGAACCAACGGCAAGCCCGACCAACGCGACCCGCAGCAGCACGAGCGAGGTCGCGTCGTTGAACAACGACTCGCCCTCCAGCACGGTCACCACCCTGCGCGGCAGCCCGGCCCGCCGGGCAACGGCGATGGCGGCCACCGCATCGGGGGGCGCGACGATCGCGCCGAGCGCGAGCGCCGCCGCGAACGGGATGCCGGGAATGAGCAGGTACGCGACCGCGGCCACGGCGAAGGCGGTGACCAGCACCATGCCGACGGCCAGCTGGGTGACCGCCCGGACCAGGCCGCGCAACGCCACCACCGACGCCTCGCTCGCGGCGGCGAAAAGCAACGGGGGAATCAGCACCGTCAGTACGATCTCCGGCTGCACCTGGACCGGCGGGACCCACGGGATGAATGAGACCGCGACGCCGGCCACCAGCAGCAGGATGGGTGCGGGCAGGCCGATCCGGCCGGCGATCCCGTTGACGGCGACCACTCCGATGACCAGGAAAATGAGCGGCTCGAGTGCGGGCATGCCTGGCCTCCGGCTTGCTGGCGGTTCCGGCGAGGGATCGGTGTCGGACGTTCGCCCTACCATGGGCGCCCTACCATGGGCATTGTTGGCCTCGGGGTGTCTGGAACCGTCCGCGGGGTCGTCAGGAGATTCCGTGTCGTCCAGCCCGAAGGAGCGCATCTCGATGACCGACCTCGACCTCGGATCCGGTTCAGCCTCGCCGACCGGAGCGGCCGGGGGCGCCTCCAGCGGTGCGCTCGTGCTCACCCCACCCGCCCCGGTGCAGGTGGTCGAGCCGGCCCAGGCCGCGGGCGCGGTCGCGTTGGCCGACCCGCGCAAGGCCGAGCTGCAGAGCCGGGCGAGTTCGTTCGCCATCGAGCTGGCCGCGATGGACGTCCGCTCACCCGAGTTCGCCAAGAAGATCGAGGCGATCACCGCGCTCGGCGACCGGGAGATGCGCGAGTCGGCCAACGTGTCCAGCCGCATGCTCGACCGGCCGGCCGCCGTGCTCAAGGGCAGCAAGGGAGGTGGCAGCGGGGACGCGCAGACCCGGGTCGCCAAGACGCTGTCCGACCTGCGGGTGACGGTCACCGAACTTGATCCGAACCGGGCCGATCTCACCGGCATCAAGAAGGTGCTCAAGTGGATCCCGGGCGGCGACAAGATCGACCGCTACTTCGCGAAGTACCAGTCGGCGCAGAGCCACCTGGACGCCATCGTCCGGGCCCTGGCGTCCGGGCAGGACGAGTTGCGCAAGGACAACGCCGCCATCGAGGTCGAGAAGGCCAACATGTGGACCTTGATGGGCAAACTCACCGAGTACAACGAGTTGGCGACCGCGTTGGACGTCGCGGTCGAGGATCAGATCCGGATCCTGGAGGCGCAGGGACGCACCGACGAGGCCAACACCCTCAAGTCCGATGCCCTGTTCCCGATCCGGCAACGCAAGCAGGACATCATGACGCAGATGGCGGTGGCCGTGCAGGGGTACATGGCCCTGGACCTGGTCCGCAAGAACAACGGGGAACTGATCCGCGGCGTCGACCGGGCCCAGACGACCACCATCGCCGCGCTGCGCACCGCGGTAATCGTGTCCCAGGCATTGGCTCGGCAGAAGCTGGTCCTCGACCAGATCACCGGTCTGAATGCGGCGACCGGTGACCTGATCGCCCGCACCTCCGAGCAGCTGAAGATCCAGGGCGCACAGATCCACGAGCAGGCGGCCAGTGCCTCCGTGTCGGTGGAGAAGCTGCAGCAGGCGTTCGACAACGTTTTCCAGGCCATGGACGCCGTCGACACGTTCCGCGCTCAGGCGGTGGACAGCATGGCGCAGACCGTGAATGCCCTGCAGGGTCAGATCGACCGTGCCCAGCCGTATCTCGAGCGGGTGCGGCGCGGCGAGCTGAACGCCGGATCCTGAACCGGGAGCCCGACCCAGCGTGGTGATGAACTGGCTGTTCGGCCGGCAGGAGGAGCGCCGACCGTCCGACCCGATCGTGCAGCCGCCCGCCCCCGAGGAGGACAGCCCGGCGGCGTTGGCGGCATTGCTGTTCCAGGCCAACCGGTTCGTCAACGCCTCGGCCGGTCAATTGCCCGGCCGGGCGGTGGTCGTCGCCCGCCGGGTGACCGACGTGGTGGACACCGTGCTGTTCAGCACACGTGACCGGGACCTGGACATCCACGCACGAGTGTCGTTGAACGGGATCCTTCGCGACTACCTGCCCACCACCTTGAAGGCCTATCTCGCGCTGGATCCGGCGGTCCGGCATCACCCGCGCCCCAACGGGATCACCCCCGCAGCAGCACTGATCGAACAACTCGACTTCCTGCTGTCCTCGGCGTCGGAGGTGCTGGCCGCAGTGCAGAACGACGACGCCAACGCACTTGTCGCGCAGGGCAACTTCCTGCGCTCCAAGTTCGGGCGATCGGAGTTGGACCTGTAATGGCTCCGGCACTGCAACGCGGCGCCAACGTGGCGCTCACCCAGGAGATCCCGAGCCTGCGCACGGTTGTGCTCGGCGTGCGGTGGAATGCCGGTGCGGAGCAGGCACTCTCGGACAACTTGGTGGCCGCGGCGATCCTCTGTGACCGGAACAGCAGGGCCCCGTCCGACCGGTACTTCGTGTTCTTCAACCAGATCGCCTCGCCCGAGGAGTCGGTGATCCGACGGGCCGAACTGCTGGGCGACGACCGTGAGCAGATCGACGTCGACCTGCCCGACGTGCCACCCGACATCCAGCGCATCGTCGTCGCGCTCTACGTCAACGACGGGCCGGGTGCGCGGCGCACTCTCGGGCAACTGCGGGACTGTTCGATCCGGGTGCTCGACCAGCGCACCGCCCAGGAACTCGTCCGGTCCGAGAACCTCGCCCCGGCACTGCGTTCGGAGACCGCGATCCTGCTCGGCGAGCTGTACCGGCACAGCAGCGGCTGGAAGTTCAAGGTGATCGGCCAGGGGTATGACAACGGGATCGCCGGCATCGCCGGCGACTACGGAGTGCCGCTGTGAGTGTCGACCCACGCGCGCCGCAACGAGCGCCCGCTCGGGTCGACCTGTCCTGGTTGCGGCATCGGTCCCGGGCCGCCGCACCCGCCGGTCGGCAGCCCGCGGCGGCGTCCGGGACGGCGAGCTCGGCGCTGGCCGACTTCGTCGCCGGCCGGTCGACCGCCCGCCCTCCGACCCCGACTCGAGGCGCTCCGTCGAGTCCACCCTCCCTGCCGCGGCGGCCATCCCCGCCACCACCACGCACAGAGCAGCCGTCCGCCCGGCCGGCGGCGTCGACCTCGCTGGACCTGTCCGGTTCCCTGGACCTCTCGACTTCTCATCCCCCCGCCCCACCCGACCCCCCCGCCCTGCGCGACCCGCCGGCCGCGCCCACCGCGCCACCCACCGTGCCGCCGGGATCTCTCGACCTGTTCGGGCCGGGTCCCGCAGCGTCGCCGTCGAGTTCGCTCGACCTGTCGCGACCTCCGGCCCCGTCCGGGTCCGCCGCGTCGGCCGGGTCGACCTCGCTGGACCTGGGCGGTCCGAGCACGCCGCCGGCGAGGACCGGCCCGGCCGGTGACACGTCGCTGGACCTCGGGGGCCCGAGCACGCCACAGCCCGGGCCCGCGTCGTCGCCCGGACCAGCGCCGGTGGTGCCTCCGCCGATGCGCCGGCCGCCGTCGACCTGGCATGAGCCGAGGACGCACCCCGGTGCGCCGACCACCCTGACCCGGCGGCGGCCTACGGTCACGCTGACCCGGGTGCAGTCGGGCGTCGGCACCCTCACCTTCGAGGCGGTCGTCACCGCCGCGGTCGGTGATCTGCGCCTGGGATCGGCGTATCAACTACGGTCGGGGCTGTCATCCGTCGTGGCGCACCACGACGGGCGCCGGTACGCCCCACCGGGGGAGACGCGGCGACCGGTCATCGTCGCCAACCGGCAGCGGTACGAGCGGATCGCCGTCGACCTGCGTCAGGTGACCGACCTGGAGCGGTTCGTCGTCTACGCGTTCTCCGGCGACGGGCAGTCACTGCACTGGGGCGGCACGCTGATCGCGACGACCTTCGGCGGCGACCGCATCGAGATGCCGATCGAGATGGCTCCGGCACCCGCCGTCGCGGTCCTCGCGTCCGTCTACAACATCGACGGCGAGCTCGTGGTCCGGTCGGAGATGGACCTGATCGCGGGCACGATCCGGGAGGCGTGCCGGGGTTACGGGTTCGAACGGATCAGCTGGGTGGACGACAGAACCCCGATCGACTGAGGGGAACGGCTGCGGCCTGTGGCGGGAGTTTGACGGTCGGTAGGCTGATCTTCCGGGGTTCCGATGCGCGAAACGGTCGCGACGAATTCAGCGAGGAGTGACGTCGACCATGGGCGTGAGCTTGAGCAAGGGTGGCAACGTCAGCCTGACCAAGGCGGCACCGAACCTGACCGCCATCGCGGTCGGATTGGGCTGGGACGTGCGATCCACCGCCGGTGACGACTTCGACCTGGACGCGAGCGCGCTTGCGCTGGGGGACAACCACAAGATCCTTTCCGACGAGTGGTTCGTCTTCTTCAACAACCTGAAATCGCCCGACGGTTCCGTCGAACATCAGGGTGACAACCTCACCGGCGAGGGTGAGGGGGACGACGAGGTCATCAACATCGAGCTGAAAAGCGTCCCGCCGCAGGTGGCCTCGATCGTGATCACCGTGTCCATCTACGACGCGGAGAGTCGACGGCAGTCGTTCGGGCAGGTCCGCAACGCCTACATCCGGGTGGTCAACCTGGCCAACGACGTCGAACTCGCCAGGTACGACCTCACCGAGGACGCCTCCGTGGAGACCGCGATGGTCTTCGGCGAGGTCTACCGCTACAGCGGTGAGTGGAAGTTCAGGGCGATCGGGCAGGGCTACGCCAGCGGCCTGGCCGGCATCGCCAAGGACTTCGGGGTCAACGTCGGCTGATCCGCGCGGTCGCCGCGACGGGCCGTCCCCGCGGCCCGCCTCCTGATCATCATCTGCGTCATCTGCATCGAAGGAGTTGTCGAATGGGCATCAGTCTGGTCAAGGGCGGGAACCTGTCGCTGACCAAGGCGGCACCGGATCTGTCGAAGATCCTGGTCGGGCTGGGCTGGGACGCCCGGACCACCACCGGCGCCAAGTTCGATCTGGACGCCAGCGCCCTGGGCTGTGGCGAGAACGGCACCGTGCTGTCCAACGACTACTTCATCTTCTTCAACCAGAAGCGCTCACCCGAGGGTGCCATCGAGCATCTCGGTGACAATCGCACCGGCGAGGGCGCCGGTGACGACGAGGTGGTGGCGATCGACCTGACCGCCGCGCCGGCCCACCTGAACAAGGTCGTCTTCGTGACCTCGATCTACGACGCGGAGACCAACGGGATCACCTTCGGCCAGGTCCGCAACGCCTACATCCGGGTGGTGAACTCCGCCGACAACAGCGAGATGGCGCGCTTCGACCTGTCCGAGGATGCCTCGATCGAGACCGCAATGGTGTTCGGTGAGCTGTACCGGAACGGGTCCGAGTGGAAGTTCCGGGCGATCGGGCAGGGCTACTCGAGCGGTCTCGCCGGCATCGCCAATGACTACGGCGTCAATCTCTGAGGCGTCGAATCTCTGAGGCGTCGAATCTCTGAGGCGTCGAATCTCTACGGCGTCGAATCTCTACGGCGTCAATCTCTGAATCGCAGCGACGGAAGGGCAGCAACGTGGGTGTCAACCTGACCAAGGGTCAGACGGTCAGCCTGGTCAAGCAGGACGGCGGGTCGTTGTCCCAGGTGCGAATGGGCCTGGGCTGGGACGCGATCAAGAAGAAGGGCCTCTTCGGCGGCACCAAGGAGGTGTCGGTCGACCTGGATGCCTCGGCGCTGCTGTTCTCGGCCGACAGGCGGGTGCTCGACGTCGTCTACTACGGCAACCTACGGTCGGCCGACAACTCGCTCATGCACACCGGCGACAACCTGACCGGCCGCGGCGAAGGTGACGACGAGTCGATCATGGTTGACCTGCCGCGGGTTTCGCCGCAGGTCGCGCACATCGTGTTCGTCGTCAGCTCCTACAGCGGGCAGAACTTCTCGCAGATCGAGAACGCCTTCGCCCGGGTCGTCGACTCGGCCGACCGGGACCGGGAACTCGTGCGCTATCAACTGACCGGCTCTGGCACGCACACGGCCGTTGTCATGGCGCGGGTCTCCAGGCAGGGCAACGGCTGGACGTTCACGGCCATCGGCACACCGGGCAACGCCCGCACCGCCGACCAACTGGTTCCGCTGGCAGCCCAATCGCTGTAGCGCCGGCCATGGCGATGCAGCACACCAGTTCTATACCGACGTAGGGAGAACAGATGGCGTTCTGGGATTCGCTCAAGGCCAAGACCAAGGAGATGAACACGCAGCTGACCGGCAAGGCGGGTCAGTTCAAGAACAAGGAGTTCGCCAACGGCAGTATGGCGATGTGCGCGCTGATCGCTGCCGCGGACGGGTCGATCGATCCGAGCGAGCAAGCGAAGACCGCGGGCTTCATCCGAACGAATTCGGTCCTGGCCGTGTTCCCGCCGGACGAGCTCCAGCAGAAGTTCGACTGGTACTGCAGCAAGCTGGCCGGCGACTTCGAGTTCGGCAAGATCGAGGCCATCGCCACCATCGGCAAGTTGCGCAACAAGCCGGACCTGGCTCGCGCGGTCATCCAACTGGGCATCATCATCGGCGGCGCGGACGGCAATTTCGACCCGCAGGAGCGCGCTGCGGTGCGGGAAGCCTGCAACGCCGTTGGCATTCCCCCCGCGGAGTTCGATCTGTAGCCGAAGGATCCTGCCATCGTCCGCTTGAATTCGGCGCCATTCGCATCGTGATCGGTCTGATCATTCGTTCGGCGGGCCGAGGCGTGCGAACCGACCTATTGTCGACCAATGGGGGAATGCGTTCTTGTCAAGGGTCAAAACATTCCGTTGAGCACGGCTGCGGGTACCGTCCGGCTGAGTGTCCGGTGGAAAGCAACTGCCGATCCGGTTGACGTCGACCTCGTGGCCCTGCTCCTGGGAGCCGATCATCGGGTTCGATCCGACGCCGACATGGTCTTCTACAACCAGACCGCCACCGCGGACGGGTCGGTCGTGCACGCGGGAAAGGTGACGACGGACTCCGGTGGCTCGGACGACGTCCTGGTCGACCTTCCGGCGGTGGACACCCATGTGCACTCGCTCGTCATCGTCGCCAGCACCGACGGCACACCTATGGCCGACGTCGGTCGCCTGGAGTGGTTGATCTCCGGCGGTGAACCTGAACCTGTAGCCCGTTTCCCCGTGACCGGCCTGACGACCGAGCGGGCATTGGTGCTCGGCGAGGTCTATCGCAGGGACGACCATTGGCGACTGCGAGCGATCGGCCAGGGATGGGAGGGCGGCCTGGCCGGCCTGGCCACCGACTACGGCGTGACCATCGACGAAGCCGACCCGTCCGCGGGCATGCCCGCCGACCCGACCGGTGACGCGGCCGCCGAGCCGGCCGGTACCGCACAGGTCGATAGCGCTCGGGTCGAACCCGGCTCCGCCTCGACCGGAGACCGGCCGACCGCAGGGCCCGTCCGCGTCGTGCAGCGCAGGGTCCGCGTCGCCGAGGCGAAACCCGTGAGTCTGCCACCGGTCCGGCTGGCGGAGGATCCCGGATGGCAGTCGTCGAGACTGTTCTCGATATCCGGGATCGGCGGCACGGACGAGCAGGAGAAGCGCGCGACGTCCGCGCTCCTGTGGTCGATGGCCGCGGTGCGCCCGCTCGGCCGCGCGTTGACCGCACGCGCAGGTGCCCCGGCCGGCGCGGTGGAGACCTTCATCGAGGTCGGGTTCACCATCGGTGAGCAACGCGTCATTCCGGACGGAGTGGTCCGGATCTCCCGCGGGCAGCGCATATGGACGGCATTGGTTGAGGTAAAGACCGGTGACGGGACTCTCGGCAGGGAGCAGGTCGAGGCGTACCTGCGACTGGCGAAGCGCCGCAAGTACGACGCGGTACTGACGATCTCCAATCAGATCACCACGGATCCGGACCTCCATCCGGTCGAGATAGCCGCGCGGCCGCAGAACTCCGTTGCCCTCTTCCACATCTCATGGTCCGAGGTCATGCACGAGATCAGGATGCTGCTCGCGCACCACCGGTTCACCGACCCACTGCCGCTCTGGATCCTGAGCGAGCTGGACAGGTATCTGGAGCATCCCCGCTCGGGTGCGATGCCGTTCAACGACATGGGCCCGGCCTGGGTGTCGGTGCGTGAGGCCGTCGCAGCCGGCACGCTACGGCCGGGTGACCGGAAGGCGGCGCCGGTGGTCTCCGCGTGGCACAAGCTGGTCCGCCAGTTGTGCCTCGGTTTGACTGCCCGGCTGGGCGTACCGGTCAAGCAGGTCATCCCGCGACGCCTGCAATCCGATCAGAACCTGCGCGTGGAGGACGGGACGCATCACCTGGCGGACCACGGGCTTCTCGGCGCGACGCTGCGGGTTCCGGACGCGGCGGGTCCGATCGGGATCTCCGCGGACCTGCGCACGTCGCGGGTGCTGGTCACGGTCGAGGTCGCAGCGCCGCGGGAGTACTCGCTGACCCGCCGGGTGACCTGGTTGACCAGGCAACTCCGGGACGCGCCCGAGGACCTGCTGGTGGAGGCACGCTTCGCTTCTCGCCCTGACGCGACCTGCGAGCGCCTGTCCGACGTTCGTGAACGCCCACAGGTACTGCTTCCCGGCAGGGATTGGGAGCCCGCGAGCTTCGTCGTCTCCCGATCGCAGTCGATGGGTACCAAGCGCTCGGGTGCCCGCGGAAGCTTCGTCGCGTCGGTCAACGATGCCGTGGACAGCTTCTACACGCAGGTGATCGAGCGAATCCGACCCTGGACGCCGCCGGCCCCGACGTTGCCTGCGGTGGAACCCGAGCCGCAGGTATCCGTGCCGCTGGCGGCGACACCCCGGCCTGGACCGGCGCTACGCTCCCGATGAGACATCCTGGTCAGGTGTGGGCCAACGCACGAGTGGTGAGCCGCCGCTACTTGCGGCCCGCCTGCCAGTTCATGCCCCAGCCGTAGGCGCGGTCCAGGGCCATCTGACCACCCTGGATGTACCGGACCTCCCGCTGGAACACCAGCTCACCGCCGGACTCCACCAGCTGCGCCACCGCGCACATCCGGGCGGCGTTGTCCGACTCGTCCAGTTGCACCACGAACGACTGCCCGCCTGCCGACGTCAGGGTGACCACGCCGTCAACGGCGGCCCAGTTGGGGGCTCCCTCGTAGATCATCGCGAAGATGAGCACCCGGCGGAACCGTCCCGGCGACCCGAGGTTGATCGACATGTTCTCGCCGCCGGACGCGTTGCCCGTGCGGTCGTCGCCGTCGAGAAGGATGAACGGGGGCGAGTTGAGGGACCCGAAGGCGTTGCCCAGCGCCTGGATGACGCCCTTGCGGCCGTCGCCGAGCTCGTACAGGCATCCCAGGTCGAGGTCGACACCGGTCGAGGCCGGGCCGCCGGCGGCGCTCTTGAGCTTGGCGAGGAAGCCGCCACCGGTTGCCGGGGGCGGCGGTGCGCCGGTCGACCAGTTGAGGTTGACCCTGGCCACCCCGCCCACAGCGCCGGACTTGCTCAGCGACACCTTTGGCGCGCCCTTGGTCAGGATCACCTTGCCGCCGCTCGCAGCGGGGGCGGGCTGGGCGGTTTGCGGACGCTTCGTGTAGTCGATGGCCATCGTGGACGGCGATGTCCTTTCCTGGTGGGGCGGGTGCGCGGGACGGGGAGGTGAACGGTCGATGCCGGTTCAGGCGTGGACCGTGCCCACTTCCTCGCCCTGCGCGCGCAGTCGGTTGTTGCGCCGGATGCTGCTCCACAGGGACGCGCCGATGAAGGCGACGCCGAGCAGGCCGGTGATGAACTCGCTGATGTGCACGCCGATGGAGATGAACAGGATGATCGCCAGCGCGCCGATCGCCCAGTGCGCTCCGTGCTCCAGGTAGATGTACTCGGACAGGGTGCCCTTGCGGACCAGGTACACGGTCAGCGACCGGACGAACATGGCGCCGATCAGCCCGAGGCCCAGCGCGATGATGATCGGGTCGGAGGTGATGGCGAACGCGCCGATGACGCCGTCGAAGGAGAACGACGCGTCCAGCACCTCCAAGTACAGGAACAGGAAGAAGCCGGCCTTGCCGGCGGCCTTGACCAGCTTGGTGTTTCGGCCGGCGGGTGACGCCTGGTGATCCACGTCGTGCTCGGGCGGCGCCTCACCGACGTGTTCGGCGTTCTCGAAGAGCACCCCCAACCCGTTCACGGCCAGGTACACCACCAGGCCCAGCAGGCCGGCGAAGAGCACCGTCTCGGCGTCTTCTGCCAGCGTCTCGGAGGTGACCAGCAGGATGAGGCAGGCCACCAGGATGGCCATCGAATCCAGTCGACCCGCCTTGGCGAGCGGCTTTTCCAGCCAGGTGAGCCAATGGTGCTCCTTCTCCTCGAACAGCCAGTTGAGGAAGAGCATCAGCAGGAACATCCCGCCGAACGACGCGATGATCGGATGCGCCTCGGTGAGCAGGGTCTCGTAGCTGGGCGAACCGTCGGGGAAGTACGCGGCATCGTCGGGGGGTGGGTTCATCGCCAGTTGGAATGCTTCGACCGGCGGCAGGCCGGCGGCGAAGTAGACGATCAGCAGCGGCAGCAGCAGCCGCATGCCGAACACCGCGATCAGGATGCCCACGGTGAGGAACATCTTCTGCCAGAACTCACTCATCCGTTCGAGGATGGTGGCGTTGATGACCGCGTTGTCGAACGACAGCGACACCTCGAGGATGCCCAGGATCGCGGCGAGCACCACCGCGGACCAGCTGCCGTAGACGAACGCCGCCACCAGCGACAACGCGGTGACGATGTACGACCACAAGAAGATCTTCAGGTGCACGGAGGCCTTTCCCGGTGCGGACTGGACGTGGGTGGTCGGATGACCTCGCGCCGCAGATTCAGATGTTGACTCCGAAGTCGCGGGCGATGCCTGCCAACCCGGAAGCGTAGCCCTGACCGATGGCGCGGAACTTCCACTCGGCGCCGTTGCGATACAGCTCACCGAACACCATCGCGGTTTCGGTGGACGCGTCCTCCGACAGGTCGTACCTGGCGAGTTCGGATCCGTTCGACTGGTCGACCACCCGGATGAAGGCGTTGCGGATCTGACCGAAGGTCTGTCCGCGGGAGTCGGCATCGTAGATCGACACCGGGAACACGATCGAGTCGACAGTCGCCGGGACCGAGGCAAGGTCGACGTTGATGACCTCGTCGTCACCCTCACCCTCACCGGTGAGGTTGTCGCCCTGGTGCGCGATCGACCCGTCGGGTGAGGTGGTGTTGTTGAAGAAGACGAAGTACTCATCGGCGACGATCTTCTTGTTCGGCCCGAGGCCCAACGCGCTCGCGTCCAGGTCGAAGTCGTCGCCCGTGGTCGAGCGGACATCCCAGCCCAGGCCGACCGCCACCGCCTTCAGGCCCGGAGCGGCCTTCGTCAGCGAGACGTTGCCGCCCTTGGTCAGGCTCACACCCATGTTGTTCCCCTTTTGCCCGGCGGCCGACGTGTCGGCCGCTCGATCGTCTGTTCGCACTGCGTTCGCCGAGGATGCCGGTCAGGCCCAGTAACCTGCGGTGAGCGGCCGGTTATCCCTGGACCGAACTCCCGGTCGGGGTACAGAGTTCCCGACGGCCGACCCACCCCGACAGGAGGACGATGCGGCACTTCGACCAGTTGGCTGATGACGTCCGCCGCGCGTTGTTCCACGTCGAACCGGAACCGTTCGGGCGGGACAGCGAGCGGTGCGTGCTCGCCCACGCACTGGGGGCCACCCTTTACGTGCCGGCCACCCGGCCCGGCCTGGCGCGGACGGTGCGGCGACGGGCCGAACGGGGAGCGAGGTCGGTGGTGATCGATCTGGAGGATGCGATCGCCGATCCGTCGGTTGCTGCCGCGGTGGGTGCGACCGGGGAGGTCCTGGCCTCGCTCAGCGTCGATCCGCCGGACACCCTGCTGTTCGTCCGCGTTCGTTCGGCGGCGCACATCCGCGAGCTCGCGCTGGCGCTCGGCGCCGACCAACGGATCGTCAGCGGGTTCGTGCTGCCCAAGTTCTCCAGCAAGGGCGGCGAGGAATACCTGCAGGCGGTCGTCGAGATCGGCGCCCGTTCGGTCTACCCGGTGTACGCCATGCCGGTGCTGGAGACCCGGGACGTGCTGTACCGGGAGTCCCGCGAGGCCGAGCTGGTCGGCATCCGTGAGCTGCTGGACCGCTACCGCGAGCAGGTCCTGTCGGTGCGGATCGGCGCGACCGACCTCTGCGGTCTGTTCGGCATCCGCCGCGACCGCGACCTGAGCATCTATGACGTGGGTGTTGCCGCCGATCTGATCACCCAGGTGGTCAACCAGCTCGGCCGCACCGACGGCACCGGCTTCGTCATCACGGGACCGGTATGGGAGTACTTCGCCAACCACGAGCGGATCCTGCGCCCGCAGCTGCGGCAGACCCCGTTCGAGGAACGGCACGCCGACGCGCTGCGGCGGCAGCTGATGAGCCGCGACCTCGACGGGCTGATGCGGGAGACCATCCTTGACCGGGCGAACGGGCTGACCGGCAAGTCGGTCATCCACCCGTCGCACATCCCGCCCGTGCACGCCCTGTCGGTGGTTCCGCACGAGGAGTACCTCGACGCGCTGGATATCATCGAGCCCGAATCCGCCGATGGCGGGGTCCGCGCCTCCGGGTACCGCAACAAGATGAACGAGATGCGCCCGCACCGCATCTGGGCAGAGCGAACCCTGTTGCGGGCCAGGGTGTTCGGGGCGGCCGGGCCAGGAATCTCGCACATCGACATCCTCACTGCGCTGCAGGCGACGGCCTGATGCCTGCGACGACCACCTCGTGGGCGGCCGAGCGGTACGGCATCGCGGTCAGCGACGGCCCGTCTCCGGTGGGCCTGACCATGGGTGACCTGACCCGTATCGCGCTTCGGCGCAACCCCAAGCGGGCCCAGCTGCTGGTCTCCGGCATCCTCGGCAAGCATCTGCCGGTGGACCCCCGGGTAGCGGCCGCGTGCGGGCGGCTGCTGGGCGCGCTGGTCGCGCGGTGCCTGGCCGGCGAGGCCGGCGCGGTGCCGGTGTCGTGGGTGGACGCCGCGGCGGCGACTGTGCGGGGCGGGCAGCCCGATCGGCTGACGGACCGCCTGCCGCCGCCGGCCCCGGCGGACGCGCTCGTTCTGGGGTTTGCCGAGACGGCGACCTCCCTGGGGCACCTGGTGGCCGACCAGTTGACCGCGCCGTACCTGCACTCAACCCGGCGGCCGGACGGTCCGGTTCCGATCGCCGCCGAGTTCGTCGAGTCGCATTCCCATGCCACCGACCACCTGCTCAGACCCGGACTCGCCGTCGGGATGGCCGGGTCCGCGCCGCTGGTGCTGGTGGACGACGAGCTGTCCACCGGCCGGACCGCGCTGAACGTCATCGAGGCCGTACACGCCAGGCATCCCAGGGAGCGGTATGTCCTGGCCGGTCTGGTGGACGTGCGAACGGACGCTGCGGACGCGGTGCGTACGGAGCTGGCCGACCGGTTGCGGTGCCGGATCGACGTGGTCGCCCTGGTTGGCGGTGCTGTGACCGTGCCGGAGGGCACGGCGGATCGGGTGGCCCGTGACCTGGTCGACGAACCGCGGCCGACGGCCGGCGGCCTGCCGCCGGTGCGGGAGATTGCGCTGCCCTGGCCGGCCGTGGTCCCGCAGGGTGGCCGTCACGGCCTGGCGCTCGCCGACCGGCTGCCGTTCGATGCCGCCGTCCGGGTCGCGGCCCGTGTGCTGGAACCGGCGTGCGGCGACGCGCGGCGGGTGCTGGTGCTGGGCACGGAGGAGCTGATGTACCTCCCGCTGCGGCTCGCCCTGGCGCTGCGGAAACCGAACCGGCAGACCGCGTTCCAGTCCACCACCCGATCCCCGGTGCACGCGATCGACGATCCGGGCTACCCGATCCGGCGGCGGATCGACTTCCTTTCCCGGGTGCATCCCGCCGGGGACGATCGGGCGGTCCGGCACGTGTACAACGCCCGCTGGCCGGTGAGGGTGGGCGAGGTCGGATCGGACGAGGCCGATCTGATCGTCGTCGTCGACGACGGGCACGCGGTCACCGGTCCGGGCGGGGTGGCGCACACCGTGGCCGCGGCGACCGGGGCACCCGTGGTGCTTGCCCGCCTCGCGGGGCACGGATGACTGCCGCCACCGGCCTGCCGTCCCCGCTGGTCGGGCCGGCGTTCGGCAGCTATCACCCGGACGAGGTGTCCTGGCTGCTGACGGACCTGTCCGCGGTCGACCTCGAGTCCGACGCCGCGCACCGGGAGGCGGCGATCCAGGCCGGCCTGGCCCACTACGCCGAGTCGCTGCCCGTGGAGTACCAGCCCGATCCGGCCTACCAGTCGCTGTTCGACGCGATCCTGGCCGGCACCGCATCTCGGCTGGCGCGCGCGGTGGGTGCGGTGACCGAACTGGTGCTGGCCGAACGGGGACCCGATGTGGTGCTCGCGTCGCTGGCCCGGGCCGGGACGCCGGTCGGCATTCTGATGCGACGCTGGGCCCGCCGGTTCCACGGGTTGGAGCTTCCGCACTACGCGGTGTCGATCGTCCGCGCGCGGGGCATCGACGAGGTTGCGCTGCGGTTCCTGGCGGACCGGCACGACCCGACGTCGGTGGTGTTCGTCGACGGTTGGACCGGTAAGGGCGCGATCGCCCGGGAGCTGACCGAGGCCCTCGATGACGTGCGGCGATCCGGCGGGCCGGTGTTCTCCGACGACCTGGCGGTGCTGGCCGACCCGGGACACTGCGTGCGCACCTTCGGCACGCGGGACGACTTCCTCATTGCGTCCGCCTGCCTGAACTCGACGGTCAGCGGGCTGGTGTCGCGGACGGTCCTCAACCGCGACCTGATCGGCCCGGGCGAGTTCCACGGCGCGAAGTTCTATGCCGGGCTCGCCGACCGTGACGTGTCGGGCACCTTCCTGGACGCGGTCAGTGACAGGTTCGGCGAGGTCGTCGACCGCGTGCGCGCCGAGATGGCGGCGTTGGCGGGGTCGGACCGGACCGCGACCTTCGCCGGGTGGACGGCGGTGGAACGGATCCGGGAGCGGTACGGCATCGACTCGGTCAACTTCGTCAAGCCCGGTGTCGGCGAGGCCACGCGGGTGCTGCTGCGCCGGGTGCCGTGGCGGATTCTGGTCCGCGAACCGGACGATCCCGATCATCGGCACCTGCGGCTGCTGGCCGCCGACCGCGGGGTGCCCGTCGAGGTGGTGCCCGACCTGGCGTACTCCTGCGTCGGGCTGGTCCGGCGGATGCGCGGCGAGGCGGGGGAGGGCTGAGCGCATGGTGACGGGGCGCACGGTGACGGGGCGCATGGTGACGGGGCGGACGGTGGTGGCCACCGACCTGGACCGCACGCTCGTCTACTCCGCGTCCGCGATCGGATCGCTCGATCCCGCACTTGTCTGCGTCGAGGTCCTGGACGGGCGGCCGCAGTCGTACATGACCGAGTCCGCGCACCGGATCCTCCTGGAGGTTCGTCGCGCCGCGGTGCTCGTGCCGACCACCACCCGCACTCCCGCTCAGTACGCGCGCGTCGAGTTGCCGGGCGGGCCGGTCCCTTTCGCCGTGGTCAGCAACGGCGGCCAGATCCTCGTCGACGGCGCGCCCGATACCGAATGGCGGACCGGCGTGGACGCGCGCGCCGCCGCGGCCGGGACGAGCCTTGGCGAGGTGGTCACGCACGTCGACACGGTCGCGACCGGCCCCTGGGTACGCAGCAGGCGGATCGCGGACGACCTGTTCTGTTACATCGTCGTCGATATCCATACCCTCCCTTGGGGTTTCGTCCGGGACCTGGCCGGTTGGTGCGCCGACCGCGGCTGGCTCGTGTCAATGCAGGGTCGCAAGATCTACGCGCTGCCGGCCACGTTGACCAAGGAGGCGGCGGTCGCCGAGGTCGTCGTGCGTGCCGGCGGCACCCGCCTGCTGGCCGCAGGCGACGGCGCCCTGGACGCAGGCATGCTGGCCGTGGCGAACGACGGCATCCGCCCGGGGCACGGCGAGCTGTACGAGTCGGGATGGCAGGCTCCTCACGTTCGGGTGACCGCGAACATCGGGGTCCTGGCGGGTGAGGAGATCGTTCGCTGGCTGGCAGAGCAGGTGGGCTGCCGCCCGGTCAGCTGACGCAGAACTCGTTGCCCTCGGGGTCGGTCATGGTCACCCACCAGTTCGGGCCCTGCCGCCCGCGGTGCAGCTCACTTGCGCCCGCCGCGGTCAACCGCGCCACCTCGTTCTCGATGTTCTCCTCGCCCACCCGGATGTCCAGGTGCATCCGGTTCTTCACCGTCTTGCCCTCCGGGACGAGTTGGAACAGCACCCGCGGCATCCCGCCGTCGGGGTTGTTGATCGCCTGGCCCGCCCTCCACACCAGCACACCATCGTGTGTCGTGGTGTCCGACTCGGCGGCATACCCGGCCTCGACCATCCTGCGGATGAACGCCTCGTCGCTGGGTTCGATGGTCCAGCCGAGCGCCTGCGACCACCAGTCCGCCTGGGCGTGCGGGTCGGCGCTGTCGACGGTGACCTGAAATGTGTGTGCCATGCGCTCAAGGCTACGAACGGCGTCCGACAGTGGCGACGGACGTCCCCGCGGAAACGACAATCCGGTCAATCGATACGTCGACGGCGCTTCCGCGGAAACGCCCGATCCGCGAACGGTCGCACGCTCAGGCGCCGAGCAAGGCCAGGAAGGCGCGGGCCGACGGGGCGGACGGCGCCGGAGCGCGGTGCACCAGACTCACCGGGTGCGCCGCCTCGGGGTCGGTGAGGGCCGCCGCCACCACGTCTCGGCCGGTGGTCGACGACCGGGGCACCAGCGCAACACCGAAGCCCAGCTGGACGAACCGCACGACGTTGTCCGACGTGCTCAGCTCGAACGCAATCGATCGCTGGATGCCGGCACGGGCGAACACGGCGTCCACCTGACGGCGAAGCCCGGACTCGGGCCGCATCTCCACGAACTCGTCGGTGGCAAGATCGGCGGGCGCGATCGGATCCGCGGCGGCCAGTGGGTGACCCGGCGGCAGCACCGCCACCAGCGGCTCCACGGTCAGCACCCGGTGCGCGAGGTCGGCGGGTACCTGATCGGCGAACAACCCTACGAAGGCCAGATCCAGGTCTCCGGCGCGGATGCGGGCGGCCATGTCCGCGCTGCCGGTGTCCGCCACGGTGACCTCCACGCCGGGGTGCCGCCGATGGAAGGTGATCAGCGCGTTCTCCACGGCGGGTGCGGCCGCGGCCGAACCGATCAATCCGAGCCGGAGGCGTCCGGTCAGCATCCCGGCGAGCGCGGTCAGCTCGGCCGCGGCCAGATCGAGCTCGGCCAGGATTCCCCGCGCGCGCGGAAGCAGCGTGCGGCCGGCGGCCGACAGGGCGACCGACCGGCTGGTCCGCTCGAACAGGGTGACACCGGTCTCTCGTTCGAGCCTGGCGATCTGGTAGCTCAGCGCGGATTGCACCACGTGGCAGCGCCGCGCAGCCCGGGTGAAGTTGAGTTCCTCGGCGACCGCGACAAAATACTCCAGCTGTCGCACATCGATCTGAACCATAGATTGTTCCTGTCGAAATCATGTGTTGGACAGATTGAAGCACAGATCCGAGCATTGATGCATGACCTCCAGACCCACCGACAGACCCACCGACAGACCCACCGATGAGAACGACCGACTGACCGGCCTGCTGCAGGGCCGGCGAATGATCCTGTTCACCCTGCTGCTGGGCGGGTTCACCGCCTTCGGCCCGCTGTCCATGGACCTGTACCTGCCCGCGTTCCCGCTGCTGGCCGACGACCTCGGCACCACCGACGCGGCGGTGCAGCTGACGCTGACCGCCGACGTGATCGGCCTGCTGATCGGTCAGCTGGTGCTGGGCCCGATGTCCGATGCCTGGGGTCGCCGCAGGCTGCTGCTCGGCTCCACCCTGGTGTGCGCACTCGCGTCGCTGCTGTGCGCGCTGGCACCCTCCGTCGGTTGGCTCGTGGCCTGGCGGTTCCTGCAGGGCGCCGCCGGCGCCGGCGGCATCGTGCTGGCCCGCGCCATCGCCGCCGACGTCGCCCGCGGGGTCGCCGCAGCCAGGCTGTTCTCGCTGTTCATGACGGTGTCCAGCGTCGCGCCGATCCTCGCGCCGGTCATCGGCGGCGTCATGCTGTCCATCACCGGCAGCTGGCAGCCGATGTTCTACCTGCTGGCGGTCATCAGCCTGGTGCTGACCGCGGTGGCCTGGCGGGCGATTCCGGAGACCCTGCCCGTCGAGCGCCGGCACACCGGCGGCCTCGGCGAGACCGGACGCGCCTTCGGCAAGCTGATGAAGGACCGGGTGTTCGTCGGCTACGCGCTGACCGTCGCCTTCGCCTACGCGTCGCTGTTCGGCTACATCTCCGGGTCGTCGTTCGTGCTGCAGGACCAGTTCGGCCTGACCCCGATGCAGTTCAGCCTGATGTTCGCGGTCAACGCCGCCGGCATGATCCTGCTCGGGCTGGTGAACGCACGGTTGGTCAAGCAGATCCCGGTTCGCCGGCTGCTGGTGTTCGGCCTGGTCGTGTCGTCGATCGCCGGCGTCGTGCTGTTGCTGTTGCTCGGCACACCGCTCGGGGCCGGCATGGGTGTGATCGCGGTGCTCATTCCGCTGTTCATCGTCGTGACGACGCGCGGCCTGATCTCGGCCAACGCCACGGTGCTCGGGGTCGAGCGGGCCCCGGCGGCCGGCGCGGCCTCCGCGGTGCTCGGCGCCTGCATGTTCGGCGGCGGCATCCTGGTTTCGCCGTTGCTGGCTCTCGGTGAGGGCAGCGCGCTCCCGATGGCCGCTGTCGTCGCCGGCGGGGCCATCGCCGCCCTTCTGGCCACCGCGGTGCTCGCCCGGCCGGCTCGCTAGATCCAGCCGCGCTCGGTGGCAATGCGCAGCGCGTCCGCGCGGGTGGCTGCGCCCGTCTTGCCGATGACCGACGACAGGTGGTTGCGCACGGTGCCCTCGGACAGGAACAACCGTTTGGCGATCTGTCCGACGGTGCCACCGCCCTCGGTGGCCAGCAGCACGTCCCGTTCCCGGCCGGTGAGTGGCGATTCGCCTAGGGCCAGGCTCTCTGCGGCCAGATCCGGATCCACCACCCGCAGCCCGGAGTGCACCCGGCGGATCGCGTCGATCAGCGTCTCCGGCGGGGCATCCTTGACCATGAACCCGGCGGCGTGCGCCTGGATCGCCCGGCGCAGGTACCCGGGGCGCCCGAAGGTGGTCAGGATGATCACCCGGCAGGACGGCACCCGCTGCGCCACGATCGCCGCGGCGGCCAGCCCGTCCAGACCCGGCATCTGCACGTCCAGCAGGGCGACGTCCGGTTGCTCGCGCAGCGCCGCGGGCAGCACGTCGTCGCCGGTACCGACCTGGGCCACCACCGTCATGTCCGGTTCCAGGTCGATCAGCGCGGCGAACGCACCGCGGATCAGGGCCTGGTCGTCCGCGACCAGCACCCGGATGGTCTCGGTCACCGGTGTTGCCGCTCCAGGACGGGTGTCGCCGGGGAGGCGACCGCCTGCGGCATGGTGGCCCGCACCTCGAACCCGCCGCCCGGTCGCCGAGCGGCCTCCAGCGTTCCCCCGGCCGCCCGGACCCGATCGGTCAACCCGGCCAGCCCGCTGCCGGATCCCGCCGGGCCGCCCGGGCCGGCGGGACCGTTGCCGTCGTCGACGATCCGCACCCGGCCCGGGCCGATGGTGATCGTGCACGTGCTGGCTTGCGTGTGCCGGACCACGTTGGTGACCGCCTCGCGCACCACGTACCCGAACACCTCCCGGTGCGCGGCATCGACGTCGTCGATGCTGGTGGGCAGGTTCGCGGTGATTCCCGCCGCCCGCAGCACGCTGCCCGCCACGGCCAGCTCACCGGCCAGCGACACGTCGCGATATCCGGACGCGGTGGCCCGGACGTCGGCCAGTGCCTCCCGGGCGAGCCGTTCCACATCGCCGATCTCGGCCGTGGCGGCCTCGTCGTTCCGCCCGATCAACCGGCGCGCGAGCCCCGCCTTCACCGCGATCGCGGTCAGCGAATGACCGAGGATGTCGTGCAGGTCCCGACCGATGCGTTCCCGCTCCGCGGCCACCGCGGCGACCGCGAGCGCCTCCCGGGTGTGGCGCAGCTCACGGTTGAGCCTGATGTTGCCGACGAACCCGACCATGAACGCGGTCATCGCGACCGTGGTGAGCGCCAGCTCCCAACTCGGCGGATCACCGAAGGCCCGGTCGACGACCAGCATCCCCCCGGCCAGCACGACGCCCAGGCCGATCGCCGCCCAGTCCGGCAGCAGGAACCCGCCGACCACCGCGGCGAAGATCCACATCGCGGTCGCCGACGACCCAATCACCAGGAACTGGGGGATGGACAGCACCAGCAGGGCGGCGATGACTGCGATCTTGACCGGCATCGGGCTGAACAGGCACCGGCCGGGGACGAAGATGTAGACGGCGGTGAACGTGGCCAGCAGGCCCAGCGACCACACCTTGGTGACGAGCGGCAGATCCGAGGTCGCGACCGAGACGTACGCGGAGATCAGGAACAGCTGGGCGAGCGTGCCGCCCAACTCCCAGCGACGCCGGCCGTACACCCGCCGCTCGTCCAGGTCCGGGCCGGGCGGTGCGTTCATCCGGTCATCATCCTCCGCTCACACCCTGGTGCCGCTGCGCCGGTAGGACCAGACTCCGACGACACCCAGCACGATCGTCCACGCCGCCAGCACGAGCACGGCGTTCATCGGCACCCCGTCGCCGGCCAGGACGCTGCGGCCCAGGTCGGCCAGCCAGTAGGACGGGGTGATCCGGGCGATGTCCTGCAGGAACGTGGGGAACGCCTCCACCGGGAACCACAGGCCACCGAGGATGGACAGACCAAGGTAGGTGATCATCGAGATCGGTTGCACGGTGTCCACCGTCCCGGCGAACCCGATGACCAGGCCCAGCACCGCGAACGGGATCAGACCCAGCCAGACCGCGAGCCCGGTGCCCAGCCATTGGGTGGCGCTCAGGTGCACGTCGCCGACGGTGGCGCCGGCCAGGAACACGAGCAGCAGGGCGGGCAGGGTGACCAGCATCGACACGACCGCCTTGGCGATCAGGTAGGAGGGTCCCGGCAGGGCGGTGAGCCGCAGCTGCCGATTCCAGCCGACCTGGCGTTCGACGGCGATCCGCGCGCCGGTGTTGATGGCGGCGCCGATACAGCCGAACGAGGCCATCGACACCATCAGGTAGGCGACCACGCTGAGCCCGTTCCCGGCATCCTGGCCCCGGTAGACGTTCGAGTAGAGCAGGAACAGCAGCAGCGGCAGTGCCACCGTCAGGACCAGGAACCGCACGTTGCGGAACGCCAGTCGGGTGGATGCCAGCGCGTAGCGGGTGGTCATGGCGGTGTTCATACGGTTGGTCATCGGCCGGTCTCCTGGCGGGATGTGGCAACGAGTTCGAGGAATGCGTCCTCGAGGTTGCCGGCGGTGACCTCGATGTCATGAGCCTGCGGGAAGCGGTCGAGCAGGGCGCGCAGCGCGAGATCGGAGTCGTTGCAGCGCAACAGTGTTCGGGTGGCCTGACGGTCGGCGCCGAGGACGCCGGGGAGCCGGGCAAGCTGCTCAAGCGTGGCCCCGTCGGCGACCGCGGAGATCGTGCGGCCGGCGACCGTGGCCTTGATCTGCGCGCCGGTGCCGTCGGCGACGACGACACCGCCGGACAGCACCACGACGCGGTCGGCGAACTGGTCGGCCTCGTCCAGGTAATGGGTGGCGAACAGAACCGTGCGCCCGGTGCCGGTGAACTCCCGCATGGACGCCCAGAACGCGCGGCGCACCTCGACGTCCATGGCCGCGGTCGGCTCATCGAGCACCAGCAGGTCGGGATCCGGGATCAGGGCGAGCGCGAAGCGGACCCGCTGCGCCTGACCGCCGGAGAGCTTCTGGGTCCGGCGACCGGCGATGTCGGTGATCCCGGCCAGCTCCATCGCCCGGGTCACCGGCATCGGATGCCGGTGCAGGCCGGCGAACAGGCTCACCAGCTCCCGGACGGTGACATCCGGCAGCAGCGCTCCCGCCTGCAACATCGCACCGACCCGGCCGGCCTGCACCGCCGTCACCGGATCGGTTCCGAAGACCCGTACGGTGCCGGCGTCCGGCCGGGTGAGGCCGAGCAGCATGTCGATGCTCGTGGACTTGCCGGCCCCGTTCGGGCCGAGGAACGCGACGACCTCGCCGGGCGCGATCAGCAGATCGACGCCGCGGACCGCGTGCACCTGGCCGAATCTCTTGTGCAGCCCGGTGAGCCGGACCGCGGCGCCGTCCGGCGCCTGGGTGGGGTTGGTGGTCATGAGCCCAAGGGTCGTCCGGACGCGCGTGCGGCGGCTGCGGCGGCTGTCACCTGTTCGGCATGACATCTGTCATGGGCCGCGACGTCGTGGATGTCGGCGCCTGGCAAAGTGTCCGGGTGACATCGGATCGTCCAAGGCGGCCGGGCTTCTCCCGTGCCCTGGCCGTGCTGATCGCCGGCGCGTTCTTCATGGAGAACCTGGACGCGACGATCATCGCGCCGGCCGCTCCCGCGATTGCCGCCGACCTCGGTGTGCAGCCGGTCCAGATCAATGTCGCGATCACCGCCTACCTGCTGGCGGTGGCCGTGCTGATCCCTGCCAGTGGCTGGCTCTCCGACCGATTCGGGGCGAAGGCGGTGTTCGCGATGGCGATCTCGCTGTTCACCGTCGCATCCGTCGGCTGCGCGCTGGCGCCGACCCTGACCGCGCTGACCCTCGCACGGGTGTGCCAGGGCATCGGCGGCGCGATGATGGTCCCGGTCGGCCGGTTGGTCGTGTTGCGCAGCACCCCCAAGACGGAGCTGATCAAGGCGATCGCCTACCTCACCTGGCCGGCATTGGTCGCCCCGGTGCTGGCCCCGCCGCTGGGCGGGTTCCTGTCCGAGTTCGCGTCGTGGCGGTGGATCTTCCTGATCAACGTGCCGCTCGGCATCGTCGGCCTGATCCTGGCGCTGCGCCTGGTGCCGGATGTGCGTTCCCCGGAGCGTCGACGCCTGGACTGGCGGGGCTTCCTGCTCACCGCGGTCGGGGTGGCCGCGCTCGTCATCGGTCTGGAGCAGATCGGCACCGGGCAGATCGGTACCTGGCCGAATGTCGCGTTCATCTTGATCGCGCTGGGCACCGCGGCACTCGTCCTGGCCGTCGACATCGGCTACCTGTTGCACTCGGCGCACCCGCTGCTCGACCTGCGCACGCTGCGGATCCACAGCCTGCGCGCCGCGGTCGCCGGCGGCACCGTGTTCCGGCTGGTGATCAGCGCGATCCCGTTCCTGCTGCCGCTGCTGTTCCAGCTCGGCTTCGGGTGGACGGCCGCGCAGGCCGGCGGGATCGTCATCGCCCTGTTCGCCGGGAACCTCGGCATCAAACCGCTGACCACCCCGCTGATGCGCCGACTGGGCATCCGGACGGTCCTGCTGATCGCCCTGGCGATGTCCATCGGCGCCCTGGTCGCGATGGCCCTCCTGCGGCCCGCGACGCCGGTGGCCGTCATCGTGATCGTGCTGGCGGTCAGCGGTATCTTCCGGTCGGTGGGATTCTCCGCGTACAACAGCGTGGCCTTCGCCGACGTGCCCGGCGACCGGATGGCCCACGCCAACACCCTGCACGCCACCCTGCAGGAGCTCGGTGCCGGGCTGGGCATCGCGATCGGCGCGTTGCTGGTCCGGCTCGGTGATCCGCTTGGCGAGTTGTTGGGGCTGTCCGGGGACCCCGGGACCGCCTACCGGATCGCCTTCGTGCTGCTCGGGGTGATCCTGCTGGTGCCGCTGCTGGAGGCGGTGCTGATGCCCGCATCCGCCGGCGGCGCGGTGACCGGGCGGCGTTGACGGTGGCCGGTCAGTGCCGGGAGTTGATGGCCGCCAGGTACTTCCGGCCGAACACCAGCAACACACCCAGGCCGACGACGACGCAGGCGGCGCCGAACCAGAACGGCGCGGACAACCCGATCTCCTCGCCCAGCTTGCCGCAGATGAACGGGGAAGCCGCGGCACCCAGGAAGCGGACGAAGTTGTAGCCGGCCGACGCGACGGGGCGCGGCACCGGCGAGACGTTCATGGCCGCCTCGGTGAACAGCGTGTTGAGCACGCCGAGCGGAGCTCCGCAGACGATCACCAGCACGGTCACCACGGCATGGTTCTGTACGCCGACGGCCAGCCCGACCATGATCAGGGTGAACACCCCGAGGGTGATCGCGAACGCGTTGATCAGGCCGAACCGGCGGTGCATCCAGGGCGCTCCCCACACCGCGCAGATGCCCAGCAGCACGCCCCAGCCGAAGAACAGCATGCCGATGCCGAAGGCGCTGTAGGGCAACGTGAACGGGGTGAAGGCGAGCACCGCGAAGAAGCCGCCGTTGTACAGCAGCGCGGCGATGCCCAGCACCAGCAGGCCGCCATGGCCCAGTGCCCGGATCGGGTCGGCCGGCCGGATGGCGTGGGTCACCCTGACCCTGTCCTTCAGGAACAGCGAGATCGCCAGCAGGGCAAGGCCCATCAGCACGGCGACGCCGAAGAACGGTGCTCGCCAGTTGATCGTGCCCAAGAACGCGCCCACCAATGGGCCGACCGAAATGCCGACGCCGAGCGCAGCCTCGTACAGGGTGACCGCCCTTTCCGCTCCGCCGCGGGCGACCGCGATGATCGCGGCCAGGGCGGTGGCGATGAACAGCGCGTTGCCCAGTCCCCAGCCGGCCCGCCAGCCGACGAGGGCGGCAACCGAGTCGGAGGTTCCGGCCAGGGTGGCGAACACGATGATGACGACCAGTCCGGCCAGCAGGGTCGTGCGGCCGCCGAAGCGGCTGGACACGAACGAGGTGATCAGCATGGCGATGGAGGTGACCAGCAGGTAGCTGGTGAACAGCAACGACACCTCGCTCGGGGTCGCGTCGAGGTTGGCGGCGATGGACTTCAGGATGGGATCGACGAGGCCGATGCCCATGAACGAGACCATCGCCGCGAACGCGAGCACCCAGACGGCGATGGGCTGCCCGGACGGGGGTGGGGTGTGCTCCGGGATGGCATTGTGCGTAGGCCCGTCGGAGTGCCCTTGGGTGGCGTGGACGGACGTGACGGCCGGCGTCGGCGGGGCCGGATTCGCGGGGGCGATCTCCTCCCCGGTCATGGGGTTCATCATGGTGGGCCTTCCAAGTAGTTAACGTTGCTAACTATCTTGGCACGACCCGGGGCAAGCCGTCCATGCGGGGCGGGTCACACGCGCGCGTTCTGTCCTACCTGCGAGTGAGGCGTGCGGCCAGGGCCTGCACACCGGCCAGGTACAGGTCGATCCCGTTGGCGTAGTACGCCTCCGGGTCCTCGCAGTGGGTGAGCGCACCGGCGCAGTCGACCAGGTGCGGAAAGCGGTCCCGGGGCAGTGCGGCCAACGCGGCCTGCTTCGCCTCGCGCATCTGCTGCCGATCCTGTTCGGGCACATCGGGTTCCGCGCCCGGCGCGCCGACCACCAGCATGACGACCGACTGCAGGGCGGCCCTGGCCAGGTCGGCCCGGCGCTGCCGGTCGAAGCCGGCGTCGGCGAGGATGCCGAGCGCCTGCTCGGACAGCTGCTGCCCCGTCTCGGAGTGCAGGATCCGCCCGCGGACGAGGTCGGTGCTGCCTGGGTGCCGGTGCAGCGCATCGACCAGGAGGCCCAGCAGCGGGCGCAGCCGGTCGAGTCCGCCGGCGGCGGGCGGCGCGGGCACCTCGATGACGTCCAGCACCCGGTCGCCCATCGCGGCCAGCAATTCGTCCTTGTTCTTCACGTGCCAGTACAGCGCCATCGGGGTGACGCCGAAGTCCTGGGCGATGCGTCGGATGGAGACCGCCGCCAGCCCCTCGTGGTCGGCCACCTCGAGGGCGCGGTCGATCACCGCCTCCCTGGACAGTGCCGTGCCCACGTCGGTTTTCGGAACCATGTTGACAACTCTACGCCGTAAAGCGTTAGCTATACGGCGTAGATGTACGGCGTAAAGGAGGAGTGGTGGACCGATCGAGGCTCACGTTGCTGGCGGTGGCGCTGGCGACGTTCATGAGCTACCTGGACAACAACATCGTCAACGTCGCCATCCCGGCCATCGAGCGCGATCTGCACCTGACCACATCGGGCCTTGAATGGATCGTCAGCTCCTACATCCTGGTTTTCGCCAGCCTGCTGCTCGCCGGTGGCCGGCTCGCCGACGTGTGGGGTCGCAAGCGGGTCTTCCTGGTCGGCCTGGCGATCTTCACCGCGTCCTCCCTGGTGGCCGGGTTCGCCGGCAGCGTCGACGTGCTGGTGGCCAGCCGGGCGGTGCAGGGGCTGGGTGCCGCCCTGCTGACACCGACCACCCTGGCGATCATCTCGGCCACCTTCGCCGAGGGCCGCCAGCGGGCCGCGGCGGTCGGCATCTGGAGCGCCGTCGGCGCGCTGGCGCTGGCCGTCGGACCGTTGCTGGGCGGGTTGCTGTCCGAACACCTGAGCTGGGGCTGGATTTTCTTCATCAACGTGCCGGTCGGCATCGCCACCCTGGTGCTGGGCGCGGCCGTGATCACCGAATCGCGCAACGCCAACTCGCCCCGCCGCTTCGACATCCCCGGCGTCATCACCTCGGCGGCTGCGCTGTTCGCACTGACGTTCGCGCTCATCGAGGGCCACGACCGCGGCTGGACCTCACCACTGATCATCGGCTGCTTCGCCGTCGCGGCCGGTCTGGGCGTGCTCTTCGTGCTGCTGGAGCGGCGCGCCGCCGAACCGATGGTCGCGATGTCGCTGTTCCGCGAACGGGTCTTCGGCGGCGGCGTGGTGGCCCTGATGATGTGGGCCTTCGGGCTGTTCGGGATCTACTTCTTCACCTCGCTGTACCTGCAGGGCGTGCTCGGCTTCTCACCGACCGAGGCCGGTGCCACGTTCGTCCCGATGGCCCTGCTGATGGCCGCCGGTGCAGTTGTCTCCGAACGGGTGTCGCATCGGATCGGAGCCGGGCGGGTGGTGCCGCTGGCGATGCTGATGATGGCCGGTGGGATCGCGTCGGTGAGCCTGCTGGGCGCCGATGCCGGATTCTGGGACCTGATGCCGGCATTCGCCGTGATCGGGGTGGGCGGCGGGCTGACCGTGCCCTTGACGGCGAGCGTGCTGGACGCGATGCCCCGGGGCGAGGCGGGCGTGGCCTCCGGAATCTTCAACGCCACCCGCGAGGTGGCGGGATTGCTGGGCATCACGGTGATCGGTGCCGTGCTCACCGCCCGGCAGTCGACCCTCCTGGCGGCGGGGGAGGCGGCGACCGACGCGTTCCTCGGCGGTTACCGGACGGGCCTGCTGCTCGCCGCCGCGCTGGTCGCGGCCGGCGGCCTGGCGGCGTTCGTCGGGCTCAGGCGGGTCGGACGGACCGGGCGGACCGGTGCGGACCGGCCGGACGACGCCGAGGGCGCCTCGGAGCAGGTGGCGCTGACCCGCTGACGCTGCGCGGACCGGCGGGCTCCGGGCTGGGTGTGCCTACCAGCCCCGGGCCCGCCATTGCGCCAGCTGTGACCGCTCAGCGCCGAGCGTGGTGTCGTCGCCGTGACCCGGGTACACCCAGGTCGAGTCGTGCAGCACCCCGAAGACACGCTCCTCGAGGTCGTCCATCAACGAGGTGAAGTTGTCGGGGCCGTCGGTCTTGCCGGGGCCGCCGGGGAACAGCGAATCGCCGGTGAACAGGTGGCCGTGGCCGCTCGGATCGCTGTAGAGCAGGGCGATCGATCCGGGTGTGTGCCCGCGGAGGGCGATGACGTCCAACGATGAGTCGCCCGTCCTGACGGTGTCGCCGTGGTCGAGGGGGACGTCGATCGGCACCGGCATGGCGTCCGCGTCGTCGCGACCCGCCAGGGTGCGGGCGCCGGTCGCCGCGACCACGTCGGCCAGCGCCTGGTGGTGGTCCCGGTGCCGGTGCGTGGTGGCGATCCGCCGAAGCCGGATCGGTCCTCCGGAGCCGCCGTCCAGCAGCCCGAGGATCCGGTCCGCGTCGTTCGCCGCGTCGATCAGCAGCGCCTCCCCGGTGTACTTGCACACCAGCAGGTACGCGTTGTTGTCCATCGGACCGACGGACAGCTTGGTGATCGTGACGTCCGGCAGGTCCCGGGTGGACGGCGGGCCGTTCGGGTCGACGTGGCCGGTGTAGCCGGTGGGTTGGTCGGTCATGGCGCCGACCCTAGGCGATCCGCACCACTGTTCCTTGTGCCGCCGATGTCCGGGCCGCGTCGAGCACCCGGGCGGTGGCGACGGCGTCTCGCGCCCGCACCGGTGGCTGGCCGAGCCCGCGCACCGCACGGGCGACGGCCGGATAGAAGGTGTCCCAGGCGCCGCGTTCGCTCGGTACCGGGTCGGCCGGCCCGTCGCCCAGGTACAGCCGGCCCCACGCCGACTCGGGCTCCACGCCGAATGCCGCACCGAGCGTCGCCGGTGACCCGCCGGCCTTCAGCTGCGTCTCCTGGATGTCGAACCCGTCGATGACGAACCCGCCCCGGTCGCCGTTGACCTGCAGGCGCGGACCGGGGGCCGCCGACGCCAGCCCCGCCGCGAGCGTGGTGCGGACCCCGCTCGTGTGCAGCAGGTGCAGTTCGATCTGGTCTTCGGCGCCCGCTCCGGGCCGCACGGTCTGCAGGTCCGCGTGCACCGATTCGATCGGCCCGAACAGGTGGGTCGCCTGGTCGATCAGGTGCGGGCCGAGGTCAAACAGCACCCCGCCGCCCTCGGCGACGGACGCGCCGTGCCAACTCGCCTTGACCGGCCGGAACCGGTCGAACCGGGAGGTGAACCGGTGCACGCGGCCGAGAACTCCCTCGTCCAGCAGCCGGCGGACGGTGAGCAGGTCGCTGTCCCAGCGCCGGTTCTGATAGGGGATCACCGACCTGCCGACCCGTTCCGCGTGCTCGACAACGGCCGCCGCATCGGCTGCGGTCAACGCGAACGGCTTGTCCACCACGACGTGCAGACCGAGGTCGAGCGCCTCGTGCGCCAGCGGCGCGTGGGTGGTGTTGGGGGTGGTGACGGTGACGCCGGCGACACCCAGCGCGGGCAGGTCCGCCAGCGCCGGCACGGTCGCGGTCCCCGGATCGTCCGCCTGTACCTGCGCCCGACGCTCCGGCGACCCGGTCACCACCGCCACCAACTCGATCCCGGCCGCCGATCGGATCAGCGGGGCGTGGAAGGTCCGGCCGCCCGCCCCGTAACCGGCCAGCGCCCAACGGACGGGCTTGCTGTGCTCGTCATCCATGACCACACCCTGCCAGTCCCGTCCGACCTGCGCGGATCGGGAGTGGTGCGGGACTGACCGGGGACTGTCAGTGCCCGCGCCTAGCATGTGCTGCGTGATGGACCACCTCATCGTGCGCGGCGCCCGCGAGCACAACCTGCGGAACGTCGACATCAGCCTGCCGCGGGATTCGCTGGTGGTCTTCACCGGTCTGTCGGGGTCCGGCAAGTCGTCGCTGGCGTTCGACACGATCTTCGCGGAGGGCCAGCGGCGGTATGTCGAGTCGCTGTCCTCGTATGCCCGCCAGTTCCTGGGCCAGATGGACAAGCCCGACGTCGATTTCATCGAGGGACTGTCCCCGGCGGTCTCCATCGACCAGAAGTCCACCTCCCGCAACCCGCGGTCCACGGTCGGCACCATCACCGAGATCTACGACTACCTGCGGCTGCTGTATGCACGCATCGGCCACCCGCACTGCCCGATCTGCGGTCAGCCCATCTCCAGGCAGACCCCGCAGCAGATCGTCGACCGGGTGCTGGAGATGGCCGAGGGCACCCGGTTCCAGGTGCTGGCACCCGTGGTTCGGGAACGTAAGGGCGAGTACGCCGACCTGTTCGCCGAGCTGCACGGCAAGGGCTACGCGCGGGCCCGGGTGGACGGCGTTGTCCATTCGCTGGCCGAGCCGCCGAAGCTCAAGAAGCAGGAGAAGCACTCCATCGAGGTCGTGGTCGACCGGTTGGTGAACCGGCCGACCGCCAAACAGCGGATCACCGACTCGGTGGAGACAGCCCTTGGTCTGGCCGACGGGGTCGTCCTGCTCGAGTTCGTCGACCTGGAGGAGGGCGACGAGCATCGGGAACGCCGCTACTCCGAGCGACTGGCCTGCCCGAACGACCACCCGCTGGCGATCGACGAGCTGGAGCCGCGGTCCTTCTCCTTCAACTCACCGTTCGGCGCGTGCCCCGAGTGCACGGGCCTTGGCACCCGCAAGGAGGTTGATCCCGAGCTGGTGGTGCCCGATCCGTCGGCGACACTCACCGAGGGGGCGATCCAGCCGTGGGCCGGCGGCACCACCAGCGAGTACTTCACCCGGCTGCTGCAGGGCCTGGCCAACGGCCTGGGCTTTTCGATGGACACCCCGTGGGAGCGACTGCCGGCGGCCGCCCGCAAGGCGATCCTGCACGGCTCCGACCAGCAGGTGCACGTCACATACCGCAACCGTTACAACCGGCAGCGCTCCTACTACGCCGAGTTCGAGGGCGTCATCCCGTTCCTGGAACGCCGTGCGGCGCAGACGGATTCGGACTTCGCCCGGGAGAAGTACGAGGGATACATGCGGGAGGTGCCGTGCCCGGTGTGCCGCGGCACGCGGCTCAAGCCGGAGATCCTCGCGGTCACCCTGCACCATGCCGACCGTGGCAAGCTCAACATCGCCGAGCTGTCCGCGTTGTCCATCAAGGACGCGGCGGCGTTCTTCCCCGGGCTCGTGCTGTCCGAGCGGGACCGGATGATCGCCGAGCGTGTGCTCAAGGAGGTCAACGCCCGGCTCGGATTCCTGCTGGACGTCGGCCTCGACTACCTGTCGCTGGACCGGCCCGCGGCCACCCTCTCCGGCGGGGAGGCGCAGCGCATCCGGCTCGCCACCCAGATCGGCTCCGGGCTGGTCGGTGTTCTGTACGTGCTGGACGAGCCGTCCATCGGCCTGCACCAGCGGGACAACCACCGGCTCATCCAGACCCTCACCCGGCTGCGCGACCTGGGCAACACGCTGATCGTCGTCGAGCACGACGAGGACACCATCCGCACGGCCGACTGGGTCGTCGACATCGGCCCCGGCGCGGGCGAGCACGGCGGAAAGGTGGTGGTGTCCGGCACCGTCGAGGAACTGGAGAAGTCCACCGAGTCGGTGACCGGCGCGTTCATCTCCGGCCGGCGGGAGATCGCGGTGCCGATGGTGCGCCGCGCGGTGGACCGCAAGCGAAGGCTCACGGTGGTCGGCGCCCGGGAGAACAACCTGCGCGACATCACCGTCGACTTCCCGCTCGGCACGCTGATTGCGGTCACGGGCGTGTCCGGGTCCGGCAAGTCGACACTGGTCAATGACATCCTGCACGCGGTGCTGGCCAACCGGATCAACGGCGCACGGCTGGTTCCCGGCCGGCATACCCGGGTCACCGGCGTCGACCTGGTGGACAAGGTGGTCGGGGTCGATCAGTCGCCGATCGGCCGCACCCCACGCTCGAACCCGGCCACCTACACCGGCGTGTTCGACCACATCCGCAAGCTGTTCGCGGCCACCACCGAGGCCAAGGTTCGTGGCTATCAGCCCGGCCGGTTCTCCTTCAACGTCAAGGGCGGCCGGTGCGAGGCATGCGCCGGCGACGGCACGCTCAAGATCGAGATGAACTTCCTGCCGGACATCTACGTGCCGTGCGAGGTGTGCAAGG
>CAYZBB010000047.1:0-37735 GCA_964476495.1 uncultured Actinomycetes bacterium | reverse complement strand
GGCTCGAGGACAGCTCGATCTTGGCCTTCTCGGACGCCTCGCGGATGCGCTGCATGGCCATCTTGTCGCGGGTCAGGTCGATGCCGTGGGCCGCCTTGAACTTGTCGACCAGCCACTTGACGACGCGCTCGTCCCAGTCGTCACCGCCGAGCTTGTTGTCGCCAGCTGTCGCCTTCACTTCGACGACGCCGTCGCCGATCTCCAGCAGCGACACGTCGAAGGTGCCGCCACCGAGGTCGAAGACCAGGATGGTCTGCTCCTTCTCGCCCTTGTCCAGCCCGTAGGCGAGGGCGGCGGCGGTCGGCTCGTTGACGATCCGCAGCACGTTCAGGCCCGCGATCTCGCCGGCCTCCTTGGTGGCCTGCCGCTGTGCGTCGTTGAAGTACGCGGGCACCGTAATCACCGCGTCGACGATGTTCTCACCGAGATAGGCCTCGGCGTCGCGCTTGAGCTTGCCGAGCACGCGCGCGCTGATCTCCTGCGCGGTGTAGGTCTTGCCGTCGATGTTCGGCGACTTCCAGTTGGTGCCCATGTGGCGCTTGACCGACCGGATGGTCCGGTCGACGTTGGTGACCGCCTGCCGCTTGGCGACCTCACCCACCAGGACCTCGCCGTTCTTGGCGAACGCGACGATGGACGGGGTGGTGCGAGAACCCTCGGCGTTGGCGATGACGGTCGGCTCGCCGCCCTCCAGGACGGAGACGACCGAGTTGGTGGTACCGAGGTCGATACCGACGGCACGGGACATGCATTTCCTCCTGCTACTGCCCGGCGGAGCCCACTCCGTCAGGATCATGTGGCGACGCGCCCGGGCCGGGCTCGTCGTGCGTCTATCTGTCAGGACCCTCCGGGCGAAGATGCCCGCGGATCCGTGAGTTGTCAACTCCCTGTCAAAGGACTTGCGTCCAAGCGACTCAACTTTACTGCATCGATCAACAGGTGGCACGGGCGTTCTATTCCGCCGTCCGGCACGCCTCGCGGGCAGATGAGTTGCGGCGCGGCCGGCGGGTTGCGGCGTGTGGCCCGAGTTGCGCTGATCCACGACGCGGTGAACCGGACAAAACGGCGCCGGAACGCGTCGCGGAGCAGCGGACCGGCCCCGCGGGGGCCGTCCCCTCGGGGTGAAACCGCTGGGTTGCGGCTGGGTGGTCGTCGCCGGCGAGATCCACGTGGCCGGGCTTCTTCGGCCGGTGACGTGGACGCGGGCGGGCACGGAGTCGGCTGGGTCGACCTGGATGCCACCGTCGACTGCCACCCGCACGGCGTCACCGCGGAGATCCGAGACATCCTGAATCACCATCGCCCGTGGCCACCGCTCGGCCCAATCCCCGGATTCGAGGGCAGCTGATCCGGACCAGCGGCCCAGGCCCCGACCCGGCGCTCGGGCACCGATCGGGCCAGGCACGCGCCGGGCATCTCGCCGGCCCGCACCACCAGGTGTTGACATCGGGGCGGAAGCGGGTCTATGGTCATAATCAACTAAATGATTGATAAAGAGATGGGTTGACTACGTGATCGTGGACCCGTCCGCGGATGACCGGCTGGACAGAGCCTTCATGGCCCTGGCCGACCCGATTCGCCGGCGGATGATCGCCCGGCTTTCCCGCGGGCCGGCCACGGTCAACGAGTTGGCCGAGCCGTTCGAGATCACCAAGCAGGCGATCTCCAAGCACATCCAGGTGCTCGAACAGGCAGGCCTGGTGACCCGGACACGCGATGCACAGCGCAGGCCGGTGCACCTGAACCCCGCCCAGCTCGAAGCCCTGACCGCCTGGATCGACCGCTACCGGCTGATCCATGAACAGCAGTTCCGCAACCTGGACGCGCTACTCGCGCGATCCGAACCGGAAAGGATGGAGAAACCATGACGACCGCAACCAATTCGGTGACCATCACCGCCCCGGAGGGCGTGCCGTTCATCGACATCGTGCGCGAGTTCGACGCACCGGTGGATGCCTTGTTCCGTGCTCACGCCGAACCAGACCTGGTCCGGCAGTGGTTGGGCCCCAACGGGTACGAGATGGACATCGAACGCTGGGATTTCAGCAGCGGTGGCGGCTACCGGTACATCCACAAGGACGGCAAGGGCGGCGAATACGGCTTCCGCGGCGTCTTCCACGTGGTCCGGGAGAACGACTTCGCCATCCAGACGTTCGAATTCGACGGCTACCCGGACGTCGTGGCGCTCGAGTCGCTGACGTTCACCGATCTTGGCGGCGGGCGGGCACGGCTGTCGATCCACAGCGTGTACCCGACCGTCGAGTCCCGCGACGGCATGGTGGCCAGCGGCATGGAAACCGGCGTGACCGAGGGCTACGCCAAGCTCGAGGCCCTCGCGGCCGCCCTCTGATTCCGAAGGGACGACGAACATGGACTGGACCCTCGAGGTCGTCCTCCTGCCGGTCGCCGACCTCGACCGGGCAATCGCTTTCTACCGCGACAAGGTCGGCTTCCACCTGGATCACGACACCCGCAACGAGCATATGCATGTCGCGCAGCTGACCCCGCACGGCTCCGGATGCTCGATCGTCGTCGGCGATCTGCCGGCCCAGCAGCAGATGGCGCCGGGTTCGATGCGCGGCCTGCAGCTCGTCGTCGCGGATGCCGCCGCCGCCCGGGCCGAGCTGATCGGCCGCGGCGTACCGTGCGACGAGATCACCGTGTTCGACGAACGGGACGGCGGAACCCTTTTCGGTTTCGCCGATCCCGACGGCAACACCTGGGCGGTCCAGCAGATCAAAGCCCGTGCGGACCGACCGCTCATTCCGCACGATGCCCGGAGTCGGTTCGGTGAGGGCATCGAACCCTGATCCCGCATCCATCCATCGAAGGAGGCACCATGCCCGCCACGATCCCCTGCCTGTGGTTCGACAACCAGGCCGAGCAGGCCGCCCAGCTCTACACGACCGTCTTCCCGAACTCGTCGATCGATGCGGTTTCCCGGTATGGCCCGGACACTCCGGGCACCGAGGGGACCGTGATGACCGTCGAGTTCTCCCTCGACGGGACCCGATACCTGGGGCTCAACGGCGGCCCGCAGTTCACCTTCTCCGAGGCCATCTCCTTCCAGATCATGTGCGCGGATCAGGACGAGGTGGACCACTATTGGACTCAGCTGTCCGAGGGTGGGGAGGTTGGGCCATGTGGTTGGCTCAAGGATCGGTTCGGGCTGTCCTGGCAGGTGGTGCCGACCCGGCTGATGGAGTTGCAGCACGATCCCGACCCGAAACGGGCGAACCGGGCCATGCAGGCGATGCTCAAGATGGGCAAGCTCGACATCGCCGAGTTGGAACGGGCCGCGGACGGTGTGCCGGGGTGAAGTCATGACCGCCGGCGCAGGGCGGCCGCCCAAGCAGTTCCGGATGACCAAGGTGCAGCGAATCGGCAACGGGGTGATGAGTGCGCTGATCGACGCCGGTCTCGTCCCGCACAGCTATGTGATGACCACCCGAGGCCGGCGGACCGGACACCTGCATCGGACACCCGTCACGCTGGTCGAGCACGACGACGGCCGGCGATGGCTGGTCGCCCCGTACGGCCCGGTGTCCTGGGTGCACAACGCACGGGCGGCAGGGATGGTCACCCTCCGCCGGGGATCCCGGGTCGAGGCCCTCGGCCTGCGTGAGGTGACGGCGGCCGAGGCCGGGCCGATCCTCAAGGAGTACCTGGCATTCGCGTCCGCGACCGGCCCGTTCTTCATCGCGGACAAGAAGTCACCGGTCGATGACTTCGTTGCGGAGGCCCATCTGCACCCCGTGTTCGAGTTGCTGCCCCGCTGACATCGCCCCCGTGGACCCTGCGGCCGGTGTGCTGATCCGACGGTGCGCTGAGCCGGTGGTGCGCTGAGCCGGTGGTGCGCTGATCAATCCCGCGCTTTGACGACCGAATCGCCGGAGCTGGCAGCGGTTTCATCAGCGATCCGGTCGGCCGGCCCGCGGGCTGGGCTCAGTCGGCCGAGGAACGCATCCGCGCGTAGAAGCCGTTGATGTGGGCCTCCAAGAGGTCCGCTGCCCCGGGCCCATCCGCGGCCGCGAGCGCACGGTAGATCGCGTGATGGTCCGCGCGGAGGCCGTCCCGGATCTCCGGCCAGTCACCCGATGCCTCCAGCGCCGCGAGGATGTCCGTGCGGATCGATTCCCGTACGGCCACGGTCATATCGGCGACGAACCGGTTGCCGCCGGCCTCCGCGATGGCGACGTGGAACTCGGTGTCCAGTTCGTTGAATCGGGCCCGGTCGATGTCGCGCTCGTCCATCGCGGCCAGCGGCGCCGCGATCCGCTCCAGAAACTCCGGGGTGATCGCCCTGGCCGCACCGAGCGCGCTGAACCGCTCGAACATCACCCGCGCCTCGACCACGTCCGACAGCGGGAACGACGTCACGGCCAGGTGCACCCGCAGCAGGCGGGTCAGGGCTCCCGACGGTGCGGGGGTCACGATCGTCCCCGAGTCCGCGCCGGTGCCGACGGCCGACCGGACGACACCCTGGGCCTGCAGCACCCGCAGCGCCTCCCGGATGGCAGGCCGGCTGGCGCCCAGGATGCTGGCCAGCTCCCGCTCCGGCGGCAACCGGTCTCCCGGGCGCAACGTGCGGTTGATCAACTGTTCCTCGATGCGGCGCAACACGAGTTCGTAGGTCGGCAAACGCTCGACGGGTGCCCAGCCGGCCTGTGCCGCCATCGGCCCTCCTCCACGCCAAGGACTTCCCGCCCCGCTGTCGCCGCCGTACTCGCAGTCGTCGGACAGCCTAGCCATTGCGCCTGTGGTCCTGGCATTCTTTGGTCCGACCTAACTGGACCGATTTCGTCGGCGGCTGCGCCGCACCACGGACGTCGGCGCGACAACCAACCGCGTGATCGGCGTCACGAGGAGAATTGCGCTCTGATTGGATGGCCCGAAACCTCGCCGCCACGTTCGCCAAGGGAAAGGGACGCAGCCAGTGACGACCGACGAAGATCTGGATCGCATCGTCAAGATCGCAGCCGATGATGCGGCCGCGGTCGACCGAGAGGGTGTGTTTCCCCGCAACGCCATCGATGCCCTCGCCGAGGCCGGGATCCTGGCGCTGACCGTCCCCGCGGAGTACGGCGGTGGTGGCCAGGGCCTGGCTGCCGCCGCCCAGGTGGTGCGGCGCCTGTCCAACGCCTGCGGCTCGACCGCCATGGTGGTGGCCATGCACTACGCCGCCACCGCGATGCTGGTCGCCGCTCGCCACGAGACGGCCCTCGCCGAGATCGCCGCCGGCCGCCACCTCACGACGTTGGCGTTCTCCGAAGCCGGTTCCCGGAGCCATTTCTGGGCACCCATGAGCACCGCCCGGCCGGACGGTGAGGACATCGTGCTGGACGCACGCAAGAGCTGGGTCACTTCCGCCCACAATGCCGACAGCTATGTGTGGTCCTCTCGTCCCATCGACGGGGACAATCCGATGTCGTTGTGGTTCGTCCGTTCGGACAGCCCCGGGCTGAGCTCACCGCAGGGATTCGACGGCCTCGGCCTGCGCGGCAACGATTCCTGCCCGGTCTCCGCCGACGGGGTACGGGTCTCCCGAGCCGATCTGCTCGGCCCGGACGGCGATGGGCTCGATCTGGCGCTGTCCACGGTGCTGCCCTGCTTCCTGATCCTGAATGCCTCGTCGAACCTGGGCCTGATGCAGGCCGTCATCGCGTCGACCATCACCCATCTGACCGGCACCCGCCTGCAGCATCTGGGTCAATCGCTGGCCCAGCAGGGCCCGTCACGGGCGAGGCTGGCCCGGATGCAGGTGGAGACCGACCGGACACGCACCCTCATCGACGACGCGCTCGCGGCCATCGAGCAGGGTCGACCCGAGGCCCCGCTGCTCGTGCTCGAGACGAAGGCCGCCGCGGACGATGCCGCTGCGACGGTCGCCGACCTGGCCATGGCTGCGTGTGGCGGCGCCGCCTTCCGCAAGGAGCTGGCCATCGAGCGCCGGTTCCGGGATTCGCGGGCGGCACGGGTAATGGCCCCGACGACCGACGCACTGCTGGACTTCATCGGCCGCGCGCTCTGCGGTCTGCCGCTGATGGACGGGCCGGCATGAGCGAGCCTGCGAGCGAATCATGGGCGCCGCATCGCTCCGTTGAATCCCGGAAGGGGCGTGCGGTGAGCGAGCTTGCGAGCGAATCATGGGCGCCGCATCGCTCCGTTGAATCCCGGGGAGGGGTGCGATGAGCACGGTACTGATCGGGGCCGTCGCCTACGACCCCAAGGTCGTCACCATCTGGGAGGGCTTTCGACAGTGGCTCCGCAAGGTGGGCGTGGACACGGATTTCGTCCTGTACTCGAACTACGAGCGCCAGGTCGAGGATCTGATCGCGTCGCGCATCGACCTGGCCTGGAACTCACCACTGGCCTGGATCCGGTCGGATCGGCTGGCCAGAGCCGGTGGGCAACGGGTCCGACCACTGTTCATGCGGGACACGGACCGGGATCTACGGACCGCGGTCGTGGTCCGGGCGGACGCGGGGATCGGTGAGATCCCGGACTTGAAGGGCCGAAGGGTCGGCGCCGGCGCCGTCGATTCACCGCAGGCGACCCTGCTGCCCCTCTCGCTGCTACGCGCCCGCGGGCTCGACCCCGATAACGATGTCGAGGTGGCCCGGTTCGACATCGGTGTGGGACTGCACGGCGATCACATCGGTGGGGAGCGCGAGGCGGCCATCGCCCTGCGCGACGGACGCGTCGACGCCGCCTGCCTGACCGACTCCAACCTGCTGCTCTTCAGCCGGGAGGGGACGATCAACGGCTCCGCGCTCAAGGTCATCGCCCAGACCGACGCCTACGACCATTGCATGATGACGACCGCGCCGGACGCTGATCCGGTGTCCGTCGACCGCCTGGAGGATTTCTTCCTGGCGATGTCCTACGCCGATCCGGAGTTGCGCGCGCTGCTGGATCTCGAGGGGCTGACCGCGTGGGTGCCGGGCCGCACCGAGGGCTACGCGCTGCTCGAGAGGGCGGTGGACGAAGCCGGCTTCTATGACGCGGAGGGCCGCATCCGTGCAAGCGATTATCGACCTTGACGACCTGGGGCTGGACGAGGGCGGGCACATCCTCGTCGAGCGAGGGCTCGGTCCGCTGCAACCGGGCGAGACGCTCGCCGTCCGCGGTTCGCACGGACAGCTCGCCCTCCACCTTGGTGCCTGGTGCCGGTCGCAGGGCCATCGACTGCTCGCGGGCGGCGGCGAGGACACTCCCGATCGTGATCGTCGGGATCGACGCCTGCTGGTGCAAAAGGGCGCGGCGCCGGATCAGCGCTGGCAGGGTGCCCAGCGTGCCGGATCGGCGCACCTGGCCAGCCCACACGCGGACCGGCGGTGGGGTCTGGCGGCACGCGGAGCGCTCGTCGAGCAGGGCGGACCCACCCTCGACGTGGCCTGGGTGGATCGGGACCTGATCTGGGCGGACGTCGCCCCCACGCTCTACGCGCGCGCCGCGGCCGCACAGTGGGACCCGAATACCGTTGTCGACTGGGCGGCCCCCCACGACGTTCCCGACGACGTCGAGGACGCGGTCGTCCAGGTGATGACCTACCTGGTCGAAAACGAACAGGCCGCGCTGATGATCCCGGCCCGTATGCTCGGCACCCTGCACCCGCACTTCCGGGAGGTGATGCAGCTGCTCGCCTCCCAGATCGCCGACGAGGCACGCCATGTCGAGATCTTCACCAGGCGGGCGCTGCTGCGCCGGACGGAGATGGGACGCTCGGGCGTCGAGGGTCGCGCCTCGCTCCAGACGCTGATGAACGAGCCGGACTTCACCCTCGCCTCGTTCCTGCTGTCCGTGCTCGGCGAGGGGACGTTCGTCGACCTGTTGAAGTTCCTGCACGACAACGCACCCGATCCGGTCACCGCCGATGTCACCCGGCTCGCCGGGCGGGACGAGGCACGCCACGTCGCCTTCGGCGTGGCCCACACCACGCACATCGTGCGCAGCGACCCGGCCTTCCTCGGCCGTCTCCGCGGTGCGGTCGAGCGCCGGCATGACGCGCTCAAGGAGACGGCCGGCCTCAACCAGAGCGTTTACGACTCGCTCGTGCTGATGGCCGCCGGTTCGTGGGACCCGGCATCGATCCGCCGCGGGTGGGACGCCGTCCAGCAGTTGCAGCGCCGGATGGACGATGGCCGCCGACGACGGCTGGCGGCGATCGGATTCCCCGACGACGAGGCCGCGGAACTGTCCGCGCTGCACACCCGCAACTTCATGTGACCCGAACCCACCCGACGGACCATCTGCCGCGGCCGGCCCGACACCTGTCCGTTATCTGTTCGCCATACCGGTACGTCATCTGTGGCGGACAATGCTCGGATGACCGCTACCGAGGCCACCCCGGACGTCGCCACCGCCGATGCACCGCTGGACGCGGTCACCACCTCCCCCGACGGTGACATCCAGCTGCTCGGTCCGGGAAGCCCGGAGACGACAGATGCCGGCGTGGCGCCGCTGCACGAGGTGCACCACACCAGCGGCAACTTTCCCGGCATCGGTGACTACGCCTTCCTGTCGGACTGCGAGACCAACTGCCTGATTGCCCCGTCCGGCGCGGTCGAATGGATGTGCGTGCCGCGCCCGGATTCTCCGAGCATCTTCACCGCGATCCTGGACCGGGCCGGCGGGTCGTTCCGGGTCGCTCCGTTCGGCGTCGCCGTACCCGCAGCCCGTCGCTACCTGCCGGGCACGCTCGTCCTGGAGACCACCTGGCAGACGCCGACCGGCTGGTTGATCGTCCGGGACGCGCTGATCATGGCGGAATGGCACAACACGACGGAGCGGTCCAAGACCCACCGCCGGTCGCCCACCGATTACGACGCCGCACACGTGCTGCTGCGGACCATCAAGTGCGTCTACGGCACGGTCGACCTGCAGATGAGCTGCGAACCCGTCTTCGACTACGCCCGACGGGGCGCGAAGTGGAACTATCCGAGGAAGGACTACTCGGAGGTCGTCGCCGGCGCGAAGGGGCAACCGACGCTGAAATTGTCCAGTTCGTTGCGGATCGGGCTGGAGGGCCGCACGGCGCTGGCCCGAACGAAGATGAAACGCGACGACGTCCACCATGTTTCGCTCGCCTTCTCCGACCTGCCCGGCCCGGCGGACACCGCCGATGCAGAGGACTGGATGTGGCGGACCGGGGAGTACTGGCGGCAGTGGCTGTCCCAGGGCACGTTTCCCGATCATCCGTGGCGCTCGTACCTACAGTCCTCGGCACTCGCGCTCAAGGGGCTGTCCTACGCGCCGACCGGTGCGCTGCTCGCCGCCGCGACCACATCGTTGCCGGAAACCCCTGGTGGGGAACGCAACTGGGACTACCGCTACACCTGGATCCGTGACTCCACGTTCGCCCTCTGGGGCCTGTACACGCTGGGGTTCGACCGCGAGGCCAACGACTTCTTCTACTTCATCCACGACGTGTCCCGCGACAACCCGAACGACCTGCAGGTCATGTACGGCGTCGGCGGCGAGCGTCACCTGGTGGAGAACACCCTCGACAACCTGACCGGGTACGACGACGCCCGGCCGGTTCGGATCGGTAACGGAGCCTACAACCAGCAGCAGCACGACGTGTGGGGCGCGTTGCTCGATTCGATCTACCTGCACACCCGGTCGCGGGAGCAGATGCCCGAGGAGCTCTGGCCGATCGTGATCGCTCAGGTCGAGCAGGCCGCCGCGCACTGGCGCGCGCCCGACCGGGGCATCTGGGAGGTCCGCGGCGAGCCTCAGCACTTCACCGCGTCGAAGATCATGTGCTGGGTGGCGCTGGACCGGGGCGTGCGCCTGGCGCGGTTACACGACTCGTACGAGATCGCCGAGAAATGGCAGAAGATCGCCGACGAGATCCACGACGACGTGCTGGCCAACGGCGTCGACGATCGCGGCGTGCTGGTGCAGCGGTACGGCTCCGACGCGCTGGACGCCTCCCTGCTGCTCGCCCCTCTCGTCCGGTTCCTACCGCCGGACGATGCGCGGATCCGTGCGACCGTGCTGGCCATTTCCGACGAGCTCACGCACGACGGGCTGGTATTGCGCTACCGGGTGGAAGAGACCGATGACGGCCTGGCCGGCGAGGAGGGCACCTTCACGATCTGCTCCTTCTGGCTGGTCTCTGCGCTGGTGGAGATCGGCGAGGAGGAGCGGGCACACGCCCTGTGCGAACGCTTGCTCTCCCACGCATCCACGCTGGGCCTGTACGCGGAGGAACTCGACCCGATCAGCGGCCGGCACCTGGGCAACTTCCCACAGGCGTTCACCCACCTGGCGCTCATCAATGCGGTCACCCACGTGATCCGGGCCGAGGAACGCCGGCGCTCGCACGGATTCGCACCGGCCAACCGGCAGGCCTAACCCCGGCACGGTCGGTCACCGTCGATCGAGACCCGCGCCTGGGAGGTCCGATGTCGAGCCACCATCGACACTCCAGCGGTTGACCATGCCGTTACCCACAGTAACTATCACACACGATGGGCTCTGACTTTCGTCTTCGTCCTTTTCGTGCGTTGACGACATGAGATCATCTCGGCGAGAGGCGAGCACCCGAACACCTGGAGCCAAACCATGGAGGAGACCTACGGCGGCTACCTGGATCCCGGTTCGGGCCGATCGATTATCTTCGCCCATCCGGCAGCCCAGCCCGAACTCTGGGTCGACTACATTGACGGCGCACGGACAGTTTACCGGAGGCACGGTGTCGACAATGCCCTCGACTATGATCGTGTTCGCGACGGACATTCGACCGTATTGTTCGTTGCGGCGGTGGAATTGGACGCGCAGGTGGTCGGGGGCCTGCGCGTGCAGGGCCCGTACACTCGCGTCGAGCAGGCATCGGCACTCGACGAATGGGCCGAACAGGATGGGGCAGAGCAACTTCGGCGGGAGATCGCCGATCGACTGAGCGACGGGGTCATCGAGATCAAGGCCGCCTGGGTCGACCGTGCCGCTGCGCGCCATCACAGCATCACGGACGCCATCGCGCGTGCATTCGTCCATTCCATGCATTTGCTGAACGTGCGTCATGCCCTTTGTACGGCCGCGACGCACGCGATCCCGCGCTGGCAATCCACCGGTGGCGTGGTCAGCAACAACGTGGCCGCCGTTGCCTTTCCGGACCAGCGATATCGAACCGTGCCGATGTGGTGGGATCGAGAACACGTTTTCGAGTCCGCGGCCGACGGTCAATTCGCTGCGCTCGTCAGAGAATCCCGCCTTCTGGCGAACGCCACGACCCGGACGCAATCGGTGTTCGTTTGATGACAGGCAATTCCGGAACGGTGTCCGCGGACGCCCGATCACACAGCGCATTGATTCTGCGCGAGGACGACGAGGCCGACCGCCTGGTCCTGTCCGATCTGCGCGCGGCCGCGGACACTGGGGTCATCGACCGCTTCGAGCAGATGCACGCCGAATTGCATGCGCTCCGGCCGGCGGCGGACGAGCGGACGCTGGCCGAGGGCCGGCGATGGGCGTGGTACCCCTGGCGCCGAACCCTGGTGGCCCTGCCCGGACCGCTCTCGTTCCGCCGGCTCCGTTCGGACCGCAACCGCAACAAGATCACCCAGGCGGAGCAGGACCGCTACCGCGGGCTCGTCATCGGCGTCGTCGGCCTGAGCGTCGGACATTCGATCGCCCACACCCTCGCCCTCGAAGGTCTCTGCGGCGGGCTCCGGCTGGCGGACTTCGACAGCATCGAGCTGTCCAACCTGAACCGGATACCGGCCACCGTGCTCGATGTCGGTGTGAACAAGGCAATCGCGACGGGCCGTCGCGTCGCGGAGCTGGATCCGTACCTGCCCGTCGACGTGTTCCCCACCGGGTTGACCGAGGACAACATCGAGCAGTTCTTCGACGGCCTCGCACTTGTTGTGGAGGAATGCGATTCGCTGGACATGAAGGTGCGCGTCCGCGAAGAGGCCCGGTCGCGCGGGATACCGGTGGTCATGGAGACCAGCGATCGAGGCCTGCTCGATGTGGAGAGATTCGATCGTGAGCCCGACCGGCCGCTGCTGCACGGGTTGCTCGGTGACATCCCGTCTCGAACGCTCCGCGGTCTTTCCACGCACGACAAGGCGCCCCATGTGATGCGGATCCTGCAGACCGACGCGCTATCCGCTCGGATGGCGGCTTCGATGATCGAAATAGACCGGACGGTGTCCACCTGGCCACAGCTCGGCGGCGACGTGCAACTCGGGGGGGCGACAGTCGCGGCGGCCGTTCGGCGATTCGGGCGGGGCGAGGAACTGTCGTCGGGCCGCATACGAATCGATCTGGACAACGCGCTGGACGGGCTGCGTGAGGGCACCCACACCACACCGTGTCCGGATTCGACGGTCGACGAGCCGATACCTTCGCCCCCGGACCATCCCTGGGACGCCGTCGTGCACGCCATCCGGCTGGCCCCTTCGGGCGGCAACAGCCAGCCGTGGCAACTGCGGCGCACTCCCGACGGGATCGACGTTCTGCTGGCCCGGCAGCGGACATCCGCGATGGACGTGAGCTTCCGCGGTAGCTATGTGGCGATCGGCGCCGCGATGTTCAACGCCGAGATTGCCGCGGCGCGGCATTCGATGCCCGTCCGCATCACCCAATTCCCCGATGGCCCGCACGCGGATCGAGTGCTCGCCGTTCGCCTCTCGACGGGTGAGGCGGACCCCACCCTCGCAGCGCTGTATCCTGCGATGATCCACCGGGTGACCAACCGGGGCATCGGCCGACCGAGGGAATTCACGCCCGAGACGGCACGCGCGTTGCGGCGAGCGGTGACGCTCGCGGGGGCCGAGTTACACCTGATCACCGATCGGTCCGGCGTCGCGGCGCTGGCCGACATTCTCGCCGAGTCGGATCGCATCCGATTCCTCACGCCCGTCCTGCACCGGCAGATGATGGACGAATTGAGGTGGCCCGGGTCCTACCCCGCAGATCTGGGCATCGACATCGCAACTCTCGGATTCGATGCGTCGGACCTGGCGAAGCTGGCGGTGGCACGGCGGGCGGACGTGATGGCGACTCTTGCCGAGTGGCGTGGCGCGGGCAGCGCGCTCGGTGACAACACCCGCGATCGCATCACCGCCAGTTCCGCGGTCGCCGTGCTCACCGTTTCGGGCGATTCCCCAAGCGACTACCTTGGTGGCGGAAGGGCTCTCGAGCGGATGTGGATCCGGGCCGGCCAGTGTCATCTCGGGGTGCATCCGGTTTCGCCGGTTTTCCTCTACGCACGGTCAGATCGGGACCGATCGAGTCTGTCCGAGGAGTTCAGCGACGAACTCGGGGATCTGCAGCAGCGCTTCCGGCGCGTCGTGGGGTTCCAAAGCACACAGGTGCCCGTGCTGGTGATGCGCCTGAGCCACGATGCCCCACCGGCCGTGCGGAGCCGCCGGTTGAGCGGCGCCGAGGTGATGTCCGGTCCAGACAATTCGAGCGTGCGGGAGCGATCGGCATGAGGCTGACGTTGGACGATCTGGTCACATCGATCGCCACCGAGTTGATGGGTGTCACCGTGTCGACGCTGCACTCCGCGTCGGAGGATCTGCTGCACCGGCTTGTCGACTACTTCGAGGTCGATCTCAGCTTCCTCAGACGGAACGACCACGAGCTGGGCGCCACCATTCTCGTCGCGGAATGGCCTCCACGCCAACAGATTCCGCAGCCGGATCCGCTGGGCGTGATCTATTTCGCCGACGCCGACCCGACGTTCGCCGCACTGCAGAACCTGTCGAAGGTGTTCACGTCGCGGCCCGGCAACGACGAGGAGTACCAGGATCGCGTTCGTCAGGCGTCGGGCATCCAGGCCGTGTCGCTGGCCACGGTGCCCCTTGTGACCAACGAATCGACGACCGGCACCCTCGGCTTCATCAAGTACGGAGATCGCGAGTGGCGTCACGACGAGATCAATGCCTTGCAGGCGGTGGCCGCGCTGCTGGCCCAGCTCCAGGCTCGCGTTGCGGCCGAGGAGCGGCTCAGATACCTGGCCTATCACGACGAACTGACCACGCTGGCCACCCGTCGCGCCTTGACCGACCACCTCGGGGAGCGCCTTGCGGCCGGGGCCGACGGCCCGGTGGGCGTGATCTTCATCGACGTCGACCGGCTGAAGGCGCTCAACAGTTTTCTCGGCCACGCCGCCGGTGACCAGTACCTGCAGACCCTCGCACAGCGGTTGCGCGACGCCTCGGACGAGGGCCATCTGCTCGCCCGGCTGGGCGGCGACGAGTTCGTGGCCGTGATGCGCGGTCCCGCCGACGGCGGGCGCGTCGAAGCCTACGCCGAGTTGCTGCGCGGCGCCGCGAACAAGCCGGTGCCGGTCGGCGGCGAGGAGATCACGAGGGGCGTCAGCATCGGCGTCGCGCTCGGCGAACCCGGGAACTCCGACGTCTCGGAACTGATGAACCAGGCCGACCAGGCGATGCTGCAGGCCAAGTCGAGAGGCGGCAACGGGATCTGCTTCTTCAGCGCAGAAATGCGCCGGCAGAACGAGATTCGGACCGACATCGAACTCCATCTCGTGTCGGCGATTCGCAGCAACTCGCTCGTCCTGTTCTACCAACCCCAGGTCGCGCTGGACACGGGCGTGATCATCGGCGTCGAGGCGCTGGTCAGGTGGCCCCACCCCAACCTGGGCCTGCTGCCGCCGAGCGCGTTCATCGACGTCATCGAGACCACCAACCTTGCAGGCGAACTCGGACGGTGGGTGATCGAGACGGGTTGCCGGCAACTACGCGAGTGGCACACGAGGTTCCCCGAACGAGAGCCGATCTCGCTCAGTGTGAACGTCTCCCCCGCCGAACTGCTCACCACCGATTTCGTCGACACCGTGCGTCGAGCACTCGACGACGCCGGTCTCGACGGACGTCACCTGACCCTGGAGATCACCGAGAGGGCGCTGGTCCGGGATACCGAACAGGCGCTGGTCACGCTCCGCGGGCTCAAGGCGATCGGCGTCAAGGTCGCGATCGACGACTTCGGCACCGGATACAGCTCGTTCGCCCAGCTCAAGTCGCTCCCGGTGGACGTGCTCAAGATCGATCGAACCTTCGTGAAGGAGCTCGGTTACAACCCCGACGACCTGGCAATCGTGCGGTCGATCACCGGCCTCGCCAACGCCTTCGGCCTGGAGATCGTCGCCGAGGGGGTCGAAACGGAAGTGGCGGCGGCCACCCTCATCGCGCTCGGGTGCCTGCGCGCGCAGGGATTCCTGTACGGGGCACCGCGCTCGGAGCGGGAGCTGGCCTCGATTCTGGAATCGAACGCTGCCACGCGGGTGCGGGGTCGGCTGGTGCCCGTCGCATAGGCCCGGGGCCTTCGGCCTCGTCCGGGCACATGCCGTTCCCCCGCCGAACCGGCCCGCCTCGGTAGGGTCGCTAGACGGGTGCCCGGGCCGGTGGTGTCGCCGGGCGTGGCGAAGGGTCGAGCATGCGGATCGAACGTGGAATGCAGCGACTGGCTGCCGCCCTCTCGGCGGTCGTGATCGTCGGGATGGCCGCGGCGCCGGCGGCCGCTGAGCCTCCGTTCCGGGTGCCCGGCCAGATCACCGACAACGTGGGGGTGCTGTCCGGATCCGACCGGACCGACGTGCAGACGGCGCTCGACCAGCTGTCCAACGAAGAGGACGTCGACCTGTTCGTGGTCTACGTCGATACGTTCGACGACCCGGACACTGCGACTTCATGGGCGGCACAGACGGCTCAGATCTCGGACCTGGGGTCCAATCAGATGCTGCTCGCGATCGCGACCGGTGGCCGGGCCTACGCCGTCGACGTCCCGGACAATTTCAAGATCAGTGACGCGCAACTGCAGCAGGTTGCCACGACACAGATCCAGCCCGAGTTGCGCAGCAACGACTGGGCAGGCGCTGCCATTGCCGCCGCGAACGGGTACCGCGAGGCGCTGGGCGGGGGCTCGTCGAGCGTGTGGTGGTGGATCGCCGGCGGCATCGTCGTCATCGGCGCGGGCGGCTACCTGATCTATCGGCGTCGGCGGAAGGCGGAGGCGGGTTCGAGTGGGCAGTCCGCGCCGGGCGGTGCCACCGGTGGGCAGCAACCACTCGAACCGCTCGAGCAGCTGTCCGAGCGCAGCGTGCAGATGCTCATCGACACCGACAACGCCGTGCGGGCCAGCGAGTTCGAACTCAGCGTGGCGGAGGGCGACTTCGGCAAGGACGCGGTCGCGCAGTTCCGGGTGGCGTTCGACTCGGCCCGTGAGTCGCTCACCCAGGCCTTCGAGATCCGGCAGAAGGTGGACGACGACATCCCGGAAGACGACGCGACGAAGCGCGCAATGATGAACGACATCATCAACCGCTGCACCGAGGCCGCAAAGAAGCTGGACGAGCAGAGCGATCGCTTCGACGACCTGCGAGACCTGCGGTCCCGGCTGCCCCAGGTGCTCTCCGAGCTGCCCGGGGCGATCGACGCCCAGCAGGCACGCATCCCGACGGCAACCGCCACCCTGCAACAACTTCGACAGCAGTTTGCCCCGAACGCGCTGGCAATGGTCACCGCGAACGTGGACCAGGCAGGCGAACGGCTCCAGTTCGCACGCGCGAGCCTGGAGCAGGCCCGTCAACCGACCGGCCCGGCCGCAGGCGTTCTGGCGCCGGGCTCGGCATCATCGGGCCTCGCGTCGCCGGCGGAGAGCACCCTGCCGATGCCCGCCCAGCCGGCCGGGGTGACGCCACCTCCGGCTGATGCCGTGCTGGCCGCCGGGGCCGCCCAGGAGGCGGTCGACCAGGCCAGGACGCTGCTGGACGCCATCGACCGGGCAGCCTCCGATCTGCCCACCGCCGTCAGCCAGCTCGCCGGTGCGATCGCCTCGGTCGACCAGGAGCTCGCCACCGTCCGCGCCGCGCTGGATTCCGCCGCAGCCGGGCCGAACGAGGCATCGATCCGCGCCCAGCTCGACCAGATCCAGGCCATCCTGGCGGTCGCCCGCTCCGCGCAGGGCGCGGCCGATCCGATGACCGCGCTGCACAAGGTGGAGGAGGCGGATCTCGCCCTCGACGGGATCCTGGCCACCACCAGGGACTCGCAACAGCAGGAGCAGCGGAGCCGGGCCGCCCTGACCCAGACGCTCACCACCGCCCGCGCCGAGGTCGGCGCGGCCGAGGACTTCATCAACACCCGTCGGGGCGCCGTCGGCAGCCAGGCACGCACACGCCTCGCCGAGGCCAAGCGGCACCTCGCCAACGCGGAGTCCGGCGCGGGAGGGGCCGCCACGGCGGTGGGCGAGGCGCAACGGGCGGCATCGCTGGCCAGGGAGGCCTCGAGCCTGGCCCAGCAGGACGTCAACGGTTTCGGGGGTGGCTTCGGCGGCGGGTCCCGCGGAGGCGGCAGCGGCGGGTTGGCCGGTGCGGTGCTCGGGGGCATCGTGCTCGACGCCGTCCTCAACTCCGGGCGACGTGGGCGTGGTGGGGGGGGTGGGGGGGGGGCGTGGGGGGGGGGGGTTTTGGGGGTTCGGGGGGGGGGTGGGTTATCACGGGGGGGGGTATCACCGGGGGGGGGGGGGCGGCACTCGGGTGGGAGTGGGCGATTCTGAGCTGCGGGATGCAATAGCGGTTCTGTCTCTGGGCTTCTGCTCCAAGAGCACTCGTCCCAGCGACAAGGCGACCCCTCCACTCCACCAAGTCGGCGTGCCCCCTTTCGACCTCTCGATATTGCAGACTCACCTTCATGCCTCTCACGAGTCGCCTTACGGCCTAAGTTTGGGAACCCAAGCCCGCAGTCCCCACCGCTTGACCTCCAAGAGCCTTGAAGAGCGGCTTCGTCTGGAGGTCGAAGACGAACCCAGCCAGAGCAAGCCAACCACGGTCGCCAGCGCCATTTCCAGTCGCTGCACACATGCCACCGAATAGGCCCGGTGCTTGGAGGTAAGCCTGATCGAAGCGTCCGCCCTGGATCGCTCCACTAGTCGCCCATACCTGTTCTGCGATGAAGCCGCCTGATGAACAAACACCGCCTTTGGGGCAACGAGCAAGTCAACGCTTCCTACAGTCGCGCGCAAACATAGGTCCACGTCCTCACCATAGAGGAAGAAGTCCTCGTCGAAAGGGCCGAGGTCAAGGAGCGTCCTTCGTTCCGCGAATAATGCGGCTCCGCATACCCGTGGGACACGAACGCAACGAGCATCTGCGTAGCTGTCCAACCGGCGCCTCCACCCCGCCGCCGCCAACCTCTTCGTTGTCGAAAAAGTCCACAGCCTATAAGCGTCAATTTGGACGTCGCCGCCTGGCCGAGTTAGCCATCCACCAACAATGGCATTGCGGGGCCACGACTCGGCAACACTGACGAGTTCTGCGATGGAGTCATAGTCACAAATGCAGTCCGGGTTCATGAGCAGTACCCAATGAGCATGAGCGTGCCCGACACCTCGATTGCATGCTGCACCAAACCCGACATTGGTATCCAGCCTTAGAATCGAAGTCGTTACTTCATCATGGGCAAACTCGGGAGCAGCCTCACTCGCATTGTCCACAACGACTAGTTCAAGAGCGACCCCAGCGACTCGCGCCGCAGCAATCACTGATAACAAGCAGCCTTCCAACTGGCTTCTCGGCGTATTGAACGTAACGACTACGACAGCCAACTCTGGCGAGCCACTTTCACCACCGCTCGTCGCAGCTGCGCCTCGCATGTTCGGACGATTGATCGGATGGCTCCCCGAGGAGCCCCTCATCGGGAATTCTCCGTCGACGCCGCCAGCATGAAACCCAGGCACATCGCACCACTCGCGAGATAGAACGGAACATAAAAGAACCCGACCGCCACCAGAATTCCTAGCCCGAAAGACCCCGCTCGAACGGGTACCGCGGCTGCCCGAGACAAGGCACCGCGAGCAGCCAACCATAGCAGCACCAATAGCAGCACCAGCCCCGCCACACCGTAATCCCACCAAACCGTGAGCCATTGATTGTCTACAGTACTTACATCGGCAACCGCCGCGCCACCCACCAATCGATTTGCGAGGTCACCATGGCCATTCCCAACGACGACGCATGACATGCAATCGCGCGACAGTCCCGTCACCACATCCCAGGCACTCGCACGAACCAAATACGAATCCGTCCCTTCAAGATTCGTAAAGTCCAGAATGCGCAAACCCTCGATCATCGAAGCCGCATAGACCGCAACGGCAGCAACGATTGCCACACCAACAACGCCAACGGACCCCAAGGCCCACATCGGCGGATCATGACGATGTACGACTCGCAGCGCGACGATCCCAACAACCAAGAGCACCAACGCCGCGATGACGCTTCGGGTGCCCGTTACTACTGTCGATACAGAGACGCACAGTATGCTCAGCGCAATCACAACACTCGCCTTGCGAGCACTCCTGAAATAATAGCCTGCGGAAACATAAACAAACCCAAGCAGCGCCACCGGCACGAGGCCAGCGGGAACGGGCTGCCCAAGAAAGCCTCGCGAGCGGAAGGAACCAAGCATCGACGGTAGCTCAAAGTACGTACCGGGGAAGAGATCAAGGACCAACGCCGTCCGTGTCCACTGCTCGATCACCAACACCGCAGTCGACACAACCAACCAGACGACAGCGAATAGGCAAGGATTCTTGAACGACCTAAACAAGGCCGCGCCCGTGAGAATCTGAGCCAGCATCAGCGGGGACGCAACGCTGAACGACCCCGAGATGAGATGAAGCGCCGAGAGCATGAGCACGGCTGCCGCGATCCACAGCATTCGGGGTGATTTGACTATCCAACCGACCATGGAGATCGACGCAATCCCCAGGACTGCCAGGTAGCACAGCTGTGCCCACCCAGGAAGCACCGCAAAATTGATTGGCGTCGCCCAAGCGATAACCAGCAGCCCCTGCCAAAGCCGGTGCGGAAGGTTCCAAGTCCCTATCACCGGGGGCGACGTTCGCCTAGCCAATAGGTCCGGCCCGGTCGAATCACTGGGAGAAGTCATGCCATCCTCGCAACGAAGGTCCCCACGTCCTTCGAAGTGAGCTGGTCGACAGAAGCGATAATTCGCGAGTCATCCCATTCCCACCAGGCAATTCGCCGCAACTTCTCCACAGTATCGCCGTCGAACCGATGGCGAACCAGGCGTGCGGGCGAGCCAGCGACGATGCCGTACGGAGGTACATCCCTGACCACTACAGAACCGGCCGCTACAACCGCACCGTCTCCAATCTCCACACCGGACAAGACCGTTGCGCCATGCCCAATCCACACATCGCTGCCTACCCGAATGTCTCCCTTCGTGTACGGGTAGCCATCCTTACCAGAACCAACCAAACCGAATCGAATACGAAGTGGATACGTGGTGATCCGGTCCGCAGGATGGTTTCCGCCCAGAACGAATGTGACGTCGCTACCTATCGATGTGAACGATCCAATCTGTACCGACGTATCGTCGTGGGCATATGTCAATAGCCTCGGTACACCATAGGTGTGTCGTCCTGCCGAGTACCTACCGCTTCGGCGGAGCCTGCGGAGGACTATCCGGTCGTTCACCCATCGATTGAACAAGGCGCTACGCAACCGCATCGACGGTCCTCCTATGTGTGAGCAGACGACTCGGTCCTACGAGAAGGAATACAACCGAGCCAATCGCCAATACGGTTCCCGCCCCGTAGATCGCAAGATCACTGCTTCCGATCCAGAAGGAACAGACCCACACAACCACAGTCCCTATGGCAACCGGAATCAGATAGCCGAGTTCGAACTGCGGCCGCCCGAGCCCGATCGCCACCAAACTGAGGGAAGCCGTAAGTCCGTTCACTCCGTACCAGAGCAACATCGACAACAACATGAACACTGGAATGTTGGACAGAACGCCCCCAGCTACATCCAGTCGGGAGATCGCAGCTAGTCCTCCGACGAGAATGAGCGTTGCGGCGACGATGCCCGCTACCAAGACGAACTCAGATCTGCGTAACAGCAATCGCAGGTCCTTCAGAGATCGACGGTGCTTGGTCGCATCGGCGATCAAAACTGTTGACAATGAGATTGCTAGCAACCGCGGGCCGGCAGCAAGACGAGCGGCGATGTCGTAGACACCAAGGGTCTCAGATCCACCAATTGCTCCGATCACCCACCGGTCAACTTGCATGACTACTATCCCGAGCAGCGTCACTGTGCCGCGGGTTGCGGCAAACTGCCGAAGACTGTATGAGAACCCGTGATCTTCGACGTCCACAACTCCGATCTTCATTGCCAGGCGCCACGCTGCAACCGATCCAATCACCACCGAAGAAATTGAGACCGCAAGGACGTAGCTGAACACCCCGACACCCGCGTGCAGCAGCACTAATGTCAGCCCCAATGATGCCACTGCTTGACCGACTAGCGACCAACCGCGGATGCGATTGAGTCGCCTCCCCAGACATGCCGAACAGATCACGGCGAAAGCTGCTCGGATTGCCGCGGCCGCGCCCGCAGAAAGCATTAACACGTATCCGACTTGCACAAGGTGATCAAAGGGTGGCATCGTGGAGTACCAATGCCAGACGCCGGCGAATCCGGCTCCAACACTCAGGCACCCAACCGTCGTCAGGAGAATTGGGCGCACAAGAACTCTCAGCACGTTGGCATTCCCCGACGATGCAAACGTACTAGTCACCCACGCACCGGCGCCGAAGTCGAGAACCAGCGATATCGCCACAACTGTCGACGCGAGTGTCCAGAGACCGTAGCTGTCGTCGTCCAGATACCATCGACCGGCAATCGGCACAAGGAGCATGAACGCGGAAGCAGTAATCGAAGGCGCACCACTGACAACCATCCGTATTGTCGTGCGTCGGAGTGAAACCGCCGAGTGGCCGGAGGTGGTTGACGACAGTGACGGACCTTCGATCATCGTGCGGCCGTTCTGCTGCGAGCGAGGACTCTCATGGCATTGACTATCGCGGCACGCTCCTCGTTTACCCGCACCCGAGCTTCGCGCAGCCGTGCGTCATACAGCCGGCGGGAATCGCTGTCAGAAAGGAGCTGATCAACCTGATTGGCGACCGTTGCCGCACTGCCCGTGAAAGCGCTATGTACATACTCGCGAAGGTTGAGGTCATCGAACGCTCCATAACCCTTCCGCTCATACGCCAGATGCACTACATAATGACCGGCCTGCAGTGCCATCAACGCCGCGTGCAGCCGCACCGCCACGACCACGCGCGGGCTGCTATTGCTGCCAAACAGATCTTCACGCGTTAGCTCCGCACGTGGGCGCAGGAACGACGTAGCCCTCAGGTCATTGTTTGCACCAACGCTGCTCTGGATGTAACTGTCGTATTGCGGAATGAGCGGGACCAACTGACGAACCGTGTCGGGCAGGCGGCCTCGGACTGCGCGTACCGACAGCACGGGGATGTCCATCCTCCCACTGGTGCTTGCCCGGTATCGCCAACCGCCGGAGAGTATGGCCAGATCGGGCGTCCGCCGAGCCCATGCACCAGCGTCGGCGAGTGACCGGTCATCCCGCACCATTACGATTCCCAACCGACGGAGCATTAGGTTGACAATTGGGCGTGTACCGTATCTGAAGGGCCCGATACTCTGCGGAAGATAGACGGTTTGAGGCACCCTCGAGGCTGCGTACAGCTGCGGTAGATGCACTAGCGTGGTGGTGAGCAGTTCACGACCGACGGCTCCGCGAAGATAGCCGCCTCCGACACCGACAACCAGGTCGAACTTATCGATCTCCTGCAAACATCGCCGCAGGACCGGGTCCCATCCACTCCATCGTGGCCGGGCATCGATCGTGGCGACCTGTAGGTCACGGAAGCTGTCCGGTCTCGATGCAATGAGAGTAATTGTGACGTCCGGACCCATCGCTCGACGGACAAGACCGATGGTTTCGCTAACCAGCAAGCCGTCGCCTGCGTTCTCGGAGCTATACCCGTGCAGAATAAGCGCTGAACTCATCCATCACGTCCAGGTAGGTCCGGATATGCCTGTCGGCGCTACTCTCCCAACTGTACTGCCGAACCCACGCCTTGCCCGCACTGGGGGCCTCGTCGAGCCATCGAGAATCCGATAATGCTCCGCTCACGGCGACTGCAATTCCATTTGGGTCGACATCATCAATTCGATAGGCTGGTCCGGCGACTTCTGCCAAGGATCCACGATGGGACGCGGCAGTAGGCGCACCGGCAGCCATTGCCTCCAGCGGAGGAAATCCGAATCCCTCGTAAAGGCTTGGAAACACGAACAGCGTGCATCGCTGCAAAAGGGCCGCGCGATCCTCCGCGCTGACAAATCCGAGGTAAATGACGTTCGGGCTCGCTGCGATGGCCGCCATGGACTCTTCGAAATTCCAGGCGGGTCGACCTGCTATGACGAGCGGCAGCCCGTGTGTGCGAAGTGGGTCGATTTCCAGGGCTTGAATCAGCTGCACCAAATTCTTTCTTGGCTCGATATTGCCAAGATAGAGTAGGAACTCATCGGGAACTCGATCCGCGATCTCTGCAGACAATTCACGCGGGATGGCGAAGGTGTCAGAATCGATCCCATGTGGTATGACGACAATGTCGTCGCGAGGCACGTCGAAGACTTCGCTGATGTCGGCCGCGCTTGATTGCGAGCCCGTGATGACGCGGCTCGTCGATCTGATCGCGCGCCGAACACGGTACCGCCACAACGCTTCCTGAGCCGGCGTCCGGGCAGTAGAAATCCAGCGACTGGCCACGCCCTGCACAGTTACTACTGACGGCGTGCGCGTGCGAATCAATGATCCGGTATCGGCAACGAAGTGCACGATCCCTCGACCATGCGATCGAACGGAGGCGGCCGTCTCAAAGAGAATGTGCTGCAGGACACCCCGTCCAGAATTGATCAACCGAACGGGATACCCCCGAGAGTCGTACTGGTGCATGAGGGATCTGGCGTATGTCGAGTTCCCGCCAACATTCCTGCGAATGAACCTGCTGGGCATCCAAACTTCAAAGACGTCCTCGGCATGGCTTCGAATCATTGGCCTTTCCTTCCACGAAGTCATAGCAACTGCAACGCGGCGTCATAAGCGCGAACCAATGATCTGGCTTGTCGCTCGGGGGAACTGGCAAGCAAGACACGGTCCGTGAGGTCGTGGGTCTCCTGCCAGCTTCGCTGGTGCTGTACCAGCTCATCCAGCCCCTGGACCACACTTTCAGGTGTCTTCCCCAAGGTGGAGAACCCAAGTGCGGAAGTGCTCGGTGTCTGACGTGCAACGACCGGCAGGCCCAGCGCAGCCGCCTCCAGCAGGGTAAACGGGTTCGACTCCCAGGCGGCTGTGTGCAGGTACAGATCTGCGTCCCTCATGCGTGCAAGGACCTCCACACGGGGCAGCCAGCCCGTGACCTCGACACCTGCCGATCTGAGGAGGTCTTCCAGGCCGGCATCACCGCCTCCCAACCAACAGAAGCTGAATCGCCTCGACGCGAGTAGCGCAATCTCGGCCAGGAAGCGTGGGTCTTTCTGCGCCGCCACCCTTCCGCAGGTCACCACCTGAACTCGATCAACAGGTCGTGCACGCAGCCCACGTTCAGGCAGAGCTGGAGCTGCGTTCGGAACCGTGAGGACGCCGCGAGTATGCAACTGACGGGTCAGCTCTGCTTCCCGTGACCCAACAGCAATCACCAACTGGCGGCGTTGACCGAGGACCCTCTCGACTGTCCTGAGTGCATTTCTCGTCATCGACGACAGGTCGGTCCGCTCGAACGCGTAGCAGTGCGGAGTGTAGACCACTCGCGCTTTGGATTGAATCGCGAAACGCAGGAGGCCAGCCTTGCTGGAGTGGAGATGTATAATGTCTGGCTCTAGTTCGACGATTTGACGTCGCACCTGAAGGACGAACGCATGAAGTGAGCCGCTGGCCTTCACCAGGGGGCTTAGGGCGGCGGTCGCCTGGGCGGTCTCGCTGTCTCGCCGCTCGCGAACCACGGCCATGTGGCGATACTGATTCGTGGCTGCCGCATAGTGCAATATGGCTGATTGTGTCCCTCCGCCGAAAGATTCGGTCACATGAAGCACCCGGATCCGGTTCTGCGGCGGCGTCGGTCCACTCCAGTTCGCTTCTTCGCTCACGACCTCGTCGCCTCGCTTCCCGTTTCCTATATCGCGCTATTATTCCTGGACCTACATCGTGACTGTGCGGCCCGGCAAGAAGCGCAGGATCGAGATCCGTGAGACTGAGGGCCCATCAGTCCCAATAAGTACCCAGCGGGGCCTGATTCTGTGTGTGCGTCACGTCCGTTGCGCGGGATCAATAGGCGCCTTCCCGAGCGAAGACGGCCTTGATCGTTCTTGCGATAATCAGCATATCACCGGCCACTGACCAATTCTCGACATAGTAGGAGTCGAGCCGGATCCGTTCGGCAGCGTCGAGGTCTGAGCGTCCCGAAACCTGCCAGAGGCCGGTGATACCTGGGCGTACCAATCTCCGGCGTTCGAGAAAGTGTTTGATCTCCGCGCCCTCGCCTGGTACCAGCGGGCGGGGCCCCACGATGCTCATCTGGCCGGCGATTACGTTGAATAGCTGAGGCAGTTCGTCGATACTTGTCTTGCGCAAGAACCTGCCTACTGGAGTTATGCGATCGTCAGCTGAGGACTTGTAGAAGACGCCGTCGGCTTGACCGGCCTCTCTCTTGGCTCGAGTCAGCTGCGTCTCAGCATTTGCGACCATGGTCCGGAATTTCCAGATTCGGAAATGTTGCCCCGACCTACCGACGCGTTCTTGGCGAAAGAAGACCGGGCCGGGGTCTCTTAGCTTGATGACGCCGGCAACGACCAACATCAGCGGCCCTAGGACGATGATCCCGAGCGCGGCCAGGCCCAGATCGAGCAGCGTCTTGGTTATCAACTTTGGTCCGCGGAATCGCGCCTCGTCGACATACATCAACGGTAGCCCCGCGACGGGTCTAATATGGATGCGAGGGCCAGCGACGTCCGTGAGCGTCGGCGCAAGCGCCAGCCGCACTCCTGTTCCTTCGATCTTCCATCCAAGTTGACGAACGGCCTCGGACCCAAAGGACTCCGACGCGGCGACTGCGATTGTATCCGCTTGGTTATTCCTTACTGCATCCATGACAGCTTCGATCTGTTGAGTCGCCTCGAGCCGCTTCTCTTGCGGTGCGACGGAAACATCTACTGAGTCCGTTCTTCCACCAGAAGGGGGCACCCAAATGCCGGCTACTTTCATCCCTGCTGCTGGCGCTGCACGTAGTCGTTCGGCCAGTGCGGCTGCACTAGAAAGTCCACCGATGATCAGCACGGAATTCAGATGCGAACCGGCCTTGCGGTATTCCAGGAGTAGCTGACGCCAAACCCATCGTCCCCCCATGAGTCCGAACAAGCCCAGCGGCAACGCTATTGCCAGGTAAGATCGGGCAACCTCGGCCTGCAAGAGGTAGGAAACAATTGCGATGAACCCGAACAAGTAGAGTGACGCGCGAAGGATCCGTCCGTACTCGCTTGCACCTGTTCCAAGAACTTTCTGGTCGTACGCACCGTTGGCCCAGAGAGCTAGCAGCCACAGACCGGTGAGGAGCGTCGATATCACGAAGTAGTTGACCGAACCAAACCCGTCGATAGACACTCGAGTGCGCTGACTGACCCGCAACGCCTGACTTGCGAAGACCACCACTGTCGCGATCACCGTGTCAGTGATGACCAGGTTTCTGCGATACGAGTCACGCCAGCGAAGCACCGACGTTGCACTCTTTTCCGAGGAGGGATCGAGCTTGGGTCGCCCGTCATCCTCAACCTGTTGGAGCGTCATTGTGAACCCGTCCAGCATGGCTTGCACAGGTACGCACGAGACCGGCAGGCCAACGACCTGTGCTAGCTGTCATGTACGACCACCGTCTCACGCTTCATCCCAGGCCGGTTCGTGTGGCGGTCGTCCTTCCCTTGGACACGAGGATCGGAGGGATCAGGCTTGTAGTAGTAGCTTGCATAGCCATATGCATCCGCTCCCTTCGTCGGTACCATATTCAATACTGATCCGAGCAGTCGGGCGTCAACCGCCTCGAGGACCCGTAGCGCGGACGCGATCTGATTCTTTGTGGTTTTCCCATGTCGCACAACGATAATGGCGCCGTCAGCGTGTGCGGCGGCAATCGCGCCATCGGTCACCGGCAGAAGCGGGGGGGTGTCGATGATGATCAGGTCGAATACTTTCCGCATGGCTGCAAGAAGGTCGCGCATGGTTTGACTGTCCAGAAGCTCGGACGGATTGGGCGGGATCGAACCACTCGGCAGGACCGTCAAACCGCCACGACCCCACGCCTGCAGTACTTCATCGACGGAGACCTGGCCTGCCAATACGTTGGTCAGGCCAACCGATCCTTCCAAACCAAGATAGTGAGCGACTCGTGGTCGCCGGAGATCGCCTTCGACGAGCAACACTTTGCGGCCCGCTTCGGCGAAGGTCAACGCCAAGTTTGCCGCGGTACTGGACTTTCCCTCTTCAGGCACCGAGGATGTCACGACGACGACGCGAACTGGATTGTCGACGTCGACGAACTGCAGGTTTGTCCGCAAATGGCGCATTGACTCGGCGCGGAGCGAGCGAGCGTGGGAGTCGACGATCAGCGGTGACGAGTTGGCGGTCGCGTCATACGGAATCACGGCAAGCGTTGCGGGACCAGCGATGCTACGTAGCGCCTCGACAGATCGGACGGTCGTGTCGAGCACCTCCCGGAGGACGGCGAGCGCAATCCCGATTGCGATCCCGACAAGGGTCGCAATCCCAAGATTGATCATCGGTCGTGGTGCAACTGGTGTCAGGTAGAGTGCTGCAACGGACGTAACTTCCAGGGAAACCGTCGGCGTTGTCGCTCCTGGTGGCGTTTCAAGCTGCGAGACCAACGCGACAAACTGCCTTGACAGCGAGTCGGCGATATCCAGTGATCGTTGTGGGTCGGTGTCGGTTACCGTCAGGGTCAGCAGAACGGTGTTCAGGTCGCCCTTGGCGGTGATCTTGCTGCTGATCTCATCAGCTGACAAGTCGAGTTGGGTGTCCTCCGCAATGAGGTCCGCGAGCCGCTGACTTCCTGCCAGTTGTACGTATGAGTTGACGCGCTTCTGTGCAAACTGGTCGCCTTGATATGCACTTCCGATCTGCTCGGCCGGCGTTCGCACGAAGAAGGTGACCGTGCTCGCGTATTGATTGGGAGTGCGCAGAGTCACGATCGCACCAACGCCCACGGCCAGCATGGTCGTCAGCACGACGATCCACCAGTATTTTCTTAGCGCCCTGGCGTAGTCGTGAAGACTCATTTTCCGGACCTCTCCATTGATCACGTGGTCACGCCCGCGGTCGATCGAGGTCGCCGCGTTCGGAACCGCTCGCACGGGACTCTGCGAGTATCAACAGATTGTGTTCCGCATTGAACCATCCCTGTTGAGCTTCTTTGCCACTCTGCATCGCGTCGACGGGTCTCCCACGCGCACAGAAGGAATCGGACTCCGGAGCCGCCAGGTGGGAGCCACGACACAGACGATCCGCCCTCTCTCTCGATGAGGGCGGATCATCGTTCCCACGGTCGGGCTCGGTCATATTGCCTAGGTCAGCCCGTCGTCGTCCTCGGACCCTTGCGACGAATCACACCGCGCGTGCCGAAGAACAACAGGCCCAGTCCGACGACGAGGACACCGATTCCGATGGCGATCGGGCCGGCGATGCTGGCGCCAGTGTTCGCAAGTCCTCCGCTGCTGGCGGAATCGGACCACCCGGATGATCCGCCGCTACCGGAGCCCTGCACCCAGGCTGTTGAACCGCCGGCCGTTGTCGTCGTCACGGCGCCGCCCAGCGTGAGGGTTCCGGCAACGCGTTCCCCGCTCGGGTAACCGACCGCGGTGACATAGACGTCGCCACCTTGCGTGGCGTAGAAAACGGTTTCGAAGTTGCCGTCGTCGTCCACGTCGACGGTGTAGGACTCCGCCCGAGCTGCAGCGGACAGCGCGCTGTTGGAGCGTAGGCCGGATGGAGCCCCGTAGGTGACCGTCAGGATGACGTAGTCATCTGCCAGGTCGTCGCCGAAACCTGTACCCAGGGCCTGGAAGTCGCCGCCAGGTGCGCCTATGTCGTTGACGCTCAGGGTCGCTGGATCATACGGGGCGGCGCTCGCCGTCCCGGCCATTGCGAGCAATCCGGCGAATGCCAGCACGCCCGCCGATGCAAGCTTCCGAAGCACTGGGAACCCCCTCGTGACGTTGGATGTCCCCCACGACATTGGGAGGAAGATGTGAGAAGCATAGGACACGGCTCTCACACTGTGTGACACCGAAGTTACGTTTGGTAGTCATCGTCAGGCGCGCACGGCCATCGTGAGGGTGCTCGTCAGGCTTTCCAGGACCTTGACTCACCCAGAGGTCGGCAGTCAGCGCCACCGGGGCCATCTGGTCCGTACGGATTCACACGAATTGGGGGATGGCCGCCGAAGGCTGAGGTGAGCGAGATGCGTTCGACCATGCAGCGCCGCCGGTTACCCGGCATACTTACAGGTTCGGTACGGCTCGACCGTGACGTCCCACTGGTGCACCCCAGGGGTTCCGACGACCTGTGACTGCACGTCCTGTCCGGCTGATCCCGGAGGTCCCAAGACCGTCACCTCGACCGTTTTGGATTCACCCGGAAGCACTTGCACGGCAACGGTGCCGACCTCGTGGTCCTGGTCCTCACCACGGCCGTATCCGGTCGGTCGGCCGTCCTGCGACGCGGAGACGATCCCGCCGCCGAGCGGCGCTGCGACCACCACATTGGTGAGGACACCGTGCTGCGCGCCGAGCGCGCTGTCGCCCATGACGTAGTGAGGCAATGACGTCTCGGCCGGCGGAGCCATATTGCTGAGGGTGACGGCCACTGCGAGCTCGCGTCGCCCGTCATCTCGGCATGCGGCCTCGGTAACCCGAACCGTCGGCTTCAGGTAGTAACCCAGTTTGGCCGCGGTGGCGTCGTTGAGAAACACCCCGACGGTCGGTGCCGGGCCGGCAGACTCCAACGTTCCCGCCAGGTCGGTTGTGGCCAGATCAGCTTGTTCGTCCGGATTGTCGCTCTGCATGAGCACTCGGCGTTCCCGAACGCCTTGACGCAGGCCGTCGATCGCCGACGCAGTATCGATGTCGCCGTTGCTCAGCGCTGCAAGGATGTGACCACTGGCCGCTGCTAGGAAGTCGTCCCGGGCACTCTGGTCGACGCCGTCGAACGCGGCATAGGCAGCGACCAGCAGGGTTTCAACCAAGTTGTCCGAATTGAGAGTGATCCCGTCCACGGTCAACGGCGGCGAACCGCGCAGCAGATAGGACAGCGCGACCGGATCGACTGCGACGACCCCGTCCACCGCAGTGCCCGTGCGCTCGGTGTACATCTGGGCGAACAACTCGGCAGCCCGCGGGAAATTCGGGGTCAGATTCACATCTTGCGGGAACCGCGCCATCAGCGGTCCGAACGTCTGCAGTTCCTTGGTCGTGAGCTCGGACAGCGGCGGAGTGAACTCGCCCAGCACCCGAGATGACGCGCCCTGGTCAAGTAGGTCGATCCGGCCCTGATCAGCACGTACGAGCGCGAAGGATCCAAATATCCCGCCTGTTGCCCGGGGTTCGGCCGGGTTCTGGAAGACGACCAACCACGTCCGTGGTCCGTTGGCACCCAACATTCCCGGTGCCAGCCGAGCGATCCTGGCCGCCGGGTCGGTGACCTCGGCCGCCCGCTGCAGCTTGGTGCCCAAAGCGTTGACGGCTTCCCCCACGGGTCGCACCAGCTCGGATCGGTCGATGGTTCCCAAAGCCACCAGGGCCTCGTCGATGGCTTGATCCGCCCGCTGCAGTGCGGGCGAGATCTGCGTGATCGGACTCAGTGGGATCCGACCATCGACGGGTGCAAGGTTGTCCGGCTCGAGGGTGGTTGCCACCTCGACAAGGGACGGCATGACGTCGCGGGCCAGAGTGTCGACGGTTTCGCTCACCCTGGCCACAGCGTCCAGGTTCGGACCGACCCAGGGGATCACCGTCGCCGCTTGATACAACGGGTCATCGACGGCGGAATTCGCCCCAGCGGCATCGACCTGCAGCGAGGCCACCAGCGGCCGGATGGAGCCGTCGTCGATCGTCCTCGGATCGGTCAGCTGCCCCTGGAGTTGCTGCACCTTGGCGGCCGCGGCGTCGAGGTTGGTGTAGGCCTGGTAAGCCCGAAACGACACCCAGGCGCCGGCGATCAGCATGGCCGCACCGGCTGCGATCATGATCCACCCGACGACCCGGCGACGACGGCGACGACGGCGACGCGCTGCCCGGTCCGCCTCCCGTTCCTCCGGGGTGCGGTGCCGACGATCCGTGAACTGCACCGCGGGCTCCGGCGGCACGTACGTCGTCACCGCGTAGCGGCCCGGCCCGGCGACAACCTCCTCGTCCACTGGCACCGCATCCGCCGCCGGCCCTGCGCCGTTATCTCTGTTCGCGTCACCCGGCACGTCGTCCTCCGGCGCGTCATCGTCAGGTGCCGCGCCCATGGCTCGCGCGTCACCGTAGGCCGGCATTGATGCCTGCCCTCCGCTTACGGAACGTTCATCCCCCGACACTGAGGGTGACTGTATCCCACCGCATCGGGTCGCGGTGCGATGCAGGACGTATGCGGCATCGATACAGAACCGCGCGACTCACCGGTACCGACTCAGGCCGGCCTGTGCAGCACCCCACCACTCGGGGTGACCCGCAGATCATCACCCGAGCACACCGCGGCGCCGTCGACGATCAGCGACAACCCGCCCTCCGACCTTGATGGCCACACCAGGGTCACCGCAGGGTTCGCCCGCACGTTGGCCAGCGATCCCCGCCCCGGGCCGGCGATCACCAGCGTCCCGTCCACCAGTGATGGCCGGACGGACACCACCTTCACCCTGAGCGGCGAGCCGGACGGGTCGACGGTCAGCAGGAAGCCGGCGCCGAAGTCGGTCAAGACCCGTTGCAGGTCGTCGAGCTGTACCTGAATGCTCACGCCCGAAGGTTAGCGCCGGTGTCGCTGACACCACCGACATCATCGATGACACCACCTGACAGCGGGATGTGCGCCGGATGTCAGTGGTCACCGGCACGATGGTCACCGGAACCTGAAGAAGGAGACGGATATGAGTCACATCATCGAGGCCGAGGGTCTGCGCAAGGCCTTCGGCAAGACCCAGGCCCTCGACGGGGTCGATCTGCACGCCCGGGAGGGCACCGTGCTGGGCGTCCTCGGCCCGAACGGCGCCGGCAAGACCACCGCCGTGCGCGTGCTGGCGACCCTGCTCCGGGCGGACGCCGGCACCGCCCGCATCGACGGCTACGACGTCGTCAAGCAGGCCGGTGCGGTGCGCCGCACCATCGGCCTGACCGGGCAGTACGCCTCCGTCGACGAGGATCTCACCGGCACGCAGAACCTGGTGATGATCGGCACTCTGCTGAACCTGTCCGGCCGGGACGCCAAGGCCCGGGCCACCGAACTGCTCGACTGGTTCGGCCTGGCCGACGCCGCCGCGCGCCGGGCGAAGACCTACTCCGGCGGCATGCGGCGGCGGCTGGATCTGGCCGCCAGCCTGGTCGGCCGGCCGCGGGTGATCTTCCTGGACGAGCCCACCACCGGCCTGGATCCGGCCAAGCGCGAGGACATGTGGGACGTGGTGCGGCGGCTGGTCGCCGACGGCTCCACGGTCCTGCTGACCACGCAGTACCTGGAGGAGGCGGACGCCCTCGCCGACGAGATCTCGGTCATCGACCACGGCCGGGTGATCGCCCATGACACTCCGGAGGGCCTGAAGCGGACGATCGGCGGGCAGCGCATCCGGGTCCGGCCCACCGACCGGGACCGGTTGGACGACGTCGCCCGGGTGCTCGCCGACATCTCCGGCCGGCAGCCCGAGTCCAGCGGCCGGGACGAGCTGACCGCGGCCGTCGACACCGGCGAGGAGGCGCTGGCCGCGACGGTCGGCCGGCTGGCGGCCGAGGGCATCGGCGTCACCGAACTGTCCCTGCACCTGCCGTCCCTGGACGAGGTCTTCCTCACCCTGACCGGCGAACGCGCCGGCGACGACAACCCCACCGACAACACGAAGGAGGCGGCATGACGACCGTCGCAACCACCACCGCATCCAGCGGGCGGCACGCCGCCCCCGCCCCGTCCGAGACCCCGAGCGCCGGTGCCACGTCCTACCCGCGGCACGTCATCGCCCTGGCCAAGCGCAGCCTGATCAAGATGTGGCGCACCCCGGAGGCGCTGATCGACGTCACCCTGCAGCCGATCATCTTCCTGCTGATGTTCACCTACATCTTCGGCGGGGCGATCGCCGGCAGCACGTCGGACTACCTGCAGTTCCTGCTGCCCGGCCTGCTCGGTCAGACCATCGCGATGGCCGGCGTTGCCCTGGGCCAGAACCTCAACGCCGACATCGAGAAGGGCGTGTTCGACCGGTTCCGGTCGTTGCCGATCGGACGGTCCGTGCCGCTGGTGGGCGCGGTGGGCGCGGACATCGCCCGCTACTTCATCCTGTGCGTGGTCACCCTGGGCTTCGGCATGATCATGGGCTTCCGGATCGAGACCAACCCGATGGCGGCCCTCGCCGCGGTGGGCATCTCGATCGCGTTCGCCCTGTGCTTCTGCTGGATCTCGGTGTTCGTCGGGATGAAGGCCCGCACGTCGGGCGCGGTGCAGGGAATCATGTTCCTGATCGTGTTGCCCCTGTCGTTCGCCAGCAACACCTTCGTCCCCACCCAGACCATGCCGGCCTGGCTGGAGACGTTCGCCAACGCCAACCCGATCTCTCAGTTGGTCACCACGGTCCGCGGGCTGATGGTCGGCGGGCCGGTCGCGACCAGCCTGATGTGGACGCTGGTCTGGATGGCGATCCTGCTGATCGTGTTCGTTCCGCTGGCCCTGCGGGCCTACCGGCGCCGGGTCTGACCGGGCCGAGACGCTCGTCAGCCGAGCACATCACCCAGGACGCGCTCGGGGTCAATGGCCCCGAGCGCGTCCTCGCGGCACAGCGCCTTGCCCGCCCGGTAGTAATCGTCGAACCCTTCGGCCAACTCCCCGCGCAGTCGGCCGATCAGGCGCGCCAGCATCGGATCGCCGAAGTCGTCGCTGCCCCGCAGCGTCGCGGCCGCGCCCAACGCCCGGGCGGCCCTCGCCGGGTGGCCGGCTGCCGCCGCGACCCAGGCCAGCGCCACTCCCAGCGTCGCGACGACCGGCATGTCCTCGGTGCGCACCGCGAGGGGATAACCGCTGCGGACATCGGCGAGCGCAAGATCGATCCGGCCGGCGTGCACTGCCACGATCGCGGTCACCCCGCAGGTCACCGCGGCGGCGTGACCGTCGAGCAGATACGGTCCGCGATGGGCCCGTTCCTGACGGAGCCGATCGGCCAGCTCCTGGGCGCCGTCGACGTCGCCGCTCATCAACCTGATCATCGCCGCCATGCCGCCGGCGAACAGGCCCCGGTCGAAGCCGTACGACCGGTCCGACATCTCCTGTTGCACCTCGTCGATGAGGGCAGCCGCGCGCGGCAGGTCTTCGGTGCGCATCAGCAGCCCGGCCAACCGCATCCGCAGCATCGCCTCGTCGTCCCCGGACCCGAGCTCTCGCGCGTACCCCATGGCCCGCTCGTAGTCCTCGATGCCGCCGCGGGTGTCGCCGTCGAGCGCGCGCAGATTCCCCCGAGCGGCCAGCACCGAGGACATGCCCCAGCGGTCGCCGATCTGCTCGAACCCCGCCAGCGCGGCGTCCACGTTCGCGCGCACCCGTTCCACGTCGCCGTCATTCTCGGCGAACATGGCCCGGCTGGTCCGCAGGGTGGCGGCCGTCCACGGGTCGCCGGACCGCAGACCGTCCTGAACGATTCGCTCGGCCAGTTCGGCGTCGGCGCCGAACAGCGCCAGGATGGCCGGCAGCATGGCGAACCCCGGCCTCGGCGGCGGCAACACCTCGACCAGCTCCTGGGCCAGCCGCCCGCTCGCGGCGCGGAACTGCGCCGCCTCACCGCTGGGCCAACCGCCGATGAACGCCCTCACCAGGTCCAACGTGGCCTGCGCCCACAGGCGGCCCGGATGCTCACGCCCCTCGATCGCGCCCAACGCGACAGCCATCCAGGAGGACGTCTCGGCCTCGGCGCCGATCATCTGCCAGTACCAGGACATGTCCAGGGCCAGGTCCATGCAGGCGTCGCGGTCCAGCGGGTCCTGCGACTCGGCCAGGAACCGCAAGGCGGCGCCGATGTTGTTGCGTTCGACATTCAGGGTGGCGAGCGCGGCCAGTTGATCCGAGGTGCGCAGCAGCGGATCCATGTCGTGGGCGAGGCCGGCGTAGTAGCGCGCGTGCGCCGCCCGCGCCGCGTCCGCCTCGCCCCGCTCGGCGAGCCGCTCCACCCCGTACTCCCTGATCGTCTCCAGCATCCGATAGCGGGCGATCGCGCCGTCGGCGACCGCCAGCAGCGACTTGTCGACCAGGGACAGCATCAGGTCGGGGATGACGTCGGCCGGCAACCGGTCGTCGGCACAGACCGCGCTCGCCGCCTCCACGGTGACACCCGCCGGGAACACGGCGAGGCGCTCGGCCAGCAGCCGTTCGTCGGCGGCCAGCAGGTCCCAGCTCCACTCCACCACCGCCCGCAACGTGCGGTGCCGCGGCATCGCGGTCCGGCTTCCCCCGGTGAGCAGCCGAAACCGGTCCGACAGCCGCGCCGTGATCTCGGCGATCGGCATGACCCGCAGCCGCGCCGCCGCGAGTTCGATGGCCAGCGGCAGGCCGTCCAGGCGCCGGACGATCTCGATCACGTCGGCAACATTCCCGTCGTGCACCTCGAACTCGGAGAACACGGCCCGTCCCCGTTCGACGAGCAACCGCACGGATGGGTACTCGACGACCTGGTCCGCCCCCGCCTCGATCGGCGGCAGACCGAGCGGCGGAACCAGGCACAACGCCTCGCCCACGATGCCAAGCGGTTCCCGGCTGGTCGCCAACACCCGCAGGCCCGGGCTGCGCGCGAGCAGCGCGTCGATGAGCTCGGCAGCCGTCGCCACCAGATGCTCGCAGTTGTCGACGACCAACAGGCAGTCGGCATCGCCGAGGACGTCGAACAGGTACTCGATCGAATCCCGGGCGGAGCGTTCCGACCTTCGGTCCACCGCTCGGGTGTCCAACAATCCCAGCGCCCCGATCATCGCCGGGACGATGCCCTTGGCCTCGGTGACCGCGGCCAGCTCGATGAGCCACACGCCGTCCCGCGCCTCGGCGGCGATCGTCATCCCGATCTCCTGGGCCAGCCTGGTCTTGCCGGCCCCACCCGGTCCGACGATGGTGACAAGCCGTCCGCCGGTCAGCAGCTCGGTGATCCGTTCGACCTCACGGTCGCGGCCGATCAGTCGGGTGAGCGGCACCCGCAGGTTGGTGTGCCGCCGATCGGGTCGCGGATCCGTTGGTGCGGCAAGAATCTCGCCGCGAAGCACGGCCAGGTGCACCGCCTGGACCTCAGCGCTCGGATCGACACCGAGCTCACCCGCCAGCCGGTCGCGGAGCCGCTCGTACACCGACAACGCGTCCGCCTGCCGTCCCGTCGTGGCCAGCGCCCGCATCAACTGGGCCGCCAGCCGTTCGCGCAGCGGGTGAGCGGCCACCAGCGACTCCAGGTCCGCGACCGCCTCGCCTGCGCGGCCGAGCCGCAGCCGGGCCTCGATCAGGTCGGTCTGCGCGTCGAGTCGCAGCTCGTCCAGCCGCAGCCGGGCGGCGGCGGCGTAGGGACCGTCGGCGGCGTCGACGAGTGGTTCGCCGCGCCAGAGCGACAGCGCCTGCGTCAGGTGCTCGTTCGCGTCATCGGCCCGATCCTGATGCAGGTCCCGGCGGCCGGCCGCCACCCATTCCTCGAACGCCGCGGCGTCGACGTCACCCGGTTCGACGGTCAGCCGGTAGCCACCGGCCACCTGCTGGATGCGCGTGGCGTCGCCAAGCGTCCGGCGCACCCGGGACACCAGTGACTGCAGCGCGTTGATCGGATCGGCAGGAGGCTCATCCGGCCAGACGGCGCCGACCAGTTCGGCGACCGACACCGGCTTCGGCGCGTCGACCGCGAGCCGGGTGATCAGGGCGCGCAGCCTGGTTCCGGTGATCGACAGCTGCCGATCACCCGTCCGCACCTGGAGTGGACCCAGGATCGCCACCTGCACAACACCACTGTTCCAGAGTCGGTCGGGACGGTTGCGCTGATCCACGACTCGCGAGATCGGATGAATCGGGCGTCGCGCCGGGCTCTCGATCAGCGCAACTCGAGGCCCGACGTGTCGTGCTGATCTACGGCTGGCCAAATCAGACAAATCCGGCGCGGATGTGAGTCGCGCAACGGCGGACCGGCCCGCAGGGGCGTCCCCTCAGGCGGACGCGTGGTCGTCGCCGGCGAGATCCACGTGGCCCGGCTTCTTCAGCTGGTGACGTGGACGCGGGCGGGCGGGCACGGAGTCGGCTGGGTCGAGATCCACGTGGCCGGTCTTCTCTTCGGCCGGCAGCACGGATCTCGACCGACGCGACCGCCAGCTTTCGGGGCGTAACGATCACCTTTGGTTTCGACTGACGTGAACGGTCTTGTCAACAGGGGATTTGTTGGCATCGGGCCCTCTGGTTCCACCACCCAACTTCTTGGAGGCAGGCGTCAGCGGTGCCGCAGGCAGCGACGAACGCGCAGTCACGCCCTCGTGCAACCCCGCCGACCCACCTGGTTCGATCAGCCCTCGCCCTTGACCCCGGCCAGCAGCATCTGCGCCACGTCCATCACCTGG
>CAYZBB010000046.1:0-38192 GCA_964476495.1 uncultured Actinomycetes bacterium | reverse complement strand
TTAAGCACGCCGCCAGCGTTCGTCCTGAGCCAGGATCAAACTCTCCATCGAATGCATATAACCACACCCCAAAAGGGTGACAGTCAACAAACAAAGAGAAAACCTGAACCCCAAACGAGCCAAACTGACCCGATCAAAATCCAAACCAGACCAACACCACCAAAAAAGGTGACACCAGCCCGGCAACCAAACAAACAACAAAAATTTGGCACTGACTATCGGTACGCTGTTGAGTTCTCAAAGAACGGACGCACACCCGCTTCGGCCTCTCGACCGCCTTGGGGGCAACCCGCTAAACGTTACCGGGCCGCTCTGGCCTTGTCAACTCACTCTTTCGAGTGATCCTGATCGGTCGTCGTCGCGCTCCTGCGGAACGCGCTTCCTCCCGGCCAGCCGCTCAAGGCCGTCGACCACTCTACGCCATCCGCATCGGTGGTCGTGACCGTCCGGAACCTCCGATGCCGGTTCAGGTCTCGTGATCCACGCCACCCGACAGCGATCTTGGTGTGCGCGCTGCGCGAGTGCTCCCGGGGTCAGCGACTGGGCTGCGGCGACGCGGTCGGAAACACGGGTGGGAGCGAACCGTCCGGTTGGTAGCGCATCACCGTGGCCAGATCCTTGCCGCGGATGTCACCGGCGGAGTGGTAGGCCAGGCCCCATTCGTCGATGTACGAGCCGTCCGGAAAGACGCACAGCGAGACGACCACGTCGTCGGGGTCGGATTCGGCGACCCAACCGCCGCCGGCCGCGCCGGCCCCGCCGAAGGTCGAGGAACCGTTCAGCTGGTCGCTGCAGTAGCCGGTCGCCGGGTTCGCACCACCGCTGGATGTCGGCATCGGCACCCTGGACAGGTAGGCCAGCCCGGCCAGCGTCGGCGTGGCCGAACCGAGCGTGGTCAGGTCGACGTAGATTCGCGACTTGGCCTCGTCGTCCGCCTGGAACCGGCACATCGTCGCCGCCCCGCCAAGGGCCAGCCACTGCGTCTGGTCGCCGTTGGTGTTCCAGTACGGCGACCGGTTCTGCACCTGCCCGCCGGAGCTCGAGCAGTACTGCTCGAGCTCGACGGTCGACGCCGGGGCGGCCGCTGATACGGAGGCCGACGCGCTCACCGATGGCGATGCCGGCACCGACGCCGACCCGGCGGACGTCGCTTCGGCTGTGGTCGATGCGGCCGTGCCGCCCGATCCGCAGGCCGCGAGCACGGTGGCCGACGCTGCCACCGCCAGCAACACCGATGTCCGGCTCAGCTTCATGGGTCCGCCCCTCGCTCGACGTCCACATCCTCCCTGCCACGGGTACCGACAGCGACCACGCGGTGACCGCGTGTCGCGATCGCCGCATCATCGGCCGGCCAAGTCCCGACCTGACTCAGATGACCGAGGCGCGTCCCGCCTCGAGCCGGGCGACCGGCACTCGGTAGGGCGAACAGGACACGTAGTCCAGGCCGGCATTGTGGAAGAAGTGGATCGACTCCGGATCGCCGCCGTGCTCGCCGCACACCCCGAGCTTGATCGACGGCTTGGTCGTGCGGCCCTCCTTGACCGCGATCTCCACCAGCCGGCCGACACCGTCGGCGTCGATCGTCTCGAACGGTGAGATGGTGAAGACACCCTTCTCCAGGTACTTGACGAACACCTCGGCCTCGACGTCGTCCCTGGAGAAGCCCCAGGTCGTCTGGGTCAGGTCGTTCGTGCCGAAGGAGAAGAAGTCGGCGGCGTCGGCGATCCGGTGCGCGGTCAGCGCGGCGCGCGGCAGCTCGACCATGGTTCCGATCGGCACGGTCAGGGCGTGCTGACCCCTGCGGGGAGCCGCACCGAGCACCACACCCCGCTCGGCCGTGATGTCGGCCAGGATGGCCTCGGCCTCGTCCCGGATCAGGTGCAGCTCCCGCACCGACCCGACCAGCGGCACCATGATCTCCGCTCTCGGGTCGTGGCCGGCCAGGACCAGGTCGCACGCCGCCTCGGCAACCGCACGCACCTGCAACCCGAACAGCCCAGGCACGATCAACCCCAGCCGCACGCCGCGCAGCCCGAGCATGGGGTTCGACTCGTGCATCCGCTCGACCGCCCGCAACAGCTTGCGATCCGCCTCGACGGCCGGTCCGGCTTGACCCGTTGCCTCGGCCACCGCGACCTTCACCGACAGCTCGGTGCGGTCCGGCAGGAACTCGTGCAGCGGCGGGTCCAGCAACCGGATGGTTACCGGAAGCCCGTCCATCGCCAGCAGGATCTCCTTGAAGTCATTGCGCTGCAACGGAAGCAGCGCGTCCAGCGCGGCATCACGCTCGTCCCGGTTCTCCGCCAGGATGACCCGCTCGATCAGCGAGCGGCGGTCGCCGAGGAACATGTGTTCGGTCCGGCACAGCCCGATGCCCTGCGCACCCAATGATCGGGCCCTGGCCGCGTCCTCCTGGGTGTCCGCGTTCGCCCGGACGGCCAGCCGGCGGACGGCGTCGGCATGGGACAGCAGCCGGTCCACCGCCTTGACCAGGTGCCCGGTCTCCGCATCGGCATCGGCCACGGCCGCTTCCAACCCGTCCTCGATGTACCGGGCCACCGGCGACGGCACTACCGGCATCGCCCCGGCGAACACCTCGCCCGTGGTGCCGTCGATGCTGATCTCGTCACCCTCGGCGATGACCGTCGATCCGAGGGTGATCCGCCGGGCGACCACGTCGATGTCGAGTTCCTCCGCGCCGCACACGCAGGTCTTGCCCATCCCCCGGGCGACCACCGCCGCGTGCGAGGTCTTTCCGCCCCGCGCGGTCAGGATGCCCTGCGCCGCGATCATGCCGCCCAGGTCGTCCGGGTTGGTCTCCCGGCGGACCAGCACGACCTGCTCGCCGCGGGCCGCCCACTCCTGGGCGGTCGGCGAGTCGAAGACGGCCCGGCCAACCGCGGCCCCGGGCGAGGCGGCCATGCCCCTGGTCAGCAGCACCCGATCGGCGTGCCGGTCGAACTGCGGAAACATCAACAACGCCAGCTGGGCGCCGGACACCCGGGCCAGCGCCTCGTCCATGGTGATCAGGTTCTCGTCGACCAGTTGCGAGGCGATCCGGAACGCCGCCGCCGGGGTCCGCTTGCCGACGCGCGTCTGCAGCATCCACAGCTTGCCCCGTTCGATGGTGAACTCGATGTCGCACAGGTCCCGGTAATGCGTCTCCAGCCTGCGCATCACCCGCAGCAGGTGCCGATGCGAGTCCGGATCCAGCTTGGCCAGGTCGTCCAGCGACAACGTGTTGCGGATGCCGGCGACGACGTCCTCACCCTGCGCATTGGGCAGGTAATCGCCGTAGGCCCCGGACCGGCCGGAGGCCGGATCCCGCGTGAAGGCCACTCCGGTGCCGCTGGTCTCGCCGAGGTTGCCGAAGACCATGGTGCAGATGTTGACCGCGGTGCCCAGGTCCTGGGAGATCCGCTCGCGCCGCCGGTACAACTTGGCCCGGTCGGTATTCCACGAGTTGAAGACGGCGCGGATGGCCATGTCGAGCTGCTCGCGCGGATGCTGCGGGAAATCGGCGCCGGAGTGCTCGACGATGAAACCCTTGAAGGCGGACACCAGAGCCTTGAGCGCCTCGACATCCAGCTCGATGTCGCTGCCGACGCCCCTGGTGGCCTTGGCCTTGTCCAGGGCGTCCGAGAAGATCTCGCCGGGAATGTCCAGCACCGTCTTGCCGAACATCTGCAAGAGCCGGCGGTAGGAGTCCCACGCGAACCGCTCGTCGCCGGACTCCTCGGCCATGCCCTTGACGCTGGCGTCGTTCAACCCGATGTTCAGGACGGTCTCCATCATCCCCGGCATCGAGAACTTGGCCCCGGATCGGACACTCACCAGCAGTGGATCATGCCGGTCACCCAGGCGCCGACCGGTCTTGTCCTCCAGGTGTCGCAGCGCCATGGTCACCTGAACCCGCAGGTCACCGGGCTCGGAGCCGAGCGAGAGGTACTCCCGACAGGCCTCGGTGGTGATGGTGAAGCCCGGCGGTACCGGCAGGCCGAGCTTGGTCATCTCGGCCAAGTTCGCGCCCTTGCCGCCCAGCAGGTCCTTCTGATCCTTGTCACCCTCGGTGAAGTCGTACACGTACTTGCTCATCGCGCCTCTTTCCAGGTTTCAACGCAGCGATGCAGCGCCCATGATTCGCTCACAAGCTCGCTCATCACACCCCTTGCCAGGTTTCAACGGAGCGATGCAGCGCCCATGATTCGCTCACAAGCTCGCTCATCGGCGATCTCCTTCGGCTGGCGTCACTGCCCTGAGGTCACTGCCTGATGTCACTGCCGCCTGTCGTCCGCCAGCGCGATGGCGACATCGATGATCATGTCCTCCTGGCCGCCGACGTAGCCCGCTTCACCGACCCGCTGGAGGATTTCGTGAGTGGAGACACCGTATCGGTCCGCCGCGCGCTCGGCATGGAGCAGGAATGAGTTGTACACGCCGTAGCGGCCCTGGACGATGGATGCCCGGTCCGCCACCGGCAGCCTGGTGATCATCGGCTTGACCACCTCCTCGGCCACGTCCAACACCTTCGCCGCGTCGACACCGGTGGGGATGTCCAGCACGTCGAACACGGTGGCCAGGATCTCGGTCGGCGAGTTGCCGGCGCCGGCGCCCAGCGCGCACAGCGTGCCGTCGATCTGCCGGGCACCGTTCTCGTAGGCGACGATCGAGTTGGCCACGCCGAGCGACAGGTTCTGGTGGCCGTGGAAGCCGACCTGCGCGTCGTCACCCAGCTCGGCGACCAGCGCCTGCACCCGGTCGCGGACCATGTCCGGCAGCAGCGCGCCGGCCGAGTCGACCACGTACACGCACTGGCAGCCGGCATCGGCCATGATCCTGGCCTGCTTGGCCAGCTCGTCCGGCCCGATCCGATGCGAGAGCATCAGGAAGCCAACGGTTTCCATGCCCAGTTCGCGGGCCGCGGTGAAGTGCTCGATCGACACGTCGGCCTCGGTGCAGTGGGTGGCGACGCGGGCGATCTGCGCGCCGGCACCGTGCGCCTCCTTCAGGTCGTGCACGGTGCCGAGGCCGGGCAGCACCAGTACGGCGATCCTGGCCCGCTTGACCGCGCGGACGGCGGCGGCGACCAGCTCGGCGTCGGTGTGCCGGCCGAACCCGTAGTTGAACGAGGATCCGGCCAGCCCGTCGCCGTGGGTCACCTCGATGACGGAGATACCGGCCGCATCCAAGCCGGAGGCGACGGCAGTGACATCGGCGGTGGTGAACTGGTGCCGGACGGCGTGGCTGCCGTCGCGCAGGGTGCTGTCGGTCAGCCGGACGTACGGCTTGGTCTCGATGGGGGTGCTCACTTGGTCGCCGCCTTTGCAGTCTTGGCTTGGGTGATCAGCTCGCCGGCGCGCACCGCGGCCGCCGTCATGATGTCCAGGTTCCCTGCCCACTCGGGCAAGTAATCACCGTTCCCGCGGACTTCCAGGAAGATCCCGACCCGGCCGTTGCCGTGCCACAGGGGATTGGGGTCGTCGAACTGCGGATCGCTGCGCAGCGTATAGCCGGGCACGTACCGTTTGACCTCGTCGACCATCCGGTGGATCGACTCGGCGATCGCGTCCTTGTCGGCGTCCGGCCCGATCGCGCAGAACACCGTGTCCCGCATGATCATCGGCGGCGTCACCGGGTTCAGGATGATAATCGCCTTGCCCTTCGCCGCGCCCCCGACCGCCTCGATCGCGTGCGACGTCGTCTCGGTGAACTCGTCGATGTTGGCCCTGGTGCCGGGGCCGGCCGAGCGCGATGCGATCGACGCGATGATCTCCGCGTACGGCACCCGGGCCACCCGGGCCACCGCGGCCACCATCGGGATGGTCGCCTGACCGCCGCAGGTGATCATGTTGACGTTGGGTGCCTCGGCGTGCACGTCGGCGTTGACCGCCGGGCACACGAACGGACCGATCGCGGCCGGGGTCAGGTCGATGGCGGTGATGCCGGCCGCGGTGTAGCGGGGCGCGTTCGACAGGTGGGCCTTGGCGGAGGTGGCCTCGAAGACCAGGTCCGGCATCTCGTCCCGGGACAGCAGCCAGTCGACTCCGCCCGCGCTGGCCTCGACACCGAGCGATCGGGCCCGGGCCAGTCCGTCGGACGCCGGCTCGACGCCGATCATGCAGGTCACGTCGATCAGCTCGGAGCGCAGCAGCTTCACGAGCAGATCGGTGCCGATGTTGCCGGGACCGACGATGGCGGCGGTGGCCCGACCGCCGGTGGTGGGACGATCCACCGGCGCCTGGGGCGTGGTGCTGGTCATTTCGGGGTCTCCTTCCCCACCGGACGACGGGGCCCGGCTCGGTTTGAAGAAAATGGGCGCGCGTATCGAAGCGCGCGGAGTCGTCGCCGCGGTTGTGCCGCGAGTGGGACGAGATGGATCTGACAACGGCTGCGTTGGTCATTGCACTGTGCCCTGATGCACACCCATCATCAATGCATGCGTACCGGTGAGCGGAACAGCCATGACTCGGTGATCGGCCGCGCGGCCGCGCTGCTGTCCGCCTACGACTCCCGGCACCTGGCCATCGGCGTGTCCGAGTTATCGCGTCGGTCCGGTCTGGCCAAGACCACAACCGCGAGGTTGGCGGCCGAGCTGGCCGAACACGGCTTCCTCGAGCGGACCGGCGGCAGCGACTACAAGCTGGGCAGCCGCATCTTCGAGTTGGGTTCGCTGGCGTCCCGGCAACGGCAGCTGCGGGAGGTCGCGCTGCCGTACATGGCCGATCTGCGGCAGGTGAGCAAGCAGACGGTGCACCTGGCCGTGCTGGTCGGTACCGAGGTCATGTACGTGGAGATCGTGCGCAGCCGAAACGCCCCCCGGATGCCGTCCGAGGTCGGCGGGCGGCTGCCCGCACACGCCTCCGGGGTGGGCAAGGCGATGCTCGCGTTCTCACCCGAGCCCGTGGTGCAGGCCGTGCTGGCGACCGGGCTGCCCGCGATCGGCCCACGCACGATCACCGCCCCCGGGCTGCTGCTGCGTGAGCTGCGCCGGATCCGCGAGGTCGGCATCGCCTACGAGAGCGAGGAATCCGGCCACGGCGTCGGCTGCGCGGCCAGCCCGATCATCGGCCCCGACGGCAATGTCGTTGCTGCCATGTCGGTCTCGGGCTGGAACGGCAAGCTCGACCTGCGCCGGGTCGGGCCGGCGGTGAAGACCGCGGCCCTGGCCCTGAGCCGCGACCTGGCGATTCGCGGCCCGGCCGGCCGGCCGCCGTCGGACCTCGGCTGATGGTGCCGAGTTCAGCCGCTGTACCCGGTGACCGCGATCATGACCCGCGGTTCAGCCCTCGCCGGACTCGTCGGCGACCGGTCCCCAGGTGACGGCCAGCTCGCGACGGGCGCCGAAGCGCACCAGGTGCCGGGCAAGGACGTCCTGTACCCGGGCGAGCGCGTCGGCGTCGGCCGCGGCGGCACGCAACTCCAGACCGGCGGGGGTCGGCAACACCGTGCCGACGCCGTAGGCGAACACGAGCCGTCCGGCCGGTTCGGGTTGGTCGGGCAGCGGTTCCACCTGCACCTTGCGGCCCAGGTGGGAGAGCAACTGCTTGGCGTACCGCGCGGATGAGTCCGTGCTCACCAACGCCACCGACACCAGCATGTGTGCTCCTCCGTCCAGATCCGACCCGATTCCGACCCGATTCCGACCCGATCCTGCCCCGACCGCGACCGATCCTTACCGAGGATCCGGAACGCGGTCAGGCGACAGCCGACGGCTCGATCACCCTTCCTCGGTCCGCTTGGAGAAGCGGACGGTGACCGGTCCCAGATGGGCGAAATCGGCGCGGAACACGTCACCGGACTGGACCGCGACCATCTTGTGCGGGGCACCCGGCAGCACGATGTCGCCGGCCTTGAGCCCGTCGCCGAGGCTGCCGAGCTTGTTGGCCAGCCAGGCCACACAGCGGACCGGATTGCCCAGCGCCGCCGCGCATGCGCCGGTCTCGATGACCTCGCCATGCCGCGAGACCACGACGCCCATCGTGCGCATGTCGAAGTCCCTGATCGGGAGCATCCGCCCACCGACGACCAGCAGGCCGGACGACGCATTGTCCGCGACGGTGTCCACCAGCTTGATCTTCCAGTCGGCGACCCGGCTGTCCACGATCTCCACGGAGGGCAGCACCCCGGCGATCGCCGTGAGCGCCAGCGCCGTGGTGACACCGGGGCCGGCCAGATCCCGTTCCATGACGAATGCCGGCTCGGCCTCCACCCGGGGCTGCACCAGCCGGTCCAGGTCGATCGGGTCGCCGTCCTCGACGAACATCGCGTCGGTCAGGACGCCGAAGTCGGGTTCGTCGACACCGAGCAGCTTCTGCATGGGTGCGGAGGTCAGGCCGACCTTGCGACCGATGGCCCTCTCACCGGCGGCGATCCGCCGGTCGATGTTGACGGTCTGGATTGCGTAGGCATCCTCGATCACGAGGTCCGGATACCGGTCGGTCAGCGGCGGAATGGGCTTGGCCGTGCGGTCGGCCTCCCAGAGCTCGTCGGCCAGCTGTTGGTGCAGGGAGTCGGCAGTCACCTGAGCAGGGTCCGGCCTGCCCACGGGTCCCTGCAAGTCGGGCCGGGTCGATTCCGTGCAGTGGAACCGCCGCGCCGGTTCGACTGCCCCGACGGACTCCGGTGGCCGGCGGGTCAGGTCACATCTGCCGGTACGTCCGCCAGTCGCCGGGCCAGCTGACGCCGCGAAGTGATGCCGAGCTTGGCGAATGCGTTGCGCAGGTGGTACTCGACCGTCTTGATGCTGACCACCAGGTCGGCCGCGATCTCCCGGTTGCTCAGCCCGCCGGCCGCGAGCCGGGCCACGACCAGCTCCTGCGACGTCAGCCCGAATCGGAGCTCCCCCGGCCCGGTCGTCGCGGCCAGGCCTGCCGCGCCCAGCTCGGCGTCGCATTGTGCCGCGTACGGTACGGCACCCAGGGCGGCGAACCGGCTGCGCGCGGCGAACAACAGCTCAACGGCATCCCGGCGGCGTCCGGCGCGGCGCAGCGTCTGCCCCGCCGCGAGTTCGATCCTCGCCCGCTCGAACGGCGCATCGACCGTTCCGATGATCTCCAACGCGATATCGAAAGCGGCCTGGGCGGCGCCGAATCTCCCGGCGGCGGCCTCGATGCGGCCACGGGACCTGGCCAGCCGGGCACGAGGGGTGACCCGACCCCGCTCGGCCGCCAGCCGCTCGTGCGGGACCAACAACCGGTCGGCCTCGTCGATCCGGCCCAGGGCCACCAGGGCGTCGGCATACAGGTTCGGCCAGGCCCAGAAACCGGGTTCATCCACGGCCTCCCGCTCGGGGAAGTGGCGAACCAGATCCAGCGCGTCGATGACCTTGTCGGGCCGACCCTGCGCCTCCGCCATCCGCGCGCGGGCCATGCCCAGCGCCACGATGGAGCGTTCGTACCTGACCTCGCTGCGCGGCATCAACCGCAGGTATTGCTCGGCCGTCGCCCAGTCACCTCTGGCCGCCGGAACCAGTACGGCGATGCCAACCACCGCGGAACGCAGGAACCCGAAATCCGACTCGAGGTTGATGGCCACGGCCCGATCGGCATGCACCTGGGCGGAGTCCCACTCCCCGGTCATCCATTCGGTCCGGGCCAGGTAGGCGAGGCTGAAGGCGGCGGTGTTCAGAATGCCCATGGCGCTCGCGGTGTCACTGACGGCCCGCAGCACGGCGGCCGCGGAATCGAAGTCGTCGTCGATCAGGTGCAGCACACCATCGGCCGAGCGCGGATTGAGCCACAGCGGTCCGATCCCGTCGGCGACGTCGCCGTGCTCGCCGGCCCTGGCCACGGCACGGGATTCACCACTGCGTCCGGCATACCCGAGCCCGTGCGCCAGATAGGTCACCGTGGCGGGGTAGATCGACGTGTCCGAACCGGAATCCTTCGGGTCGTGCTCGATCGCGGCGATGGCGCGTTCGCTCCAGGACACGGTGCCGGCGGCGTCCAACCGGCCGTAGCAGTGGATCGCCCGCATCAGCGCTGCAACCGCGCGGACCTCGGGATCCGTTGTGGTGGGCGAGGCTTCGATCTGCGACCAGGCGCGTGTCAGCAACTGTTCGGCACCGGACGGATTCTCCGCGGCGATCGCCAGGGAGCCGAGGACGACGTCGCGCAGCGGATCGGCGGGATAGCTGGCGATCTCGTCGGCCAGGTCGGCGGCGGCGGCGGCGTCCCCGCGCAGCAGGGTCCAGATCACCGCCCACAAGACCCGGCGTCGCGCCATTTCGGGATCAAGACTCAGCCCGCTCGCCGACACCAGGTACGCGGCAGCGCTTTTCCAGTCGAGACGACGTTGGGCGCGTTCGGCGTAGGCCGTGAGGTCGGCGGCCAGCACCGGATCGGGTCCGGTGGCCGCCGCCACCCGGTGCCGCAACGCGGTGGCCTCGTCATCGGTCCGCGCGGCGGCCTCGGTGTGCAGCGCGTGCCGGCGGGCCGGGCCGAGGGCGTCGTACACGGCCGACCGGACGAGCGGGTGGCTGAACTCGACCGACCATGGAGTGTCACTCGGGCTCACCCTGAGCAACTCGTGGCCGACCGCGTCGTCGACCGCGCCGACCAGGTCGACAACTCCACCCAGCGCGCCGGCGTCGGCGACCGACGCGTGCTGCCCGAGCACGGCAACCGCGTCGATCAGCCTGCGCGCCTGATCCCCGCAATCCCGATACCGGACCGCGACCACCCGCCGGAACGAGCGAGGCGGCGGCAGCAGTTGGGCCTCGTGCTGGCCGGCCGCCCAGCGGGTGACCGGAAACTCCTCGAGCAGGGCGCGGGCGTACAACGGGTTGCCGCCGGTGCCGGCCTGCAGCCGGCGGGCACCGGCCCGACCGACCGAACCGACGCCCATGGCCAGGGCGAGATCCTGCAGCTCGTGATCGTCCAGACCGGAAAGCCGTAGCAGCACCCCATTGTGGCCATCGGTCAGTTTCGAGACGCTCTCCGGCAGCTCGTCGATCCCGTCGTCGCGCGCGGCGAGGACGGTGAGCACCCGATCCGCGACCAACCGGCGAAGCGCGAACACCAACGCCTGCACGGAGGGTCGGTCGGCCCACTGGATGTCGTCGACGGCAAGCAGGACGACTGCGCCGGACAGCCGGTCCAGGAGTTCCAGCAACCTCGTGCCGACGGTGATCGGGTCTGCCAGTGGTGGGCCGTCGTTCGACTCCACCTGGGCCGGTACCTGCTGCCTGTCAGGCAGTCCCAGCAGCCCGGGAGTGAGATCCGAACGAGGATTGGACCGTTCGAGCTGGCCAAGCAGGCCGTACGCGAGCAGGCCCTCGTTCTCCTCGCCGCTGGCCCGCAGGATCACGATCTCCGGGTCGTCGGTGCAATCGGCGACCAATTGTTTGAGCAGCGCGGTCTTGCCGATGCCGGCCGGACCCCGGATGAGCACGATCCTGGGCCGCCCGGACCTGGCCTGCATCATGCAGTGCCGTAGCACATCGATCTCGGTGTGCCTTCCGACGAACGGGTCCATGACTTCCTTGACTCATCCACAACCAGCCCGGCGTCCGTCGGGAACGTGGCCGACCCTACGCGCACTGCTGGCGGTAGACCATTCAACGATCCTGCAGGTCGATCGCCCCGGCGGGGGTCGGCGCCGCCATCACCGCCGCCCGCAGATCCCTGCCGACCTGATTGCCGAGCAGCACGTCGGACCATTCGGCGATGACGTCGAAGCCGACGTCCGGGGAGGTCGTGTCCGGGTCCTCGAGGTGCACGATCGCCAGTCCCGCGATGTCCGTCGTTGTCGATGCAACGCTGTTGATCACCCCGATGCCCAGGCCGGCCCGTACCGAGGCGACCAGGGTGTCCGGTTGGTCGACGGTCAGTCGCGGCCGGACGCCGAGCTGCCGCTCGGACAGCAGTTCGGTGATCTCATCCGCGGGCAGCCCGGCCATCAGTCCGAACACGAAGGGCTGATCCAGCAGATCGGCAGGTTCGATGTCGCGACCGTTCGCGGCCAGCGGGTGGTCGCACCGCACGACCAGCTGCAGTCGCTCGCGCCACAGCGGCTGCCGTTGCCTGCGCGGTCCGGCGGGTGCGGTGGACGGCCGCACGGACATCACCGGATCGTCACCCTGTGCAACCTCACCCGACGCTGCGTCCTCGCGGAGCACCACTCGCGCATCCGGATGGCGTCTCATCACCTCGGTCAATACTCCCGGGAACAACACGGCACCGGCGCTCGGGGTCGCGCGGAGTCCGATCGATCCCTCCTCGAGCGCCCGCATCGCCTCGATCACATGCCGGGCCCGGCCGACGTCGTCGAGAATCTCCCGCGCATGGGTGGCGAAGGCCCGGCCCACCTCGGTGACCGTCGCCGGCCGCCGGCTACGATCGATCAGGCGGACGTCGAGCTCGCGCTCGAGCGCGGCGATGTGCGCACTGACCCTCGACTGCGAGCGATGGATCTGCTGAGATGCCGCGGTGAAGCCTCCGCGATCGACCACCGCGAGGAACGTCTGCAGCCAGTCCAGTTCCACTCAACCAGGATGGTCAAGGTTGCCCGGCGCCGCCCCGATGATGCACCCCAGGTCTGACCCTGGGTTTGTCGCTCGATTGGCGCGTGGACTGGAATATTCGTGTCTCGAATGGTTTCCTCGCGATGACGCGCTGGTGTCTGGTGTCGATCATGTGCTTGCCTAGGTCCGATGTCGATCACTCGAGTCGACACTCGAATGGCCTACATCACATGTATCCGACACCGTCGATGACGACGAGGAGGTGGCTTTGGCGGGCAACTCCACCGAATCCGGGCGGTCCGTCACCAGCAAGATCACATCGATCCTGCTGACGTTCACGCAGGGTTCCGAACACTCCCTGACCGAGATCGCCAGGTTGGCCGGCCTGCCCATTTCGACCGCGCACCGGCTGACGTCGGAGCTGGCGTCCTGGCGGCTGCTCGAGCGCACGGGCAACGGTCACTACCGGGCCGGACTTCCGCTGCGCATGATCGGTACCGGTGACGGTGCTCCTCCGAGCATCGCCGAACGGGCACCGTGCATCATCGAGGACCTGGCGGCCGCCACCAGGTGCCGGGCCCGGCTCGGCATCCTCACCGAGTCCGACGTCGCCTACATCGAAAAGGTGCCCGGCCCCCGTCCGGCCACCCCGTTCAATCCAGCCGCTACCGTCCCGGCCCACGCCACCGCCATGGGCCGCGCACTGCTGGCGTTCTCGTCCACCCGGGTCGTCGAGATGGCCATCATGCGAGGACTGCGCGCGTACACGCCACACACCGTGACGGCTCCCGATCGGTTCCGCCGAGCGCTGGCGGTCACCCGGTTGACCAGGGTGGCGGTTACTCGCTGGGAGCTCGAGAGCGACCTGTGTTCGGTCGGCGTGCCGGTCTTCGGGCCGGGCGGTGAGGTGGTCGCCGCCATCGAACTCGCCGTGCGCGACGTGAACCAGGAGATGCAATCGGTGGTCGGGACACTGGCCATCGCGTCCCGCAGCCTGACCAGGGAGCTGGCCTGCGACTCGGGTCAGCGGACCAATCAGAACCTGCCCACCCACGCCCTACCCGCCCACACCGCGGCCGCGCGCGCCGAAGCGCTGGCCGTGCTCACCTAAGCTTTCCCGCCGCACACCCGACCCACCCACCCGGCAGCCGACCCACCCGGCGCTGCAGGAGCCTACCGACGCGAACCGCGGCAGACCGCCGTGTCGGGTGTGCGGCCTCCGGCGAGACACAGCCGCCTCGCCGGAAACCACCCTGGAAAACCCATCTAGCCCTTCACGTAGCTACCCGGACCCGGCCCCAGCACCGGGTGCTTCTCGCTGCCCACCGGCGGCGGCTCGACCATCGGACCGGAGTTGGCGTCCGACCACCGCGTCCAGTCGTCCCACCAGGTGCCCTGCCTGCGCTCCGCGGTCTCCCGCCACTGCGCGCCGGTGGCGGGCAGCTTCTCGTCTCCCTCGGCGACCTGGTACCAGACCTTGGGTCCGGGCGGGCTGACGATGCCGGCGATGTGGCCACCACTGCCCAGCACGAACCGCACCGGCCCGCTGACCAGGTTGACGGTCTTGTAGGCCGACTCCCACAGCACGATGTGATCGTTGATCGCACTGACGACATAGGTCGGCTGCTTGATCACGCTCAGGTCGATCGTCGCGCCGCCGATCTCGAGCGTGCCGGCGGCCAGCTTGTTCTGCACGTAGAAGTTCCTCAGGTAGAACGCGTGCATGGCGGCCGGCATCCTGGTGCTGTCCGCGTTCCACGCCAGGATGTCGAAGGCCGGCGGCGGCTGGCCCATCAGCCAGTTCGACACGACATAGTTGAAGATCAGGTCGTTGGCCCGCAGGATGTCGAAGGTGCCGGCCATGGTCTCGCCCTCGAGCGCGCCCGCCTTCTTCATCTTCTTCTCGAGCCGCTCGACCGACTTCATGTCGGTGAACGCGGCCAGTTGGCCGGGCTGGGCGTAGTCGAGCATCGTGTTGAGCAGGGTGAGCGTGCCGACCCGGTTGTCGCCCTGCTGCGTCAGGTAGGCCGCCGTGATGGCGGTCATCGCGCCGCCCAGGCACAGACCGACGATGTCGATGGTGTCCGCTCCGGTGATCTCCTCGATCACGTCCATCGCGGTGTGCGGACCGTGCACCAGATAGTCGTCCATGGTGGTGCCCGACATGTCCGCGGACGGATTCTTGTAACTGATCGCGAACACCGTCCGACCGTGCCGGACGGCCCACTCGATGAAGCTGCGGTTCGGCGCCAGGTCCATGATGTAGTACTTGTTGATCCACGGCGGGCTGCACAGCAGCGGATTCGCGTGCACCTGCTCGGTCTGCGGCTCGTACTGCAGCAGCTCCATCATGTGGTTCTGGTAGACCACCTTCGCCGGGGTGCATCCGAGGTTGACGCCGACCTCGAAGCCGCTGGTGTCCACCTGGCGAGGCTTGCCCCCGTTGTTGATCAGGTCGTCCACGAAGTTGCGGGCACCCTTGACCAGGCTGCCGCCGCCGGTGTCGAACGCCTTCTGCAGCGCGGCCGGGTTGGTCGGCAGGAAGTTCGTCGGGGCGAGCGCGTCGATCATCAGATCGAGTGCCATCATCGCCTTGCGGTTCTCGTCCGGATTTAGCTGGGCGGCACCGACCACCTCACGGGCTGCCTTGGCGCTGGCCAGGTAGGCCATCCGGATCGAGTAGTAGGCCGGGTTCTCCTTCCAGGCCGGCGCAGCGAATCTGCGGTCCTTCGGATCCGCCTCCACCGGCGCGGGAAGGTCCCGGCCGAGCCACCGGGCGCCCGCCACGACCGGGATCTTGACCAGGTCGCCGACCAGTTGCACCGCGGACTTCGCGGGCACGGCCGGGCGGCTCAACGAGTCGCGGACCGCCTTGACCAGCGACTCGCGCAGACCGGCAACGTCCACTTCCTCGAAGATGTTGGTTTCGGGTGCGAGGACGCTCGCTGCACGTTCGGCGACGTCACGCAGCGCTTCGGGAATCTCCTGTGCCATCTGCACATCCTTGGGTAGCCGGTAGCCCTGTGCGCACCGGTCCGGCATACCTCCCGCTGGTCGGAACTGGCGGCGGCGAATGTGCCCAAACCGATTCGGGACAGGTAACTGTGAGGGTCCACGACCTCTGGAGGCGATGATGTCACTGCTCGCCGGCGCGTCCACCACCGATCCGGCGGCCGACGCGCTGAACACCGCGGACCGACCGGTGCTGCGCACCGCGATCGCCACCGTGTGTATCTCGGGAACCCTGGAGGAGAAGCTGGCCGCCTCGGGGGCGGCCGGGTTCGACGGGGTGGAGATATTCGAACCCGACTTCGTCATGTCGGCCTCGTCGGCCCGCGACGTCCGGCAGCGTTGCGCGGACCTGGGACTGTCGATCGATCTGTACCAGCCCTTCCGCGACCTCGATTCGACCGACCCCGCGCAGTTCGCTGCCAACCTGCGCCGCGCCGACCGCAAGTTCGACGTGATGGAGGAGTTGGGCACCGACCTCATCCTGGTCTGCTCGGCCGTGTCGCCGACCGCCGTGGACGACAACGCGGTGATCGCCGACCAGCTGCACCAGCTTGCCGAACGAGCCCAGCGACGTGGCATGCGGATCGCCTACGAGGCGCTCGCCTGGGGCACGTGCGTGAACACCTACGACCGGTCCTGGGACATCGTCAAGGCGGCCGACCACCCCGCGCTCGGCCTGTGCGTGGACAGCTTCCATATCCTGTCCCGCGGGTCGGATCCGGCGGGAATCGCCGACATCCCGGGCGAGAAGCTGTTCTTCCTGCAGCTGGCGGATGCGCCGGCGATGAACATGGACGTCCTGCAGTGGAGCCGCCACCATCGGCTGTTCCCCGGCCAGGGCAACTTCGATCTGCCGGCCTTCCTGGGGTATGTGCTGGCCGCCGGCTACACCGGACCGCTGTCCTTGGAGGTCTTCAACGACGTGTTCCGCCAGTCCGACCCGACGCGGTCGGCGGTGGACGCGCACCGGTCATTGTTGGCGCTGTACGAATGGACGGTCGGCAGCCTTCCGCTCGATCGCCACGCGGCGGCGGACTCGGCGGCATCCGCCCAGCAGGTGCCGCCCGCGCCGGAGCTCGACGGGTTCAGCTTTGCCGAGATCTCCGTCGACGGGCAGACGGCCGGCGAGCTGACGCAGACGCTGGGAGCTCTTGGCTTCGCCCACACCGGCCAGCACCGCACGAAGCCGGTCCAGCTCTGGTCCCAGGGCGGGGCCAGGATCCTGGTCAACGTGAACCGTGACGACGAGGTGGACCACACCGGTGCCGCCGTCGCGGCGATCGGATACGAGACGGCGGACCCGGGCGCGGCCGCCGTCCGGGCGCAGGCCATGCTTGCTCCGCTCATCGCCCGGGACCGCGGACCGGCCGAGGCCGACCTGTCCGCGGTGGCCGCACCCGACGGCACCGAGGTGTTCTTCTGCCGGACCGGCGCCGACGACGCGGACAGCTGGATCGGCGACTTCGACCCGACCGGGCAGCAGCCTTCGGACGGCGCCGGGTTGACCGCGATCGACCACATCGAGCTGACCCAGCCGTTCGACCGGTTCGAGGAGGCGACGCTGTTCCTGCGCAGCGTCCTTGGCCTGCGCACGGAGTACGACCTGGAGATCGCGGCCCCGTTCGGGTTGGTCCGCATCCGATCGGTCGGCAACGAGGGCGGGTCGGTGCGTATCGGGCTCAGCGGGTCGATCCTGCGGCGTCGCGGCCAGTGGATCCCGGGCGTCGTCGAACCTCAGAACGTGTCGTTCGCCACCGACGACATCCTGGCTGCGGCGCGGTCGGCGAAGGCGGCCGGAGCGCCCGTCGTGCCGGTCCCGTCCAACTACTACGACGACCTCGACGCCCGCGTCACGCTCGACCCCGACCATCTGGCACAGCTGCGCGAGCTCAACGTGCTGCTGGAACGGACTCCTGGCGGCGACTACTGGCACTTCTACACCGCCGTGCTCGGCGGCCGGGTGTTCTTCGAGGTCCTCCAGCGCACCGGTGATTACCGGGCGAACGGGGAGCTCAACGCACCGGTCCGGATGAGCGGGCACCGGCTGCAGCGCATCCAGGCGCTCGAACAGCCGGCGTAGCCTTTAATCGGACGACGGCCGACACAGCTCCTCAACGATGCGTGGCCGCTCACCGGTGCCGCGCCGTCGGGTTGGATCCGGCACGCACTGGAGGGGCCATGCGAAGTACCACGAGCACCAGCGCCCGCGCAGCGCTCAGTCAGCGTCTGTTGCGCTTCGCCGCCGATCGGACGTTCGAGACCCGCGATCTGGAGCGCCGGATGGTCGCGTCCGATTCCGACGCATCCGATCCCGAGGCGTTCGGCTACGCGACAGCCCGGGCGGCGCTCGCCGCGGCGAGGACGTGGGAGGCCGTCGTCGTATGGGTGGCCTGGCGCCTGCAGCCGCGGACGCCGGGTCCACTCTGACTGCCGCCCGGCTCGATGATCAGGAGGACCGTGCGGGTGCCTCCGCCGCATGGTTGGCGGCGACGAAGCCGAACGTCATCGCCGGTCCGATGTTGATGCCACCCGACGGGTAGTGCCCACCCATCACGTTGGCCTGGTCACTGCCCGCTGCGTACAGCCCGGGGATGACCGAGCCGTCGGCCCGCAGCACCCGCGAGTGTTCGTCGGCGCGCAGCCCGTAGAAGGTGCCGAAGCTCCCCGGCAACACCTTGATCGCGTAGAACGGGCCCCTTTCCACCGGCGCCAGCGACGGGTTCGGCCCGTGGTCCCTGTCGCCGGAATAGCGGTTGAACACCGTGCGTCCGCGGCCGAACTCGGGATCCTCGCCGACCCGTGCGTGCTCGTTGAAGTCCGCCACCGTGCGCTCGAGACCGGCCGGGTCGATGCCGCACTTGACGGCCAGGTCGCGCAGGGTCCTGCCGCGCGTCATGTACCCGTTGAGCAGGTAGGGGAAGGCGGGGACGGGGAACGGCTTGGCCATGCCGAACGGGTAGCGCCGCTGGAAGGCGCGGTCGCAGATCAGCCAGGCCTGCACCGGCTGCCCCTCGGGCACGGCGTCGATCATTCCGGTCGTGAACTGGTAGTAGCCGTCGGCCTCGTTGACGAACCGCCTGCCGTCGGCCGTCACCGCGATCAGGCCGGGCTTGCCGCGGTCCACGATGTGCGGGTACGTGCCGACCCGACCGTTGTGGTACTTCACCAGGGAGACCGGGCACCAGGCTGCCGGCGATGCGAGGGAGGTGTCCAGCGCGGCGCCGATTCCCTCGGCCACCGTGATGCCGTCGCCGGTCGTCTCCTTGGGTGCGAGCGTCCAGTGCTCCTCGCCGGTGGGCGTGCGCGGGAAGAACTCGGCCCGCCGGTAGACATCGTTCGGGAAGCCGCCGGTGGCCAGGACCACGCCGCGCCGGGTGCGCACGGTGACCGGACCGGTCGGGTGTTGGACCAGCGCACCGGTCACCGCCCCGGAATCGTCGGTGAGCAGCTGCATCACCGGCGAGTCGGCCCACAACTGCACGCCGGCCTCGTCCGCGGACTTGACCAGCCGGGCGATCAGCGCCGGGCCGTTGACCAGCTGCATGCTCGTGCGCTGGGTGATCAGGTCCCACACATGGAAGGCGACCCGCCAGGCGGCGTGGAAGAACGACTTGACGTCGGAGGTGGCATGCAGGAAGGCCTGCAGATCCGGGCCGGCCATGATGCCCATGCCCAGGAACGAGGTCTCGTACAGCTGCGGCCGCACCAGCGTGCGCAGGTCCTTGCGCAGCCTGCGGGCGTTGATCGGCTTGGGACCCACCGACCGGCCGCCCGTGCCGGCGCCGGGCAGATCGCCCAGGATGTCCGCGATCCAGGTTCCGCTGACGAACTGCAGGCTGGTCCTGTTCTCGAAGAAGTCGACCATTCTGGGAGCGTTTGCGAGCAGGGCCTCCACCCGCGCCGGGTCGTAGTTTTCGCCGAGCGCGTGCCGCAGGTAGGTTCGGGGGCCGTCGACGTCCTCGACGATGCCGTCCGCCTGCGACAGCGGGTTCAACGGTGCCCACATCCAGCCGCCGGACCAGGCGGTCGCCCCGCCGAACGTCGAGGCCTTCTCGACGACGACGACATCCAGACCCCGGTGGCCGGCTGTGACGGCCGCAGAGAGTCCACCGGCGCCGCCGCCGGCCACCAGCAGGTCACACTCCACCGTCTTGTTCGTCATCGTTCCCGATTCCACTGAAAACCCTTCATCCGTCATCCGCATCGAGTGCATGGGTAAGCCATCAGTACAGGGGTTGGGGTGGCCACGGTCCACGAGCTTCCGTTCGCCGGAACCCGGTGCGCGACCCGTCGGATCGCTGCGCACACTCGTGAGATGACCTCTCCTGGATCGGAATCCGTCAGCCCCTCGCCGACCGCCGTGCTCGCCGCGCCCGGATCCGTGCCGCCGCCCCTCGTCATCAGCTCATACACGCTCGGCACCGAGGTCCCGTTCCACGAGCGGGTCCGGGCGGCGGCCGCCGCCGGCTTCGAGGGTATCGGACTGCGCGCCGAGAACTACTGGGACGCACAGGATGCCGGGCTCGACGGTCCAGCGATGGCCGAGATCGCAGCGTCTGCAGGGGTTCCCGTTCTCGAGGTTGAGTACCTGACCGGTTGGGGCGCCGATTCCGACCGCAACGACGAGCAGCGGCGAAAGGAACTCGCGGTGTTCGAGATGGCGCGAACCTTCGGCGTGCGACACATGAACGCCGGGCTGCTCGAGCACCTTCCGGTCGATCAGGTGACCGAGGCGTTCGCGGGTCTGTGCGACCGCGCCGGCGACGATCTCACGGTGGCCCTTGAGTTCATGCCGTACAGCGGCGTGCCGGACCTGGCGACCGCCTGGCGGGTCCTGGAGGACGCCGGCCGGCGCAACGGCGCACTGATCGTCGACGTGTGGCACTGGGCGCGGGCGGGAATGACCGCCACCGATCTCGCCCCGGTGGCGGCGGATCGGATCGTCTCCGTGCAGCTGTGCGACGTGCTGGCCTCGCCGATGGCCCCGTTGCGGGCGGAGTCCCTCGGCCACCGGCTGCCGCCGGGACAGGGCCATGGCGACGCCGTCGGCCTGGTCCGAGCGCTGCATCGGCACGGTGTCTCACCGGCCGTCGTGGCGGTCGAGGTGATCTCGCACGACCTCGTGGCCCGAGGGGTGGAGGAGGCCGCCCGGGTGGTCCACGGCGCGGCCGTCGAGGTGCTGCGAACCGCGTCGGCGCAGCCGACCGACGATCGGTGACGCTCCCGCGGGAACGCGACCGACATGTCTTTCGCGTTGCCGCGGAAACGCCAACCGGCGCTGATCCCCTGGACGGGACCAGCGCCGGTTGTTCAACCCGACTCGGTCAGGCGTCGATGTCCACCGGCTGCCCGGTACGGGCCGCCTCGATCACCGCATCCACCACCTTGAGAGTCTTCAACCCGGCCCGGCCGCTGCACACCGGCTCTTCCTCGCCCCGGATCACCGCCACGAAGTGGGTGATCTGGTTCGCCAGCGGGTCGCTGCGATCCAGCTCGATCGTCGACGAGGTCAACGGCTCCCACCAGGACCGCTTGCCCTCGTAGACCTTGAGCCGCATCGTCGGCACGGACAACGATCCGCGGGTACCGGCGATGTGATAGCAGTCCTCGTCGAGGAAGCTGTCATAGCTCGTGTTCTCCTGCGAGGTCTGCTCCCAGGACCGCGGTGAGGCGGCCGTGTCCGACAGCAGGAACGTGCCAAGGGCGCCGTTCGCGAAGGTGAAGACCATCGCGGCGGTGTCCTCCACGACGAACTCGCGGGTCGCGTTCGAGGTGACCGCCTGCACCCGGACGATGTCGCCGACCAGCGACAGCAGGTTGTTGACCTCGTGGGTCAGGTTGAGCAAGATCGGGCCACCGCCCGGCTGCTTGCGCCATCCGCCGCCGACGTCGTAATAGTCGTCCGGCTTGTAGAAGATGGCGGTGCCGGCGACGGCCACCAGGTCGCCGAGGACGCCGCTGCGGATCGTCTCCCGGGCCTTGGCCATGATCGGGCTGTAGTTGCGGTGGTGTCCGGTGAGCACCGGAACACCCGCGGTCTCCCCCGCCTCCACCAGCCGGGTCGCCGACTCGACCGAGTCACCGATCGGCTTCTCCACGATCACCGGGACGCCGGCCGCCACGCACTCGAGGCCGCCCTCCACATGGAGCTGGTTCGGGGTGGCCAGGATGACCCCGTCGGGCTTGTCCGCGGCGAACAGCTCGGCAAGGGTGTCGAACCGGGGCACCGAGTACTTGACCGCCACTTCCTCGGCCGCCGGGAAGGGATCGACGATGGCGGACAGCTCGACGTCCCCGTTCGCCTCGATCTCCTCGATGTGGCGCTGCCCGATCAAGCCCCCGCCGGCGACCGCGATCCGCACCTTGGCCTGCGATGGGCTCACCGGCGCACACCAGGCTTCAGGTTCTTGGTGACCTCGGCCTCGTGCAGCTCGTACAGGCCGCGGATGGCCAGGGAATAGCCGGCGATGCCGAAGCCGACGATGATGCCGCGCGCGATCGGCGAGATCACCGAGTGGTGCCGGAACTCCTCCCGCGCATGGACGTTCGAGATGTGCGTCTCGATGACCGGCACGGTGGCGCCCTCGATGGCATCACGGATGGCGTAGGAGTAGTGGGTGTGTGCCCCGGGGTTGTACACCATCCCGATGGACTCGCCCGATTTGAAGGCCGGTCCGGTTTCGTGGATCCAGTCGACGAGCTGACCCTCGTAGTTGGACTGCAGGAACCGAAGCTCCAGGCCCAGCTTTTCGGCGTCGGCGCGGCACAGCTCCTCGACGTCGGCGATGGTGGTGTGCCCGTACACCTCGGGTTTGCGGGTGCCGAGCAGATTCAGGTTCGGCCCGTTCATGACAGTGATCGAAGGCATCGTTGATTCTCCGTGTTCGGCTGGTGGTGGCTGGGTTGGGCACGCAAACGGCCGGTCGACGCCAGGTCGACCGGCCGTCTGCGCCGTTATGGGGTTCCGAGGATCGTCAGACGGGCTGATCCACGCCCGTCTTCCGGATCTGCATGTACTCGTCCTTCGGCACCTCCGGCGCGCCGTTGACACCCAGATCGTTCAGGTGCACCCGGAAGGTCTCGCGTGAGGAGAAGGCGGCGATCGCCGCGATGATGGTGACGGCGAAGCAAATGCCGCCGACGATCCAGACGACCTGCATCTCGATGGCGTTGGCCAGTTCCCGGCAGGTCTGGCCGGTGTCGGTGACGACATCCGGTGCGAATGCCTTTTCCACGACGCAGGTGGCGCTCGGGGTGGGACCGGCAAGGAATGCGAAGATCGCCGGCAGGAACGAGGTCAGCATCGTGCCGATGTTCTGCCCGATGGCGAAGCCGGTCACCCGGTTCTTGGTCGGGAACAGTTCCTGGAAGAACGACGGGAACACCGCATTGTAGCCCTGGTAGACGACGCCCCACATGAGCATCGCGAAGAAGAACGACATCACCAGGTTGGCCTGGCCCACGAAGTACAGGTAGGGGAAGGCCAGGACACCGGATCCGACGCAGCCGAGGATGATCACGGGGCGGCGGCCGATGACGTCCGACAGGTTCCCGACGAATGGGATCAGCAGGACCGCGACGAGGTTGCCGGACACCTGGATCCACAGATAGTTCGTGGCCGTCAGGCCGACGCCGTAGGCGGCGTTGGTGGCGAACGTGGCGCCGAACGAGGTCACCGTGACCGGCACGACGTTCATCAGCGCCATGAGCATGACCCTGAACATGTCGACGCCGTTGTCCTTGAACGCCGATGCGATCGGGGAGGTCGGCACCTCGCTGTGATCGGCCTCCTCCTCGAACGCCGGCGTCTCGTGCACCTGGCGGCGGATGTAGAGGCCGATGATCACGACGACCGCGCTGAGCAGGAACGGAACGCGCCAGCCCCAGCTCTCGAAGGCGTCCTTGGGCAGGATGATCGACAGGGGCAGGAAGATCGCGGCGGCGAAGATCTGGCCGGCCTGCACACCCTGCAGGGTGAAGCTGGCGTAGTAGCCGCGCTTCCCGAAGGGCGAGTGTTCCAGGATCATCGCGCTCGCGCCGGAGATCTCACCACCGACGGCGAAGCCCTGGATAAGCCGCAGGGCCACCAGCAGGATCGGCGCCAGCGCACCCACCGCGTCGTACGTGGGCAGCAGGCCCACACAGAAGGTGGAGAAGCCGATCAGCAGCATGCACAGCACGAGCACGTTCTTGCGGCCGTGCGTGTCACCCCAGTGACCGAGGACGAAGGCACCGATCGGCCGGGCGACGTACCCGACACCGAAGGTGGCGAACGACGCGATGATGGCGACCTGCGCGTTGTCCGACGGGAAGAACAGGATCGGGAAGACCAGGGCCGCGGCCTGCGCATAGATGAAGTAGTCGTAGTACTCCAGGGCGCTGCCGATCCAGCCGCTGGCCGCGGCCTTCTTCGGTGTCTTCTCGTGGTCGGTCGGCTCGTGAGAGCCGGGCGGCTCATTGATCACATCGGCCATTTGGTTCTCCTCGTCACGGGTCGCCGGGGCGCGACTTGCCGCGGCTGTGCTGTAGTGCACAACGCCAGGCACACCCGGTCAAGGCAGCGCGCCCCCTTTCCGCTGGACGGCAGCATCTCGGCCGGTCGATCACGAATTGACGAGCGACACGGTGACAGCTTGAAAACGGTTGAAACACAATAGGGATCGGGGTGGCCCGGATGGCCGCCGGGCGGGCGCGACGGCCGACGCCGTCGCATGCGATAAGTGCCCGGACCGAGCAGGAAAGGCAGAAAGCCGCCGACCCGGCAGGCGGGCAGGCGGCTTTCGCGTGGAGGTCGGCGGCGGCGTCAGAGGAATCGCTTACGCATGAGCGTGTTCACGGCGACGGACAGGGCCCCGATGACGACGAGCAGCCAGGCCACCGACTCGTAGTCGGGACCTCCGCGCAGGAGCAGCACGAGCCCGCCGAACAGCACGCTGGCCGAGAAACCGAGGGCAATGATCCATCGCCAGAATGAGCTCACGTGAGCATCATGCCGGAATCTGCGAGACCTTACGCAGCTCGTCCGCGGTGGCCGTGCCGAATCCGAAGAACTCCAGGTAGGCCGGGATCATCTCGTAGAGCATGTCCGACCCGACCTGGATCGGGCAGCCCTTGTCCAACGCGGCCTGCAGGAACGGGGTGATCGTCTGCTTCATGACGACCTCGCCGACGAAGGTGCCCGGCGCGATCCGGTCGATGTCCATGGGCAGCGGGTCGTCGTCCTTCATGCCCAGCGGGGTGGCGTTGACCACCAGGTCGTAGCCGTCGGGATCCTTCGAGCCGACGGTCGTCTTCGTGTCCGGGTAGTGCTCGTTCAACCGGGCGGCCAGCGCCTCGGAGGCGGCCAGGTTCGGGTCGAACAGGCCGATCTCGGCGAGGCCGTCGGCCACCAGGGAGGCCGCGATCGGCGAGCCGACGCCGCCGTTGCCGACCACCAGGGCACGCTTGCCCTTGACGTCGAAGCCCTTGTTGGCCACACCCCGGGCGAAGCCCGCACCGTCGAACTGGTCGCCCACGGTCGTGCCGTCCTCACGTACCAGCACCGCATTGGCCGCGCCGGCGACCTGGGCCACCGGGGTGAGCTCGTCGACCAACTCGGTGGTGACCACCTTGTGCGGCATCGTGATCAGGGCGCCCCGGATGTTGGTCATCTTGAACAGCAACGGGAAGAACGCGCGGAACTCCTCGGGCTTGACGCCCATCGGCACCACCATGGCGTCGATGCCCTTGGAGTCGAACCACGGGTTGTACACGTAGGGAGCCTTGAACGCGAAGGTCGGGTATCCCACGTGTGCGATCAATGTCGACTTGCCGCTGATCATTGGATGGCTCCTTCGAAACCGGACGATGGCCCCCGAAGACGTCCGCGAACGGGAGCGCGGGGCCGTTCCCGCAGATTGTCACGGCTGCATCACGGACGCAGGCGGGTCGTGACCAACTTCCGACCAGTGAGAGCAGGTGGAGCCCGTCCACCGGGGGCAGGAAAGTTGGCGTGGCCGGTGCCTTCGCACGGGCCCCGATCCACTGTTTCTCGATCAACATGGGAGCCGCATGCCTGCCAACGATCCACCTGTGCCGACTCCCCCTGGGCCGACTTCCCCCGGGCCGGCCGCGGGCGGCGGCCCGACAACCATCGACGTGCACGCGCACGCGATGCCGATGCCCCTGCTGCGGAGCCTGGCTGAGCGCGGCCTGGCCGACGTGTCCGAGGTCGATGCCGGCATCGTCCGCCTCGACCCCAAGGTGAGCGGGGTAGGCCCCGGCGCACCGCTGCCGCTCGCCCGCTCGCAGCACGACGTGGCGACCCGGTTGGTGGAAATGGACGAGGCCGGGGTGCAGGTGCACGCCGTCTCCGTGCCGCCGTTCCTGTTCTGCACCAACGCCGACGACGCCGCGTTCACCACCGGCATCGTCGCCCAGGGCAACGACGAGCTGGCCGCCTATGTGGCCGGCGCGCCCGATCGGCTGGTCGGCCTCGGCTATGTCCCGCTGGGCTGGCCGGGTGTGGCCGACGAGGCCGTGCGGGTGCTGGACGAACTGGGCATGCCCGGCATCGCGATCGGCAGTCAGGGCGGTGGTAAGGATCTCGACCATCCGGTCAACGAGGATCTGTGGGCGCTGCTGGCCGAGCGGAACACGTTCGTATTCATGCACCCCTCGGGCATGCCCGCCGGCCCTCGCCTGAAGGACTTCTGGATGCCGCAGCTGGTCGGCTATCCGATGGAAACTGCGATCGCGGTGGCCCGCCTGGTGTTCAGCGGTGTGCTCGAGCGCCATCCGCTGACCCTGTGCCTGGCGCACGGTGGCGGATGCGTTCCGTCCCTGCGTGGGCGGATGGACATGGGTTGGGAACGCAAGGATGTCGCGCACACCAACGACAAGCCGCCGAGCCACTACACGAACCGGCTCTACTACGACACGGCCATCTTCAACACCACGATGCTGCGCCGGGTCGTCGAGGACGTCGGTGTGGAGCACGTGCTGATGGGCACGGACCATCCGTTCGAGCTGGGCGATCCCACGCCGTTGCAGACGGTCCGTGACCTTGGCCTGGACGACGCCGACACGGCCGCCATCCTGGGAGGTACCGCCGGCCGTCTGCTCGGCCTGTCCGGCGGCTGATCGAAGGGCTGGTCGACGCGCTGGTCGACGCGCTGGTCGAGAACGGGTGGGCGCCGGGACCAAAGACCCTACGCGTGTCCACTCGACGGAATGTGAGACCCAACGGCCGCGCGGCCCGCGCGACGAACTAGGTTTGGGATTCGTTCGACCACCGCCCACACGGGGCATGCTCGACGATTCCGAGGGAAAGGGGAAGCGAATGCGAGGTGACCGAGCGGGATGAGCCTCTACATGGTTCAACGCTGCTTGTTCGACCACCTGCGACGGCTCGAGGCGGCCGGGGACGGCCCCAAGCCGGATCTGGTGGTCGAGGGCTACGACTTGACGCCCGAGGAGGAGAAGGCGCTTCGGGGGCCGGACATCGGCGCCATCTACGCGATGGGCGTCCACCCGGTGATCCTCAACGGATTCTGCCGGGCACTGGGTTACAAGCGTGCCGACTACCGACCACTGCTGGAGCAATCCGGCGCCGTCCCGGAGAGGAAGAAGACCCGATGGCAGAAATAGTCATGGCCTACTCGGCCTCGCACGCGCCCATGATGACGGCCGATCCCGGGTCGGCACCGCGCGAGCAGGCCGACGACTTCTTCGGCGCGCTGGAAAAGGTCGCCGACCTGGCGAAGGAGAAGGGCGTCCAGGCCATCGTGATGATGACCGGGGAACACTTCACCAACTTCTTCCTCGACGGGCTGCCGCAGATCGCGATCGGTCTCGACGACGAGCATCTGGGACCGCCCGAGGTGTGGCTGCAGGTGCCGAAGAAGATGGTGCCGTCGGACGCCGGTCTGGCCGCGCACATCACCGCGAGCCTGATCGAGCAGGGGGCGCAGCCCGCCCTGTCGTACGGTATGAAGCTCGATCACGGATTCATGACCGTGTACTACTGGCTCGACAAGACCATGGATCTGCCGATGGTGCCGATCGTGCTGAACTGCACGACGCCGCCGCTCATGACGGCCCGCCAGTTCCACGAGTTCGGCAAGCAGCTCGGCAACGCGATCCGGTCCTACGAAGGACTGGAACGGGTAGCCCTGGTCGCCGGCGGCGGACTGTCCCACTTTGTCGGCGAGCCGCGGATCGGCGACATCGACGAGGAGTTCGACCACTGGTTCCTGGACATTCTCGCCAAGGGCGACCTGTCCGACATCATCGACATCCCCAACGACGAGCTCATGGAGGCCGGTAACGGCACCGGAGAGATCCGGGCGTGGCTCGCGCTGTCCGGTGCAATGAACGATGCCCCCGGTGAAGTGCTCTCGTACGTGCCGGTCTACGAGTGGATCAACGGCATGGGCGTGGTCCTGTACAAGGGTGACAAGGAGGCCGCGGCAGCCGCGGTCTGACCTTGGCCTGAGCCTGGTCTCGAACGAAACGGGCCCTCCATCCACGACGGGATGGAGGGCCCGTTCCACTATCGCTACATTCCTGTGCCCCACCAGACTTCGCTGATCAAACCGGCATTCTGAAGCGATATCGGCCGCCGCGGCGCGGATTTGATCAGCGAGGCGAAAGTCGCTGCGAGGCAAGGGCCCGCGGCGCGGCCCACGCCGGTAGATCAGGCTCGCGCGTAGAGCCAGCGAGCCAGGATCCGCGCCAAGCGCGGCATGATCAGCCAGGTGACCGTGGCGGTGACCGGATATGAGACCAGCGCGATGTGCAACGGGACCGGCCAGCTGTCGAGCGCCCAGCCGTAGGTGACGGCAAACACCACGTTCATCAGGTAGATGGCCGTGCCCGAGACCAGGAACATCTTCCACTTCGGCGGCGCCGGTGCGGTGCGGCCGGGCAACGAGAACCAGGTCTCCAGACCCGACACCCGCTGCACCGCCGTCGATTCCACGAGGTGTTCGCCCCGCTCCAGCCAATGCTTGCGCTCGGCAGAGGATTCCCAATCCGCCAGGTGCTCGGGTGAGTCGAAACGAAATATCACGTGCCAGGGGTCCCCGAGATGGCTCGGACGCAGCATCCCGGCTCCCAGGAATCCAGGGAACCGGGTCGCCAGCGCGGTGAGGTCTTCGCTCCACCGCTCGAAGTCTGCCTCCCGGCCGACCGCCACCCGGCGCGCGATGGTGACGGTGACCGGCTCGAGGCCCGATGAGGTCATCGAACCCGTCCGTCGGGAGTTAGCCGACCTCGGCCTCCCAGTCACGTTGCTCGAGGGAGTCACGGATGTGCATCAGGAACAGTGAGGCGGTCGAGCCGTCGAACGCCCGGTGGTCGTAGACCATGCCGATGATCCCCGTCGGATGGATGGCGATCGTGTCGCCCACCGCGACCGGGCGGCGCTTCACGCCGTCGGTGCACAGGATGGCCACGTTCGGCTGATTGATGATCGGCGAGGAGGCATAGCTGGCGAACGGCCCGGGGTTGGTGATGGTGAAGGTGGAACCCTTCATGTCCTCGGAGGCCAGCTTCTTCGACCGGGCAGCGCCCGCCAGTTCGGTGATCTTCTTCGCAACGCCACGCATGTTCAGCGAGTCGGCATCCTTGACCACCGGCACTACCAGGCCTTGCTGGTCCAGGTCCACCGCGACGCCCAGGTTGACGTACGGGTGCAGCGTCATCGTCTTCGCCTCGATGTCGATCGAGGAGTTGACCGTCGGGTAGGCGCGCAACGCGTCGATCGTCGCCCTGGACACGAACGGCAGGTACGACAGCGAGGCGCCGGTCTCCTTCTTGAAGCGGTCCTTGTGCTTGCGCCGGACCTTCTCCACGTTCTCGAAGTCCACCTCGACCGACGTCCACACCGAGGCCGTCGCGGCGAGGGACGCCACCATGCCGCTGGCCACCGCGATCCGCATCCGGGACAGTGTGACCACCTCGTCGCGGGGATCGCTGACGCCGGCAGGCGCAGCGGGCCGTGGCGCGGTTGTCGCCGCCGGCGCCGAGGGAGCGGGCGCCGGTGCGCTCGGTGCCGGTGCAACCGGCGCCGGCGCGGCTGCCCGCGCCCCGCCGTTGCTCAGCGCCTGCTGCACGTCCTCGCGCCGGATGCGGCCACCCACACCGGTTCCGGAGATCGCGGAGACATCCAGGTTGTTCTCCGCGGCCAGCCGGCGGACCAGCGGGGACAGCATCCGCCCCGGCTCGGCCTTGGCCCCGATCACGATGGTGGCCGTGGTCGAGGAGTGCGATCCGGCGCTCGCCGAGCCGCTCGCCGCCACGGGAGCCGCCGACGACGGCCCCGCCACCGCACCCGGCTCGCCGATCCGGCCGACCGGAGTGCCGATCGGGACCGTCTGACCGGCCTGAACCAGGATCTCCAACAGCACTCCGTCGTACGGGCTGGGGATCTCGGAATCGACCTTGTCGGTGGACACCTCGAACAGCGGATCGTCCATCTCGATGGTGTCGCCGACGCTCTTGAGCCAGCTCGTCAACTCACCCTCGGTGACCGTCTCCCCCAGCTTCGGCATGGTGATGTCGTGCACCACCCCCGCCGGCGCGGACAGGCCCGGATCCTCGTCCGAGGGTCCCTCGGACCCGCCCATCTGCGGTGCGGCCGGGTTCCCGAGCGCCGGGCCGCCGCCGGCCACGACATGGTGGCCGGTCCCGGGGAGCCGTCCGGCGGACGGTTCCAGCGACGCCCCCTCGGGCACGATCCGGACCAGCTGGGTGCCGACCGGCACGGTCTGGCCGGCGGGCACCAAGATCTCGGCGATCACGCCGTCGTACGGGCTGGGGATCTCGGAGTCCACCTTGTCCGTCGACACCTCGAAAAGGGGGTCATCGAACGCGACTGGGTCACCGACGTTCTTGAGCCAACTGGTCAGCTCACCTTCGGTGACGGTCTCGCCCAGCTTGGGCATCGTGACGAACCATTCGTCGGACATCCAATATCTCCATCGATGTGAGGTGAGTCTGGGTGGTGGTTGCGGCGTCGGTGCGGGAAAGCCTGGTCAGCCGTGCAGCGAACGGCCGGAGAAGGTGATCATGGTCTCGCCGATCGCCTCGGACAGGCTCGGGTGGGCGTGGATCAGCCTGCCGACGTCACTGGGCAGCGCCTCCCAGTTCACCGCGAGGTAGCCCTCGTGCATCAGCTCGCTGGCCCACGGGCCAACCAGGTGCAGGCCCAGGACGGGTCCGTCCTTGGCCGCGACGATCTTGACCAGACCATCGGTCTCACCCAGGATCATGGCCCGGCCGTTGCCGGCGAAGGAGTGCTTGTGCACGACCACGTCGTGGCCGGCCTCCCGGGCCGCCTTCTCCGTGAGACCGGACCAGGCAACCTCGGGGTGGGTGTAGACCACCCACGGCACCCCGCCGTAATCGACCGCCGGCGGGTTCTCGCCCAGGAAATGATCGACCGCGACCATCGCCTCGGCGTAGGCGACGTGGGCCAGACCCGGGGTGGGAACGCAGTCGCCGATCGCGTAGATGCCCGGGCGGGAGGTCAGCATCGTGTCGGTGTCGACCTCGAAGAAGCCGCGGTCGTTGATCTTCACCCCCGCGACGTCGGCACCGCAGGACTCGGTCACCGGACGACGCCCGATCGACACGAGAACCTGTTCCACCTCGATCTTCTCGCTGCCCCTGGGGGTCTCGAACGGAACCAGGACGCCGTTCTGGGTCCGCTCCAGGGTGCCCACCCGCGCCTGGGCGTGGATCTTGGTGCCCCGCTTGGTCAGCGACTTGGCCAGGATGTTGGCAACGTCCCGATCGGGTCCGATCGGCAGGACGCCGTCGTTCATCGCCTCGAGCAGCGTGGTGTCCACTCCGAGATCGGTGTAGACGGAAGCGAATTCGGCTCCGATCACGCCGCCGCCGATCACCGCCGCCCGCTCCGGGAGCTTGTCCGCGGTGCTGTTGGTCGCGTGGTCGGAGGTGATCACCCGCTCGCCGTCGATGTCCATGCCGGGGATCGCCCGAGGCACCGACCCGGTGCACAGGATGACCGCCTTGCCCTTGAGCGTCTGCCCGTCGACGGAGACGGCGCCATCAGCGGTCAGCTTGCCCTCGCCGATGACTACCTGCACCTTGCGCCGCTTGAGCAGGCCGGACAGACCACCGTGCAGCGTCTTGACGATGCCGGCCTTGCGAGAATTGGCTGCGGGCCAATCCGGCTCCGGCACGAAGCCGGCGGGCATCTTCACACCATGTGCGCCGGCATGCCCCACGGTGCGGAAGACCTCGGCCGCATGCAGCAAGGCCTTGGCCGGGATGCACCCGCGGTGCAGGCAGGTGCCGCCGACCTTCTCCTTCTCGACCAGCGCCACCGACAGCCCGGCCGAGGCCGCGTAGAGCGCAGCGGCATACCCGCCGGGTCCGCCGCCGAGAACCACGATGTCGTAGTCGGCCACGTCAGAGTTCCTTCCGAGAGGGGACGCCAAATGCGTGGGCACTGTCGGGCTCACGCATTGGCGGCGAACGAAATCGAGAGTTGGTGTGACAGAACGAGATCAGGCGCGAGCGACCGCGCGGATGGCGTCCGCGATCTCGGCGGGTTGCGGGATGACGGCGTCCTCGAGCGGGGGGCTGGTCGGGACCGGGGTGTTCTTCGCACCGATCCGGGCCACCGGCTGATCCAGGTGCCAGAACGCCTCTTCCTGGATGGTCGCTGCGATCTCGGCGCCGAAACCCATGTGCTTGACGGCCTCGTGGAGCACGACCGCCCTCGAGGTCTTCTTCACCGAGTTGACGATCGTCTCCACGTCCAGCGGGACGAGGGTCCGGATGTCGATGACCTCGACCGAGATGCCTTCCTTGTCCAGCTCGTCGGCGATCTCCACACCCTGGTGCACGCCGGCCGAGTAGGTCACCAGGGTGATGTCCCGGCCGGTCCGCACCACGTTGGCGACACCCAGCGGAATCGGGTCCATCGACAACGGCGCCGACGCCTTGAGGCGGCGGTAGAGGTACTTGTTCTCCAGGTACAGCGTCGGGTTGTTGTCCCTGATCGAGGAGATCAGCAACCCGGCCGCGTCCTGGGGCGTGCCCGGCATGACGATCTTGATCCCGGGCACGTGCGCGAAGTAGCTCTCCACGCTCTGCGAGTGGCAGGGGCCCGCCCGCAGCCGGCCGCCGAAGGGCGCCCGCATGGTCACCGGCATCGGATCACCCGTCCGGTAGTGATGCTTGGCGAGCACGTTGACGATCGGATCGAACGCACACGAGATGAAGTCGGCGAACTGGAACTCCACGATCGGGCGCAGACCCACTAGGGCGGCACCGGCCGCGAGACCGGTGAAGCCCGTCTCGGCGATCGGGGTGTCGACCACGCGGCGCGGCCCGTACTTGTCCAGGAAACCCTTCGTCACCTTGAAGGCGCCGCCGAACTGGCCGACGTCCTCACCGATGATGAAGACATCCGGGTCGCGCTCCATCTCGTGATCCAGCGCGAGCCCGACCGCTTCCAGGTAGTTGGCCTGGCCGTTGTCGACCGGCCCGGCCTTCTTTGCGGGGGCACTAGTCGGCATAGACGCCATCCTCAACGTTGGTCGCCTCCGGCATCGGATCGGCGAGCGCCTTCTTGCGTGCATCAATGGCGGCCTGGCGGGCCTGCTTGCGGGTGTCCTCCGCGGTCGCCTCGTCGATGACTCCAGCGGCCACCAGACGCTTCTCGAACAGATCGACCGGGTCCTTCACGGACCATTCCTCGTACAGTTCCTTGGGCACGTAGTCGGCCGGGTCGTGTTCGGCGTGTCCGTGCATCCGCATGGTGACGCCCTCGACGATCGACGGCCCGTTGCCCGCCCGGGCACGCGCCACCGCCTCGGCGACCGCATCGTGGACCGCGATCACGTCGGTTCCGTCGACGGTCACACCCGGGATGCCGTACCCCTTGGCCTTGTCCGAGAAGACGGTCGTCTTGGACTGCATCCGGATCGGCGTGGAGTACGCGAACTGGTTGTTCTCGATGATGAAAACGTTCGGCAGGTCCATCACGCTGGACAGGCTCAGCGCCTCGTGGAAGTCGGCCCGTGAGGTGGAGCCGTCTCCGCAGAACGCGAGACACACCTTGTCCTGGCCGCGGTACTTCGCCGCGAACGCCATGCCGGTCGCCACCGGGTAGTTGGCCGGGATGTGGCTGGGCAGGTTGTAGTGGCCCAAGTCGAGCCGGCCGTAGTGCAGGGTGCCGTCCCGACCACCGGTCGGCGACGTTGCCTTACCCATGAAGCTGGCCATCACCTGCCAGGCGTCCATGCCCCGGTACAGATGGGCGCCCAAGTCCCGATGGATCGGGGCCATGTAGTCGTCCGCCCGCAGCGTGGAGGCGGCACCGACGCTGATCGCCTCGTGCCAGTGGCCGGTGTACAGGGAGCCGAGCAGGTCGCCGCCCTTGTACATGGCGACCATCCGGTCCTCGACCGCGCGGGTGAGCACCATGGCGCGATAGATGCGCAGCAACAGGTCGCGGTCGCGGGAGGTGAGATCGACTGCCGCCGCATCTGTCGCCGCATCATTCACAGCAGGCGCCGGAGCTGTCTTTGTCCTGGTGGCCATGGCGCCTACTCGTCCTCGCCGGTCAGGACCGGAGCGGTGGGCAGTTCGAGGAAGAAGTCGCGGACGAGCCGGGTGAAGTCCGCGGTCCGCTCGATCTGCGACCAGTGCCCGCAGTGCGAGAACACCACGAGGTCGGCGTTGTCCAGCAGCTGGTCCAGCCGCAGCGCCGTCGAGATCGGGATGACCTGGTCCTCGCGGCCGTGCACGATGAGCGTCCGGTGATCCAGCTTGCTGATCTCGTCCTCATCCGTGCACATGGCCTCCACCCAGCGCTGCCGGGGGGCCGGGAACATGGCCGAGAACGATTCGTGGAAGCCCGGTTCCATGCTGGCCTTGAACCGGACCTGAGCCAGCTCCTCGTTGATGAGCTCGCGCGAGTAGGCGAAGTAGTCGAGGACCTTGCGCATCGACTCGATGGTGCCCTCGTAGCCCCACACCGTGTCCAGGCCGTCGCCGATCTCGAAATGCACACCCATGCTGCCCATCAGCACCAGCTTGTCGACCAGATCCGGATGCTGGGTTGCGATGCGCAGCGCGATCGCCCCACCGAAGCTGTTGCCGATCAGGTGGCACTTCTCGATGCCCATGGCCTTGATGAAGCCGACGGTCTGGTCGGCCCAGGTCTGCACGCTGTACTCGACGCCCTCGGGCCGCTCCGAGTAGCCGAACCCGACCAGGTCGAGCGCATAACACTTGAAGTTCTCGCCGAGCACCGGCAGCACCAGCCGCCAGTTCGCGTAACCGGTCACGCCGGGGCCGGATCCATGGATCAGGACGACGGTCTCGCCACCGGAGCCGGACTCCAGGTAATTGGTGCGGATGCCGTTGGCGTCGATGTCCTTGCCGATTGCCGGGTTTTCACTGCTGGTCATCGGTTGCTTTTTCTCCTTGGGGTCAGCTCAGGGTGGGTCAGTTGTAGTAACGGAAGACCAGGTCGGCGACGCAGCAGGGCTTGGTCTGGCCCTCCACCTCGTAGGTCAGCCGGTACACGGCCTCGGCACCCGGACCGTTCGGCGTGTCGAGTTCCTTGACCTCGGCCAGGTTGACGTGCATGCGGATCCGGCTGTCGACGGCGAGCATCGCCGGGAAGCGCACCTTGTTCAGACCGTAGTTGAGGATGATGTTGAAGCCTTCGACGCTGCAGATCTCCCAGAGGAAGCCGGTGGACAACCCGAGGGTCAAGAAGCCGTGCTGGATGGTCGTGCCCGCGGGAGCGCTCTTGGCCCGCTCCGGGTCGACGTGGATCCACTGCTCGTCGCCGGTGAGCTTGGCGAAGGTGTTGATCCCGTCCTGCGTGACGGTCCACCAACTGCTGACCCCGAGGTCGGTGCCCAAGCGGTCCTTCAGCCCCTCCAGGCCCTCGATGACCACGGGTCCGTCGGTCGATTCACTCATCAATTCCGTCCTGAGCTCGCGGGTTTCGGGTCGATGACCGGCAGGGTCCCTCCCTGCCGGATGAGTCAAACACCGGCCTGTGCGCCGCCGGGCACGGCGACGGCCCTTTCCTGCTCAGTGGGAGCAGCGTATCGGCCATGATCAGGGGGCCAGCAGACGGTCGATGTCCAGCGGCTCGTCGCTGGTGCCGAACCACTCGTACACCCCGTCCGGCCGGGTCCGGCGCTCCACCAACCCGGCCCACCGCAGGCAGGCGATATGGGCCAGCGTCTCGTTGACCGCGAACTGCAACTGGTGGCCGAGCATCGTCCCCGCCACGAGCTTGTCGGTCAGCTCACCGACCGTGGTCGGCCGGTCCGCGATGGCCCGGCGGATCCGCTCCATCCGGCGCGTCTTGTTGCGGATGATCGCGTCGATCCGGCCGGCCGCGTCGGTGAAGGGCCGGCCGTGCCCCGGATACACCAGCTCCGGCGCGAGGTCGTGAACCAGTTGCAGTGAGCGCAGGTAGCTGCGCAGCGGATCGGCGTCGAAGCCACGCTCGAAGGTCACCGGCGGGGTGATCCCCGGCAAGAGGTGGTCGCCGGACAGCAGCAACCGCCGACGAGCCGACCAGAGGCACACGTGGCCGAGGGAATGACCGGGCGTGTGGACGACGGTCCAGTCGTCGTTGCCGATGGCGATGGTCTCGTTGCCCCGCAACCGGTTCGACGCCTCCACCACCGAGTGCAGGTAGGGCATCCAGCGGTTCAGGTGTTCCCCGAGATCGCCCTCCAGGACGGTGACGCCGTGGTCGGCGTAGGTGTCGCGGCGCATCGAGACGGACGTCTCCGGGTGCCGGTACTTCTGGCAGTCCAGGTCCGTCATGGCGTGCATCGCCAGCTGGGCGCCCGTCAACTCCATCACCCGGCCGGCAAGGCCGTAGTGGTCGATGTGGGCGTGGGTGATCACCACGCGGGACACGTCGGCCAGCTCGTAGCCGGCGCTACGCAGACCGGCCTCGACATCGGATACCCCACCGTCGGGCTGGTCGGGCTTCCAGACCCCGCAATCGACGACCGTCACCTTGTCGCCGTCATCGAGGATGTACATGTTGACGCTCTCGATGGCGTTGACGCCGATCGGTAGCACGACCCGGGTCACGCCGGGCACGCCGTCCACGGACGCCGCGCGGATCGGACCGTTCATCCGTGCATGCGCTCGAGCACGGTGAACCAGACCTTGATCTCAACCTGGTACATGGTGTCGGGCCCGTCGACGATGCCTGAGATGTCCTTGATCTCGAACCTGGTGATCCCTTCCAGGGTCTCGCGGGCCCGGTCAAGTGCCTCGGACACCGCCTCCTCGACAGTCTCGCCGTTGCCGGACAGGTCGATCGCCTTCTGCACGCTCACGTCTGCGCCCTCCCTGGGCTCCTTGCCGGATCGCTCGCACCGGCGGGGCACCGCCGTGTCGATGATTCGCTCCGATCATCGACCTGCCAAGCCCGGCCGCTCTCACCGGACGATCGTGGGACCACCTGCGGCGCCGCGCCACTCGGAATTCCGGGCCGATCCGGGCAACGCGTCCCGCCCAGCGGCAATCGGCCCGCGCGGCACGTCGGCCGTGTCCGACGCACCTACAGTCGGAAGGCAGCCCGAACGAACGGCCGCACGGCGGCCGTCCCGAAACCTCCGTGGAGGGGGTATGGCGCAACCCGACCGGCGATCCACGACGGTTCCGTTCCGGTCGGGCGCCCCCCAGACGGCATCCGTACAGATTGTCGGGCGCTCGGGTGCGGACGCGCTGATCCGGGTGGTCGGTCGGCTGGACGAGCATGCGGCGCCCCGGGTCGCCAGGGAACTGGCCGCCGCCAGCCGGCTGCCACGTCGCGGACCCCCCCGGCTGGTCCTGGATCTGTCCGGGCTCAGCTATCTGGACGAGGCAGGCCTGCAGGTCCTGCTCGACCTTCAGGACCGGCTGATGGCCGCGTCCGGTGCGCTGGAACTGCAGTCGCCCTCGGCGGCCGTGGTCCGCCTGTTGCACGAGACCTACCTGCAGGGTTCAGCCCGCCGACCGGAGCGCCTCTGACGCTCGGCCGGACCTGCGGCGGCCCCTCACCGGTGACTACTCCACCTGCCGTCTGGCGCCGGCCGTCGATCCGACGTGCGCGGTTCGACCCCGCTCGGTCCCTCGTTGCCGTGCCCGGCTCGGAGCAGCTGATTCATCCCACCGGGATGAATCAGGCTGCGACCGATCGGCGGATGCTGTGACGACCAGGTCGCGGATCGGTCCGACTCCGACCATGATCGGAAAGGGGTGCGCCGTCCGGCCGGATGGACGCACGGCAGGAGGGCACATCATGGCAAAGAAGTCGTCCAAGAAGTCCGGTGGTTCGGCCGACGTCGGAGGCGCTGCCGTGCCGATGAAGACCAAGCCGATGAAGACCAAGCCGTACGAGAAGCAGATGCGCCTGCTGCACGGCGAGCTCGTGGCCATGCAGGAGTGGGTGAAGTCCTCAGGGGCCAAGATCATCATCGTTTTCGAGGGCCGGGACACCGCCGGCAAGGGCGGCACCATCAAGCGGATCACCGAGCGGGTCAGCCCGCGGGTGTTCCGCGTGGTCGCGCTGCCGGCCCCGACCGAGCGGGAGAAGTCGCAGATGTTCCTGCAGCGATACGTCCCGCACTTCCCCGCCGCGGGCGAGGTCATCATCTTCGACCGCAGCTGGTACAATCGCGCGGGCGTGGAACGGGTCATGGGATTCACGCCGATCGAACAGGTG
>CAYZBB010000045.1:0-38731 GCA_964476495.1 uncultured Actinomycetes bacterium | reverse complement strand
GGATGTGTTCGTCGAGTCTGCGGTCCAGGTCCGCGAGCTTTCCGGCGGTGGTGTGTGGCGGGCCCGCCTCACCCGTCTCACCCGCGCGCCCGGCGGACTCGACAACCGGGGAGGCATCGGGGGCGTCAGCGGTCCGACTCACGGCCGGAAGGTTACCCAGGCAGGCGCACCACCACGGCCCGCTGAGACGCAGTTCACCGCAGGTGAGTCCGGGTACCACGGTGAGCGGGTCGGCCCGGGCTGGATACCGTGGGCCGGTGCCCGCCGGCGATGATCCAGCCCTGTCGCGTCGACCGATCGACCCGACCGAGGTGACCGCGGCGCTGGCCGATCCCGACCGCTGGCAGATCGAGTACACCCGGCGGACCGGCTCGACCAACGCGGACCTGGCTGCCCGCGCGGAGTCCGGCAGGCTCGAGTCCGGCCAGGTCCTGGTCACCGAGGAGCAGACCGCCGGCCGCGGACGGGCGGGACGGGCATGGCAGTGCCCGGCGGGTGCGGGTTTGATGTTTTCCGCCGCGCTGCGCCTGCCGCAGGTGCCGGCGGTCCGGCGCGGCTGGATCGGGGCGGTGCTCGGCCTGTCGGTCGTCGCCGCGATTTCCCGCGTGGGCGGCCTGCGGGCCACGCTCAAATGGCCGAACGACGTACTGATCGACGGCGCCAAATGCGCGGGGATCCTCGGCGAGATGGCCGGGGAGCTGCTGATCGTCGGGACCGGGATCAACGTCTCGCTGACCCGGGAGGAACTGCCGCGACCGGATGCCACCTCGCTGTCCCTGGCCGGAGGTGCCACCAACCGCGCCGCCCTACTCGCCGCTGTCCTCGACGAACTCGCCGGCCGGTGCGTCAGATGGACGGCGGCCGCCGGCGACGTACAGGCGAGCGGAATCCGGACCGAGTACCTGTCGACCTGTTCGACCGTGGGCGCCGGTGTCCGGGTGCTGCTGCCGTCCGAACGATGGGTCGTCGGGACCGCCGTCGATGTCGACGAATCGGGCGCGCTGGTGGTGACCGACGAGTCCGGGCGGCTGACCAGCTACACGGTGGGCGACGTGACCCACGTGCGAGCCACCTGACCGGACCGCCGGCGTCGGTTTGCCGACTTCCGCCCCCGCGTCGGCGAAAGCGGGGCGGAGAGTGGCAAGCGGACGGTCCGGTGCGTCGGTTTGCCGACTTCCGCCCCGGCGTCGGCGAAAGCGGGGCGGAGAGTGGCAAGCGGGCGAACCCGGCGGAACCCGGTCCGGCGGGCGGCGCGGCTATGGTTCCTGGCGTGTCCGAACTGCACGCGATCGCCGGTTCAGTCGCGACCAGGCTGTCCGCGGCCCGCGGCAGTGTCCGCGAGGCGGCGCTCGCCGCCGGTCGGGATCCCGACGGGGTGCGAATCCTGCTGGCCACCAAGACGGTCCCGGCGCCGTCCATCCGTGAGGCATTCGCCGCCGGGGCGACTCTGATCGGCGAGAATCGGGTGCAGGAGGTGCTGGCCAAGGCCGACGCCCTGGCCGACGTCCCGCACGAGACCCACTTCATCGGACACCTGCAGTCGAACAAGGTCAACCAGCTGCTGCCGCACATCAGCTGCCTGCAGACCCTGGACTCGGCTGCCCTGGCTGCCCGCCTGCAGGCAAGGTCGGATCAGCTCGACCGGACGCTGGACGTTCTGATCCAGGTGAACGTCTCGGGTGAGCCGACCAAGTCCGGCGTCCATCCCGACGACGTCCTCGGGTTGGTCGCTGCCGTCGCCGACGCGCCGCGCCTGATCCTGCGCGGATTCATGACGATTGGCCTCAACTCACCGGACCGGGAGGCGGTACGACGCCGATACCGCGAGCTCCGGCGGATCCGCGACCGGGCGCTGGGCGAGCGGTGGCCGGGTGCGCAGGTGGCGACCGAGCTGTCGATGGGGATGAGCGGTGACTATCCCGACGCCGTCGCGGAGGGCGCGACCATCGTGCGCCTCGGCTCGGCGGTCTTCGGCCCGCGGGTGACGGGCGGGCCCGTCCGTTGATCGACCCGGATCGGCCGACCGAGCCGCGCTCACCGGGTTGCGCTGATCACAGTCTCAATCAAACCCGACAAAACGCCCAAGACGGGACGTGGATACAGATCTTGGAACGGCGGACCGGGTCCGCAGGGGCCGTCCCCTCAGGGTGAAACCGCTGGGGTTGCGGCCGGTGGTCGTCGCCTGCGAGATCCACGTGGCCGGGCTCCTTCAGCTGGTGAAGTGGGCGGGGCACGGAGTCGGCTGGGTCGAGATCCACGTGGCCGGTCTTCTTCAGCCGGCCGTGCGGATATCGACCGACGCGACCGCAAGATTCCGGGCGTAACGGTCACTCGTGGTTTCGTCCGATCGGGGGCAGGTCCGGATGGGTCCCCGGGATGCGCGTTTCGGGCGTCACGCGGTTCGAATGACAGCGTAGAGGCCGGGGATGCCGGAACGCCGGGGCAACTGGTCACCCGATCCGGGGACGCACCGAACGTGCCGGGCGTTCTGCTGTCCGACGGGGCCGTCGGCGGTAGCGTGATCGGACAGCGACGCATGCAGGTGCGTCCGAGCACCGTCGGTGTCGACCGATCCGAGGGAGACGGCAATGCCCTATCCGGACAGCCTGCTGGTCGCCGGCGAGAAGATCTACGTCCGGAAGCGACCGCACTGGAAGGTGCTGATCCTTCCGATCCTGTTCTTCATCCTGATCATCGGTGGCGGCGCGGCCCTGATTGCCTTCGTCAACAGCAGGGGCTGGGACTGGCCCAGCTGGGCCTACTGGGCAATCGTGACCGTCGCGGTGGTCGCGCTGATCGTGCTGGTCCTTGTGCCGTTCATCAGATGGCGGACCGAGCATTTCGTGATCAGCAACCACCACATCTTCTTCCGCACCGGGCTGCTCGCCCGGCGTGAGCATCAGATCCCGCTCGGCCAGATCGCCAATATGGAAACCGAGGTCACCTTCTGGGGCCGGCTGATGGGTTACGGATCGCTGATCGTCGAATCGTCCGCCGACCAGCCGCTCAAGTTCCGCAACGTGGCGAATCTGCCCAAGGTGCAGTCGATGCTCAACCAGCTGATCCGGGACGAGAAGGAACTGACTCATCGCGGCAATCTGGCGGTCGACGACTACGCCGCTGACGGATCCGACCGGGATCTCGGTCCGGCTGAGTCGCCCCTGCCCCCGCAGCCCACGGCCGCTGGGCCGGCCACCGGACCATGGCCGGCCCAGCCGGATGCGACCCAGGGCGGTCAGCATCCGGGCTACGGGCAGCCCTACACCCAACCGGTCTACGGGCAGGGCCATCCGCAGCAGCATGCCTACCCACCTCAGGGATACCCGCAGGCGTATCCGCAGCAGGGTTATCCGGCTCCGTCGGCCGGGTACCAGCAGGGGTATCCACAGCAGACCGGATATCCGCATGGGTACCCGTCGCAGGGCGCACAGCCGGCCTACCCACAGGCGGGTCAGTACCCGCCCGCCTACCAGCAGGGCTACCCACAGCAGGGCTATCCGCAGCAGGGATACCAACAGCAGGCATACCCACCGGTAGGCCAGCAGTGGAACGCGGACCCGGCCGCGCAGGACAGCACCGCTCAGCCTGTTCCGGCCGCCTCCGGGCCTGGTATGGACGCTACGGGACCTGGCACGGAACCGCCGGTATCGGGCGAACCGACCGTGCTGACCCGGTCCCCGGCGGCCGCGGCGGCCGATCGGGCGCCCGACGCGGAGCCCGAGTCCGAACCGGAACCGACCGTGTTGACCCGCATCCCGAGCGCCGCCGACACCGGGTCCAGCGATCCGGAGCCGCCGGTGAGCAGTCCGCGCGGTCGGCACGCGCAGCCGACCGAATCGACCCCGCTGCCCGACTTCTCCCAGCCGGATCCCACCGTGAGCACGCGATCGCCGTACGCGCCCAATCCGTCCGAGTCAGGGGATGACACCGCCCCCGAGCGGGCCTGATCATCGGTCACGTCGTCGGGTCGACCGGTGTGATCTGGCCCGACGGCCCGCCAGAGACGGCATCGTAAGGTGGTGCCTGTGACGACGGTGCTGCTGGTCGAGGACGATCCGGCCATCGCGCAGCCGCTGACCCGCGCGCTGCAGCGGGAAGGCTACGAGGTCAGGCCGGCCGCCACGGCGGGCGCCGCCGTCTTGGCGTTCGGCGACGGTGGCGGGGACATCACCCTGGTCATTCTCGATCTCGGATTGCCCGACTACGACGGCCTCGAGGTGTGCCGACGGATCCGAGCCTCTGGCAGGGACCTGCCCGTGCTGATGCTGACGGCACGCACCGACGAGGCGGACTTCGTCGTCGGCCTGGACGCGGGCGCCGACGACTACGTCGCCAAGCCCTTTCGGATGGCCGAACTCCTGGCCCGCGTCCGGGCGCTGCTGCGGCGGCGCGTCCCGGCCCTGATGGAGATCGGCGGCGTCCGGGTCGAGACCGGTTCGCGGCGCGTGGAGGTCGACGGGGTGGAGGTGACCCTGTCGAACAAGGAGTTCGAGCTCCTGCGGGTGATGATGAGCCGCGCCGGCCAGGTGGTGACCCGGGAGGAGATCCTGGCCGAGGTGTGGAACGACCCGACCATGAAGACCTCAAAGACGCTGGACATGCACATGTCGTGGCTGCGGCGCAAGATCGCCCGACCGGATGCGGCCGGCGTCGGCGACCAGCGGATCTCGACGGTCCGTGGTGTCGGCTTTCGCTACGAGACGGACTGACCCGATGACCCACGCGGACAGCTGATGCGCCGCCGCGTGCTGGTCTCGATCCTGCTGGTGATCGCGGCGACCGTGCTCACCCTTGGCGTGCCGCTGTCCATCGTCTCCTGGCGGGTCGTCGACGACCTGATGCGCAACGATTTGAACAGCCGCCTCGATTCGATCGCGGCGTCCATCGCCAACCAGTCGGGTTCATCGGCGATCGATCTCGGTCAGCTGGCGGCGGCGGTCCCACCGGGCGGCAGGCTCGACATCACTATGGCCGGCCGGATCGACCAGTCGATCGGCACGACGGCATCGAATCAGGTCTTTTCGGAACAGCTGGCGATGGCCGGGGGAGGAAACCTTCGCCTTTCGGTTCCGGAGAGCTACTTGCGGTCCGAGCAGTGGAAGGCGCTGGCCCTGGTCGCGCTGGCGGTGCTGCTGTCGGTAGTGGTGGGGACCGGAGTCGCGGTGCTGACCGCCCGCCGGCTGGCCACCCCTCTCACCGACGTCGCACGGCGAGCGGCCCGACTGGGATCGGGCGACTTCCGCACGTTCCGACGCCGGTACGACATCCCTGAACTCGATCGGGTCGCCGACGTCCTCGACTCGTCCGCGCAGGACATCTCGGCGCTGATCGCCCGCGAGCGCGACCTGGCCGGCGACATCTCGCACCAGCTGCGGACCCGGCTCACCGGGTTGCGGCTGCGGCTCGAGGAACTCGCCGAGTACCCCGACCCGGACGTCCGGGTGGAGGTCGAGGAGGCACTGGAGCAGACCGACCGGCTCGTCACCGTGGTCGACGACCTGCTTGCGAATGCCCGTTCGCAGCGGGCTGCCGGGGCCAGCGAACTGGAACTGTTCGACGAGCTGGCCGAGATCGAGGCCGACTGGTCGCCCCGGTTGGCCGCCGCCGGCCGCAGCCTGACGGTGCGGTGCGGCCGGGACGTCCGGGTGCACGCGACTCCCGGGCGGTTGCGCGAGGCGATCGGAGTGCTCGTGGAGAACTCGTTGCGGCACGGGGCCGGTCAGGTCGGGGTGGTGGTGCGCTCGGCCGGACGCGGCTCCGGCGGCATGGTCGTGCTCGAGGTCAGCGACGAGGGCCCGGGCATCCCGGAGGGCCTGGTGGCGCACATCTTCGATCGAGGGGTGTCGACGGCGTCCTCGACCGGAATCGGGCTGGGGCTGGCACGGGCGTTCGTGGAGGCCGACGGGGGCAGGCTGGAGCTGCGGCGAGCAGTACCGCCGACGTTCGCGATCTTCCTTGCCGTCGGAACGGCTTCGGCCGACGTCGAGGCGCCGACCGACGAGCAACGGCGTGAACCCGCGGACTCGACGATCCGGTCGTGAGCGGACCCTCGAGTCAGCCGCGGGGTTGGGCGCCCGGCGCGTAGTCGACGGGGGCCTGGCGGATGGCCTGTTCCGGGATCCGGTCGGTCGCGGGGGACTCGAGCGCCGCCCGGGCGGCGGCCTCGGCGGCAACGATCTCGGGGTGCGGAGTGAGCTCCTCGGGGAACACCCACTTGCGGTAGGCCCAGAAGCGGAACGCCATGCCGATCGCGGTGCCGATGATGTTGGCGGAGATGAAGTTCGCGACGGAGACGGTCAGCGACGAGTAGTTGCCCGTATTGATGCCGAGGACGTACTGGGAGATCGCAAGCGGAACGAGGTTGAGCGCGAGGGCGATGCCGTTCACCACGAAGAACAGCATCGCCTCGTGATGCCGCTCGCGGCCGCCGCGCCGGCTGAATGACCATTCCCGATTCAGGATGTAACTCAGGATGGTCGCGATGATGACCGAGATTCCCTTGGCGGTGACAACCTTCTCGGACAGCACGGTGTGCGAGAGCAAGCTGAACAGACCGACATCGACCAGGTAGCTGGTGCCGCCGACGACCAGGAACTTTGCCAGCTCCCGGTATTTGACAGGCAGGCGCTGCCGCACGGAGTCGATGATGGTCACCCGACGAGTCTACGGTGCCGCGGGCGGTGTTCCCATGATCGACGCCGACAAGAGAAAAACCTCTCAGCCAGGCAACCGGTGAATGGTCAAATGCCGGTAAAGGAAATGGTCAAAGGTCGGTAAATTCCGCCCCAACGTCCTCGCGGCCATTTCTTGGCCCGCTGTCCCCGCATCTGCCTGGACCGTATCGTCGGCGCCTGGTCACCCGCGTTCGGGATCACGAACCGTCAGGGGGAGCTACGGTGTCCGCCGGCGTTGGCTGCCCGTCGGGGGCCTGCCCCTCGCGAGCGGGCGGCTGGTCGCCGTCGTCGGCGGTCGATGTCGGCCCGGGCTGCGGACGGTAGATGATCAGGTCGACGGATGTCGAATCGTCGGTGACGTCGAACCGGGCCTCGCCGTCCTGCGCGTCCTCGTCGACGGTCAGGCCGACGACCACCGTGACGGACTTGCCGGGCGCGATCGAGGGCAGGGTGCACTGTGATCCGCCGCCGGACGGCGTGCCGTCGACGGTGATGGTCGCCGCCACGACACCGTCGGGCAGCGACACCCGGACGGCCTCCTCAGCCGATGGGGCGCCGCCGTTGTTGCTGACGGTGAGGACGATCGTGCCCGAACCACCCGCGGTCGGAGTCTGGCGGATCGTGGGTTGGGAGAGCCCAAGACGGGCGGGCGGCGCCTCGGGAGTCGTGGTCTCCGAGACCGTCGGCTCGCCGGTGGCCGTTCCCCTGACGGTCGACTCGGCGGTTGTCGGTTCCTGCGCGCTCGTCTTCGGGGGTGGCGTCGCCGAACTCGTCGGTGCCCGGGTCGTCGGTACTGAATCGGTTGTCGGTGCTGAATCGGTTGTCGGTGCTGAAGCGGTTGTCGGTGCTGAAGCGGTTGTCGGTGCCGAACCGGTCGTCGGCTCGGTCGTCGGTGCCGGACCCGTCGTCGGTGCCCCGGTGGTCGCAGACTCGGACGTGTTCGATGCCGCCGTGCCTCCGCCGGTCGTTGTGCTCGTGGTCGGTTCGGCCGTTGCGGTCGGCTGTTCGGTGGGCCCGTTGTCGCCGAGCTTCGCCGTCCGGGTGGTTCCGTCGATCGTCACCGACACGACCCCTGGGACCGCCTCCGGGTCGACCCGGACGTAGATCCTCAGACTGAGCCCCTCACCGGGTCCGAGCTCGCGCAACGAACACACTGTCCGCTCCTCGGGGCGACAGACCTCCCTCTCCCGCTCGGAACCTTCGATGATGATGCCCCGGAGACGGACACCGTTCGACACTGTGACGGCCACCTCTCTAGGGCCGATCGAGGTCGATGCCGTGTTCGTCACGGTGAGATCGAGGCGACTCACGCCGTCGGGGTCGTAGTGTCCGGTCAGCTCGGACAACCACAGTCGAGCGGGCGCGGCGACCACTGTCATCGGTTCGACGTGGATCTCGCGGTCACCCTCGTCGAACGCGCGAAGGTTCAGGTCTCCGACGGGTCGCTTCTCGGACACGGTGATGATCAAGGTGAGAACATCGCCCTCGACCGGGCAGGAGTCGGCACGATCGGCTTCGTCGGCCGTCTCTGTCATATTCGGGCAGGTCACGGCGACCATGGGGTCGTCCGAGACCACCCTGACCCTGCCCAGGTCGAGATCTTTGGCGGCCGCTGTGGCACGCAGGGTGACCTTCTGCGGTGCACCGTTCGCGGGTAGGGCGGTGTCCGGGTCGGCGGCCAACGACGTGATACCCGCCCTCACCGCCAGCTCCACAGGGACCGGATCCCCGCCGGCAAGCGTCACCGTCGCGGCGCCATCCGTTGCGGCAGGCATTGTGCTGACGGTGAATGTGACACCGACCCGTTCGTCCTTGTCGATCGGCGGCAGCGTGCAGTCCGGGGTCGTCGCCGCTGCTGGCATGGCGAGGGCGAGCGCAGCGCGCGCGTCGTCGCCGGTGCAACTGCCGCCTTCGATGACGGTGCCGATCAGGGTCACGCCCTTCGGCAGGGTGGTCACCTCGATGGACTCACCACCCGGCGAGCGTGAGCCTCCGGAGTTGTGGACCACCACGCTGAAGGAGCGGGTGCCGCCGGCGATCAGCTCTGCCGGCTTGGTTTCGATCTCGAGTCCGGCCCGCGTCAGCACCGGCAGTTCGTCGAAGTCGTTCTTGATGGTCCGTTCGCCGTGATCCTTGCTGGTGATCTTCAGCGATTCGGGGTTGGACGTCAGAGCGACCGTCACGTTCAGGCGGATGATTCCCTCGTCGTTGAAGGGGCAGGTTGCCGATGCCGCGTCCGCCGGAGTGTCTGCATCGTCGGCGGTGTCTGCACCCTCGGCGCAGGCGACGGTGACCTGGTCGGACGAGAACGTGATCGAGCCGAGTTCGGTCACCGATTCGTCTGCCCGGGAGGCGGTGACGCTCACCTCGTGCGGCTGGCCGTCGGCGACGACCTCGCCGGACGCGAGCAGCAGGTCGATGCCGGCCCGGACGTCGAGGGTGACCGGCACGCTGACCAGCGGCTCGGTCTCGGGGAGGCTCACCTCGGCCCGGCCGGTATCCGCGTTTGGCGCGGCGTGCACGGTCACGCTGACCCGGAGTTCCTCAGCGGGCGCGAGGGACGGCAGGGTGCAGTCGATGTTCGCCGCGGGGGCGGCCACCGTGAGGGCAGCATCCTGGACCGGGCCGGTGCAGTCCTTGTCGCCGATGGTCGTCCCGACCAGCCTGAAGCCCGCGGGCAGGCCCACCCGGAGCGGCTCACCCGCGTCCGACGGCACATCGCCGGCGTTCTTCACGTCGACCGTGAAGGTGCCGGATCCGCCGGCGAAGGACTCGCTGACGGTCGGGTCGGTGCGCAGTTCGAACGTGGCGGTGCGGACCACCCGGAGCGGCTTGCCGTCCGTTCCGACAAGGCTCAACGAACGCTCGGCCGAGTCGTAGGCGTCCACCGGCAGGTCGATGGGTGCGTTGACCGATCGCTGGATGAGGACCGAGAGCGCGAACCTACCGTCCGGGTGGGGGGTACAGGTGACCGTGGTGACGCTTGCTTCTTGGTCGCTTGCTTGTTGGCCACCTGCTTCTCCGTCACCTGCTTCTCCGTCACCTGCTTCTCCGTCACCTGCTTCTCCGTCACCACAGTCGGCTGTCGTGGTGAACAGCACCCCCGGGTCGCGGGAGCTGAATGTGACGGGCTCGGCATCGCCGGTGACGTCGCCCATCGAGGCGACGACGTCGATCGTTGCCGGCCGGCCCGCGTTGGTCAGCGGGTTGCGTGGCGTGCCGACCAACGACGTCACCGGGGACTGGACCTCGACGGGCACCGTGAAGGGGGTCCCTAGCAGCTCGACTTGGGCGTCGCCGCTCTTCGCCTCCCGGGTGGCCACGATCGTGACGCTCACCGTCACCGACGACTGCCCGGCAACCGTGAACTCTGCCGTGCACCGGTTCGAGGTCGGGCAGGACAATGCGGCCGCGGCCAGGGCACGTCGTAGACCCGAGCTCGCCGGGGTCACGTCGACCCCCGACACCGTGACGCCGTTGGGCGTCACGACGGAGATCTGCTGCGTCGACGACTGCTGCTGTCCGGTATTGGTCACTGTCGCTGAGATGATGGCCGAGCCTCCGGCGAGGAGGTTCCTCGTGAGCTCCGGGCCGGCGTCCAACCTGAGCTGAGCCGGGGTGGGGTCCTGACTCGTGCTTGTGCTGGGGCTCGTGCTTGTGCTGGGGCTCGTGCTTGTCGTTGGGTTTGTACTGGTTGTTGGGTTTGTACTGGTTGTGGGGTTCGTGGTTGTGCTGGGGTCCGTTGTGGGACTCGTGGTTTCGCTGGTGCTCGGATTCGATGTGGGGCTGGGGCCTGTTGTGGGGCTGGGGCCTGTTGTGGGGCTGGGGCCCGTAGTGGGGCTGGTGTTTGTGCTGGGGCTCGGGTTCGTTGTGGGGTTGGGACCTGTGCTGGGGTTCGGGTTCGTCGCTGGATTGGAGTCTGTCGTTGGATTCGAGCTCGGCCCGGGCTGCCCGTTGCCGCCGGTGGTCTGGGCGCCGCCGGTGCCCTGGCCCGTTCCCGTACCGCCGCCGGTTCCGTCACCGGCACCTGTTCCGTTACCGGTAGCCGTGCCGCCGCCGGTGCCTGTTCCGCCGCCGGCGCCCGTTGCGCCGCCGGTACCGTCCGCGGTTCCAGCTGGGTCGACGTCACCACCAGACCCGCCACCGACGCCGGAATCGGTGCCGCCCGAATCGGCGCCGCCGGACTCGTTCGCGGCCGGCTGGACCTCGGCCTGATCGGCCGACCCGCCGTCACCACCAGAGCCGGAGGGCCCACCCGAGATGGCTCCAGGGGTGGCGGGTGCCGCGACGGCCGGCGGCTGATCCGCGATGTTCGTCGGCCCGGTGCTGCTGTTGGAGACGACGAGCACGACCGCTGCAATCACCGCCGCTGCGACCACCGCCCCGGCCGCCACCAGCCCACCGGCGCCGATGCCTGCCAACACCCCGGCCAGACCGCCCGCGGTGCCCGCCCCGGCGGCCGCGCCGCCAGCGGCTGCGCCCCCGGCCGCACCGCCGCCCGCTGCACCTCCGGCAGATCCGCCGGCCGCCCCGCTCGAACTGCCGGTGGCGGCGTTCGCCAGAGCTCCGAGTCCCAACGCGGCGGCTCCGGCCGCGGCCGCAGCCGTCGCGGCGGCCACCCCTGCCGCTCCGGCGCCGCCCGCGGCTCCGGCCCCGGCGGCCCCGCCGGCCCCGGCCGCAGTGCCACCCGCGCCGCCGGCGCCACCCGCACCGCCCGTGCCACCTGCGGACCCACCAGCCGACCCACCGGCGAGCGCACCGGGTATCGCCAGTGGCGATACCGGTCCGAGTGTGGCCAGATATCCGGCGGCTGCTGCTCCGCCCAGCAGGAGCGGCGCAAGCACCCCGCGCAGGTTGTGATTGACCTCCTCGAGTTCGGCGGCGAGGGCTCGGCACCGATCGCAGGTCTTCAGGTGAGCGTCCACCTGCTGGGTTTCCCGCTTGGACAGGCCCCCGCGGGTCCAGGCACCGAGCCGCTCGACCGTTGTCCGGCATTGTTCGGCAGCGGTCTCGGCAAGATGCGCCTGCAGGTACGCCTCACGAAGGCCTTCGCGTGCCCGAAAGGCGAGCGAGGACACCGCACCGGGCGCCATGCCCAGCAGCGCGCCGACCTGCGCCGGGGACTCACCCTCCACCTGTGTGTGCCAGAGCACCGCCTGCCAGCGTTCGGGCAGCTGCGTGAAGGCGGTCGCGACGAGCCCGCTTTCCATTCTCATGAGCACCGGGTCGTCGCCGGGGGCCGGCGCGTCGTGGGTGGTCATGTCGTCGGTGAACTGCAACCGCTTGTCCTTGCGGGTGCGGTCATAGGCCGTGTTGCGGATTGTGGTGAACAGGTAGGCGCGGAAGGCCGAGTCGGGGCCCTTGCCTTCGAGCAGGTTGTCCAGCACCCGAGCGAATGACTCGGACACCAGATCGTCGGCTTCGGCGGCGTCACGTGCGAATTGCCGGGACAGGGTGGTTGCGGGACCGGAGTGCCGGCGGTAGAGCTCGCCGAAGGCCTCTCGGTCGCCACCCCGCACCCGGGTGATCAACTCGGGGTCGCTGACCACGTAACCGTCAGCTTCCTGGTCCGGCACGCCGGGCTCCTCCTCGACTGCAGTCCATGGGTCGACAGGCCCGGCCGCCTGGCGTCACCACAACCCTGAGATCCTGCGCCATTGTCACCCACGATGCGGTGATCCGGCACTGTCCCGGTAAACGGAACGTATCGAATGGGCTGATCCGGCGGGATTCGTCGGCTTCCCTCGATCGGTCCGTCCGCCGGTCCGCGGCCGCCCGCTGCGTCGACGAAAGGAGCCGGAGAAATCTGCGGAAGTCGCGTGACGGCGAGCCGATCCGTCCGTCTCATCCTCGGCGCGTGACCTGGGCTGCCTGCTGCCCTCGTCCTCGCCGGTGCCGTACGCGACCGACTCGACCCGAACGGAGGGCGCTGAACGAATGGATCAGTACCCTCGCGTCGCCACATTGACCAGCAGGGAACTGAGCGACCGCTGGTTCGAGCAGTCGAGCGCGGCGGGGTGGGCGTTCGTCTCCGACTGGCACCACCCGGCAGTCGAGGCGCTGTGCGAGGCATGCCTGCTGGGCCAGAACGTCTGGGCCCCGGCCGAGCGTCTCGGCGCTGTCCGAGCCGACACCGGTGTCTCGCTGGGCGAAACGCTGGCGGACCTGGACAGTCTGGTCTGTGTGTTGCCCGGGATCGCCGACGGGGTTGTTCACCGCGCGGCCTCGCTTGGTTGGGCAGAAAGGATGACGGCGCCTCGACCTGCTGTCTTCGATCCGTTGACCGGCTTGGTGTCGGTGGACTATCTGCGTACTCGATTGGGCGAGGTCTACCGAGCGGCGGACGTTGCCGGGACGAAGGTGTCGGCCACCCACGCGCTGGTCACCGTCCGGCTCAATCTCGCGGGTCGCACCGGCTGGAATCGGCTCACTCCGCTCGTCCTTGCCGGCGACGCCATGCGGACCGTCTTCGACGGCGGCCAGACACTCGCCCGACTCGCCGACCACATGGCGGTCGTGCTCGCGGATCGGGACGCGAGGCTGGCCCGCCGGACCCATCTGCTGACCGGCCTGGTGCGCGACAGGCTCTCGCGGGAACAGGAGCAGGGCCGCTCGACCGTCCGCATCTGGATCGAACGGCTGCCGGACCACGCGGCGGCCGCTGTTGACCTCATCAGCGAGTTGGCCAGGTAGGTACAGACTCCACGGCGGCAGAGGGGACGTCGTGGCGAAGCCCGGGGAGGGTGATCGAGCGCCGGGGTCGGCGCTCGTGGCGGCGCGGTGATCGTCCTGCGCCCGGCCCGATTGGTGGCCGGATGACTGGCGGGACGCTCACCGCGACGCGGATCCGACTGCCCCGTCGGCGTGGTTCTCACACACCGGTCGAGGCTGTCCGGATACGGTCGGTTACTCTCCGACAGGCCGGTCCGGGCAGATTGGCGTTCCCCAGGCACGGCCCGGCCTGCGACCAACGACGATCGGGGGGCCCCGGATGCGAACGGTCACCATGCGCCGCATCGGTGCCGCAGTTCTCGTCGTCGCCACGGTCTCGATCGCGACCGCGGTGTCGATGAGCGCCGCTCCCTCGGTTTCCGCCGATCAACTGCCCGAGTGCCCCGACCCCGGTGAATACCCCGCACCCAACCCCGGTGGGCCGGCCTTCACCGACAACAACGTGGCGATCTACGCGGGCGAAGACTTCGTCGCGACTGGGACATCGGCCGAGTCCGAGGGCGTGACGGTGGTCGTCGGCAACGCGTCGTTCGACACCCCCGGCCGGTACAACGTGGGCACCGTCGGGGTCGGATCGGGCATTGCCCCCGCCGGTGGATCGGACATGCTGCTGGTCGGGGGCAACGTCGCGGTCGCCGGCGGCACGACGCTGGACGTCGGCGCCGGGGCGGACGGGGGCGGAAACGCCAAGGTCGGTGGCACGGCCACCGGCACGATCGAGACGAACGGCGGCGCGCTGACCACAGGCCTCGGAGCCGCCGCGGCGCTGGTCCCGTACAACGGCTTCGGGCAGACGACGCTGGACGCGTCCGCCGAGATGGCGATGTCCCCGACCACCGGCACCGCGGAACGGTCGGGCGCACGGCTGGACTTCATCGGTGGCGGCGCGGCAGTGCCGCAGGTATTCAACGTTGCCGCCGCGGATCTGGACGGCGTGACCGAGTTCTACTTCACCCAGATCCCGCCGGACGCGGCGGTCCTCATCAACGTCACCGGCCCCGGCGCCGTGTCCGTCAACCCGACCTACACCGCCATCAACGGCGTGCGGGTCGATGACTTCGGGGCCGCCGACAACGGGTTCGGCAAGGCGGCAGCGGCCCTGATGTGGAACTTCGTCGACACCACGTCATTGAGCATTGACGGTGGCGGGCAGTTCATGGGCACCGTCTTGATGCCCACCCCCGGCGCTGATCTCACGACGACAGCCAGCACCAACGGGCGGCTCTATGTGGGTGGGACCATCACCACCCAGGGCCAGGGAAACGAGCACCACAACTACCCATGGCGACCGCCCTTCGGCTGCATCGACTCGGTCGGCAGCTTCGCGGTGCACAAGGCGATCGACGGTGACGGGGCGGATCAGGTCCCGGCCGGCACCGTATTCACGGTGACCTATACATACCCGCCCACAGGCGCCGGTCAGCTCGACGTCCCCGCGGACGGCACCGTGGTGTTCGGCCCGGTGCTGCCCGCAGGCACCGTGGTCACGTTCGACGAACCGCAGCTCCCGAACATCCCCGGGATCGACTGGGGGACGCCGGTGATCACCGTCGACGGGCAGGTGACCAACCAGTTGATCGTCGGCGACGGGACCAGCGCGGAGATCGTCGTCACCAACCAGGCGGGCGTGCCCACCACGCCCGCTACGACCGTGACCACGACGACGACGGAGACCACGACCACGACCGTCACAGCGCCGACGACGCTGACCACCACCATGACGACGACGGTGCCGACCACGACGACGTTGACCACGGGGTCCACGGAGACGACGACGGCGACGGTCCCGACGACGCTGACGACTACGGCCACGACTACGGCCACGACCACTGTCCCGACGACCACGACGTTGACCACGGGGTCCACGGAGACCACCACGACCACGGCCACGGTTCCGACGACCACGACGTTGACCACGGGGTCCACGGAGACGACGACGGCCACGGTCCCGACCACGACGACCGGTACCGAGACCACCACGACCACGGCCACGGTTCCGACCACGACGACGTTGACCAGGACCACGGAGACGGATCCGGCGACGCGGACAACGATCACGACGTTGACCGTGACCACGACGCAGACGCAGACGGTTCCGGCGACGGTGACGACCGTGACGACCACCGGCGGGACAGGGAGCGAATCGAGCACGACTTCGTCGGAGGCGGATCCGACCACCACGCACAGCGGCCACAGCTCCTACACGTCGCACAGCAACTACAGCAGCTACAGCTCGCGCCCGGTGCCGACCACCTCGGGGAGTCTGAGTGACACCGGCGTCGACGTGGGCAGGGGGCTCGCCATCGGTGGAGCGTTGCTCGCGGCGGGTGGTGTATTCCTGCTGACCGCGCGGCGGCGACCGGGCAACCATCGGCCGTGACGGGAACCTCGACCGCACCGTTCGGGTCGTGACCGCGCACCGCTGATCGGCGGGCACCGATTACGCTTCGGGCCCGTGGACGAACGCACCGGCTTGCCCCGGGTGGGAATGGTCGGCGGTGGCCAGCTGGCCCGGATGACCCATCAGGCCGCCATCCCGCTCGGGCAGAGCCTGCGGGTGCTGTCCGTGTCGCAGGACGACGGCGCGGCGCTGGTCACCCCGGACGTGATGATCGGGCAGCACACCGACCTCGACGCCCTCCGTGCGTTCGCCCAGGGCTGTGACGTCGTCACCTTCGACCACGAGCATGTGCCGGGCGAGCACATCCGGACCCTGGTCGCGGAGGGTCACGTGGTCTATCCCGGCGCGGACGCGCTGCAGTACGCCCAGGACAAGGCGCTGATGCGGACCCGGCTGGCCGAACTCCGCGTGCCGGTGCCGGCGTTCGAGGTGCTGCCCGCTCGCGGGTCCGAATGGTCGTCGCGGGTGGAGCAGTTCGGGCGGGCGCACGGCTGGCCCGTGGTCGTCAAGACCGCCCGCGGCGGCTACGACGGCCGCGGGGTCTGGGTGGTGGATTCACCGGATGACATCCCGGCGCTCGACCTGCCGGGCTCCGGGTCGCTCGTGCTGGAGGCGTTCGTGCCGATGCGCCGGGAGCTGGCCGCGGTCGTCGCCCGATCCCCGTTCGGCCAGGCCGCCTCCTGGCCTGTGGTCGAAACGGTTCAGCAGGAAGGCATCTGCGTGCAGGTGATCGCCCCGGCGCCGGGCCTGGACGACGATGTCGCGACGGCCGCCGGCCGGCTGGCGCTGCGCATCGCGGCCGACCTGGACGTGGTCGGCGTGCTCGCGGTCGAGCTGTTCGAGGTCGAGCGCGCGCCGCATGCGCCGGACGGGATTCTGGTCAACGAGCTGGCCATGCGCCCGCACAACTCCGGTCACTGGACCATGGACGGATCGGTCACCAGCCAGTTCGAGCAGCACCTTCGGGCCGTCTTGGACTATCCGCTCGGTCGCACGGACCCGGTCGCGCCGTTCACGGTGATGGGCAATGTCCTAGGTGGTCCGGCCGACGGGCCTGGCGCCGGCATCGGCATGGACGAACGAGTGCACCACCTGTCCGCCCGGTTCCCGCAGGTCAAGGTGCATCTGTACGGCAAGGCGTATCGCCCCGGTCGCAAGCTCGGGCACGTCAACGTCATTGGTGGCGACCCCGACGAGCTGCGCCGGATCGCCGCGCTGTCCGCCACCTGGCTCGGTGAAGGGGTGTGGGCCGACGGGTGGGATGCGCATGCGGTCCGTCCGGTCCGTCAGGCGCAGGAGGAGGCGGTGCTGCGGTGACCAGGGTTGGGCGGGAGGGTTCGGGTTCAGGAGTGCGAGGCGGATTCGGGATGCCGGAAGGGCACGACGTGACGGTCGGCGTGATCATGGGTTCCGACTCCGACTGGCGGGTGATGTCGGCGGCCGGGGACCTGCTGGACGAGTTCAACGTGCCGTACGAGGTCGGCGTTGTGTCCGCGCACCGCACCCCGCAGCGAATGCTCGATTACGCCGCGGCGGCGGCGGGGCGCGGCCTGCGGGTGATCATCGCCGGAGCGGGCGGCGCGGCCCACTTGCCCGGCATGGTGGCATCGGCGACCGTGCTGCCGGTCATCGGCGTGCCGGTGCCGCTGGCGACCCTGGATGGGATGGACTCGCTGCTGTCGATCGTGCAGATGCCCGCCGGGATCCCGGTCGCCACCGTCTCGATCGGCGGTGCCCGCAACGCGGGGCTGCTGGCCGTGCGCATCCTGGCCAGCGGTGGCGGTGAACCGGGGGACCGGCTGTCCACGGCCTTGGCCGAGTTCTCCGCGGGCCTGCAGGAGATGGTGTTGACCAAGCACGACGCCCTGCGGGAGCGCACCGGCCACTGAGCCCGGGGCCCCACTGAGGCCATTGCGGCAATTGCGGTCACTGAGGTCACTGAGGTCACTGAGGTCACCGAGGTCACCGAGTGGCTCCCTTTGCTCGCTCTGCGGGCAAGAGCAGCCACTCGACACCGTCCGTGCGGGGCTACGATCGAAAGTTACCGATGGGTAACTGAACGAAGGCGGGCGCTGGGCTCATGAGCACTGATCTGTTCACCCTGACCGAGGACCACAGGGCGGTAAGGGAGGCCATCCGCGACCTCGCCGAGCACGAGATCGCGCCCTACGCAGCCGATGTCGACGAGCGGGAGCGGTACCCGATCGAGGCGCACAAGGCGCTGACGGCAGCCGGCTTCCAGGCCGTGCACATTCCGGAGCAGTACGGCGGCGCCGGCGCGGACGCGGTCGCCACGGTCATCGTGATCGAGGAGGTGGCCCGGGTCTGCGCATCGTCCTCGCTGATCCCGGCGGTGAACAAGCTCGGCTCGACGCCGATCATGTTGTCCGCGTCGGAGGAGCTCAAACAGCTGGTGCTGCCGGGGATCGCCGCCGGCGAGTCGACGATCTCCTACGCGCTGTCCGAACGGGAGGCCGGCTCCGACGCCGCAGCGATGCGGACCCGCGCCGTCGCGGACGGCGACGAATGGGTGCTCAACGGCACCAAGTGCTGGATCACCAACGCGGGTGTGTCCCAGTGGTACACGGTGATGGCGGTGACCGACCCTGACAAGCGGGCCAAGGGCATCAGCGCGTTCGTGGTCAACGCGGACGACCCCGGCTTCGTCGTCGGCACCAAGGAGCGCAAGCTCGGCATCAAGGGTTCGCCTACCCGGGAGATCCACTTCGAGAACTGCCGGATCCCGGCCGGCCGGATCATCGGGGATCCCGGCACCGGTTTCGCGACCGCGATGGCCACGCTCGACCACACGCGCCCGACGATCGGCGCCCAGGCGATCGGCATCGCGCAGGGCGCCCTTGACGTCGCGATCGGATATGTCAAGGAGCGCAGGCAGTTCGGCAAGCGTCTGGCCGAGTTCCAGGGCCTGCAGTTCATGATCGCGGACATGGCCATGCAGGTCGACGCCGCGCGCACGCTGGTCTACCAGGCGGCCGCCGCCGCCGAACGCGGCGACGCGAACAAGACCTATCTGTCGGCAGCGGCCAAGTGCCTGGCCTCCGACGTGGCCATGAAGGTCACCGTGGATGCCGTCCAGCTGCTCGGCGGTGCCGGCTACACCAGGGACTTCCCGGTGGAACGGATGATGCGCGACGCCAAGATCACCCAGATCTACGAGGGCACCAACCAGGTGCAGCGGTTGGTGATGGCGCGCGCCCTGCTCCGATAGCCGGCCGCTACCGGTTGCCCCATGCGGTGACCTGCTCCTCGGGGAACGGGTTGTCCGGGGCGAGCCGGTGAACGTTGGTCCCGTCGGCGTTCATGATCAGGTGGTGGTTGTAGTCCAGCTCGGTCGGCCCGTTGCCGCGGCCGCTGTTGAACACGATCCGGCTGCCGTCCGGGGACCACGCGGGGTCGAGGTCGTCTGCCGGGTGCGGGGCAAGGACGTGTTGGTCCGTCCCGTCGGCGTTCATGACGAAGATCTCCATGTTGCGCGGCCCGTCCCCGTCGTCGACGATGCGGCGGAACGCGATCAGGGTGCCGTCCGGCGAGAAGATCGGATCGGCGTCGGTGGTGCCGTCGGTGAGGGCGACCGGTGCCTGCGACCCGTCGGCGGGCATCTTGAACACCGCACCGCCGTCCGGCCAGCCGGAATTGGTGCCGGCCCAGAACGCGACGGTCGTGCCGTCCGGCGAGAACGTCAGATCGTCCACCACGGGCCGACCTGGGTCCAACCGGCGAAGGACCTGGCCATCCATCCGGACGATCCGCAACAGGTAATTGCCGCTCGTGTCCACGCAGACGAGCGCGAGCTCGTCCGGGTCCACCGGATTCCAGCCGGGACGCAACATCTTCCCGTCGCAGCCGGGCAGGTCGGGGAACAGTTCCCGGTCGCCGGTGCCGTCGGCGGCAATGACGTGCAGCTTGGTCGTCGGCTGGTCGACATAGATGATCGAGCGCCGGTCGGGCGAGATCGTCGGCGCCAGCACGTGGCCGCCGGGCGTGTGGATGAGGCCGACCGTCCGGCCGTTGGTGCTGTCGACGAGCGCCATGTCCAGGCTGTCCTGGATGATGCGGGGGCTGATGACCACCTCGTCGGGCAGTGGATCGGCGGAGCGCGGAATGTCCACCTGACCCGTTCGTGACCGTGTCTGCGACGTGGGCACGTCCGAGCTCGCCGCGCCGGTGGCTGCCGTCGACGATCCGGACCGCTCGGTGGTCGACGACGAGGTGGCGTTCCTGGTCGTGATCATGAACACGGTGGCCGCGGCCGCCGCCACCACGACCACCGCTACCCCGGCGACGATGGCGATTCGCCGTCCCCGGTGCCCCGCCGCGCCGGAGCCGGGGATGCCGGTGCCCGGCGGATTCGACGGGCCGATTGGGCCACTTGGGCCAGCCGGACCGGCCGGACCGGCCGGCCCCGGTGGGAACGGCGGAGACGCCGGAGACGATGCGGACGCGACGGTCGGCCGGGTGCCGGCGGCCCGGGCCGCGATGAGCGCGGCGCCGAGGGCGACGTCTTGGGTGGGATGGGTGCCGCGGGCGATGGGTCGACGGAACTGCTCGGCGAGCATCCCGGTGACCAGCGGAATCCGTGACGACCCACCGACCGGCACGAAGGCGGAGACCTCGAGGGGGTTCACCCCGGCCGCCTGCAGCGTGCGGCTGGTGGCGGTCATCGTCTCCGCGATCGCCGGGCGAATCATGTCCTCGAACTCGGCACGGGTCAGCCGAATCGACCGGCCGGTCCCGCCACCCACCGCCACCTGGACGACGGTGTCGATGTCGGCGGACAGGGCCTCCTTGGCCTCGATGCAGTCCCGGCGCAACCGGGCCCGAGCGGCCGGGTCTGCCAACAGAGCCTGGGCCTGCGGGTCGTCCTCGATCCGGCCGATGATCCGGCGCACCACCGCCTCGTCGAAGTCGACGCCGCCGATGTGTTCGCTCCCGCCGGGTGGCCCGACGAAGCGGAACCCGCCGCCGTTGCCGGCCGCCTCGCGGGCCAACACACACACGTCGAAGGTGCCGCCGCCCAGGTCGTAGACGCAGATCCGGTCACCCTCGTCGACCCGGTTGCGGGTCGCATAGTGGTGGGCGGCGGCGATCGGTTCGGGGCAGAAGGTGACCGGCGGCATGCCGGCCATGCCGATGGCCTGCCAGAGCAGGTCGAGCCGCAACCGGCTCCAGTTGGCAGGGTGGGTGAGGACGATCGCGGATGGCGGCTCACCGAGCCGTTCGGTCGCCTGGCCTACCACCCAGCGCAACAACTGGGCCGTGAGCAACTCCGCCGGGTAGGGGGTACCGGCGATCACGATCGGAGCCGGGTCACTGATCCGGCGCTTGAACTCCCGGGCGAGCCGGGTCGGATCCGCGGCGCCGCGGCGCTCGGCGGCCTCGCCGAACACCATCGTGCCGTCGGGCTGGACATAGACGACCGAGGGCACCTGCATCGCCCGGTTGCCGAGGCCGAGCATGGTGGGTGGGCCATCGCCGAGGGTCGCCGCGGCCGTGTAGGTCGTGCCGAGATCGACGCCGAGAACGTACGCCATCGAGTCCCTTCTGATCCCACGGTTCTGATCCCACGGTCCGCCAGGCGTCATGGTAGAGGCGGCCGACGCCGTGCCTGATCCGGCGACCGGGCCCGCCGGTTCAGCCCACCCGCGGAAGGCCCTCGACGTCGACGCCGACCGTGACCGTCACCCGCTCGTCGGCGGCGATCCGCGCCAGAGTCGCCGCGTCCGCGGCGGCGTCCGGACCCAGCTGGACCAGCGTGCCGCCGGCCGCCCATGCAGCAAGCGCGCCGGCGCACACACCGTCCGGCAGGTCGGGGCACAGGACGGACAGCAGCACCGCCCCGTGCCTGGCCACCGGGTCGGCGGCGAGCCGCACCCGCTCGACCAGCTGATCGAGGCCGACCGTGCCGGACTCGGTGACGATCGCCGGCGCGTCCGGGGGCGGGGCAGGAGCTCGCGGGACGAAGCGGTCGGCCTGCGGGAGAACGGCATCGGCGACGTCCCGGTACGGCGCCGGCAGGCCGGGCACGGGCAGGCCGAAGGGGTGTGACGACGCAACGACCACCTCGTCGGCGTCGGCCTCGTCGCCCTCGTCGACGAAGGCCACCGTGACGTCGGCTCCGGACGCGCGGTCGGTGACCACCATGTCGGCCCACCACGATCCCAGGAGCAGCGGCAGGCCCTGCCACGATCGGCGCACCCGCCACAGCACCGTGTCGCCGGGTTCGGCGCCGAGCTCGTCCACCAGGTATCCGGCCGTCTTCGCGGACCAGTTGGTCATCGACGCGGTGGACAGCTCGGTTCGCCCGGAGCCGTACCAGACCAGCCGTGGCCGGTGCGGGTCGTCTTCGCGCAACCTGCCCAGCACTGCGGCCGCGAGCCCACCTGGTCCGAAGGCGTTCAGTTCACGCATGGCACCGACCAGGCCAGGTTGGCCGCGGGAACGGCTGCCCCGGCCGGGCGGGTGAGCGCCCCCGCGCCGTGCAGCCCCGACGGCACCGCAAGGTCGGTGCCGACGAGCACCAGCACCCGGTTCGCCTTCACCGAGGGGTCGGCCACCAGCTTGCCGATACCTCCGAACGCCTCCTGCACCTGCTGGGCGGCCGCCTCGTCGCCGGAATAGTGGAACTCGGTGACGGCCTGCTCGTGCCCCTTGCGGGTGCCGGCGATGACCCCCAGCGACCCCAGGACGAACCCGCCGCCGGTGACCAGCTCCGACGCGTGCGCGGTCACGCCGTCGGCGATCGTGCCGTCCTTGATGTCCACCGTCACCGACGCGGGATCGACCGCGGACGCCGCCGACGTGCCGCCGGCTCCGGAGCCGGCGGCCTCGCCGCCGACGATGCCCTGGAAGAAGGCCTGCACCTGGGCGGGATCGGTGGCCAGCGCGTCCTTGTCGGTCGAGGTTTCCGGTCCGGCCGTCGGCAGCGTCTCGAAGTCGATGTTCCCGGAGGACAGGTTGGTGATCTGCTCGGCGAAGGTCAGCACCTCGAAGCCTCTGTCGAAGATCACCGAACGGTCGATCGCGCCGACCAGGTCGTTCAGCTTCGACGGGTTGGTCAGGGTACCGACGGACAGGATCTTGTCGGCGGCACCGCGCAGGAACGCCTGCTGCCGCTTCACCCGGTCCAGGTCGCCGCCCGGGAGGCCGTGTCGCTGCCGGACGAAGGCCAGCGCCGCCGTGCCCTGGACCTCCTGCTCGCCCGCCGCGAAGTCCGCCCCCGACCACGGGTCGTTGACCGCGGCGTTCAGGCAGACCGGCACACCACCGATGGCGTTGGACAGCAGGTAGAAGCCGAGCAGGTTCACCTCGGCGTAGTGGTCGACCTTGAGCCCGGAGAACGCCTGGATCACTCGGATCAGCATGGTCCGGCCGGCCTCGTTGGATTCCCGCTCGATCTGTGCCTGATCGGTCACGCCCTCGTTGATCAGGCGTTCCGTGGTGTACGCCTTGGCCGTGGCGTAGAACGAGTTGACCTTGTTCGGCTGGTATGGCCCCTGCGACCCGTTCCCGTAGGGTCCGGTGATCTGGTTGGTCACCCGCGGACCGATCCAGGTGTCCCGCGGGATCGACACCGCGGTGGCCCGGCCGCCGCCCTGCGGGACGTGCACCAACATGATCGTGTCGGTGTTGATGCCGCCGCCGTCGTCCTCGGTGCCGACCTGTTCGAGCTCCTCGGCGCTGAGCGGATTGCCGTCGGCGTCGGTGCGGGCGTCCGACCCGACCAGCAGGAACGTCAGGCCCTCCGCCGAGATCACCCCCAGGTTGCCGGCGTTCCCGGTGGCGTCCGATGTGCCGCTGACGCTCTGCAGCACGTCGGTGAACGCGTAGGCAACGCCGGAGCCGATCAGCACCACCGCCGCCACCACCGCTGCGACGATCCGGGTGAACAGCACGCCGCGCGACCGGCGCGGCCCGCCGTCGAACCCGCCCGACCCGCCGTCGGCGCCGGTCGGCGGCTGCACTGGCGGCCCGCCCGGCGGCACCGGCCCACGAAACGCGGGCGGCACAGCGGCGGACATCGCCCGGTGCCCGGTCGGCGGTGGTGCGGTCGGACCGGCGGACGCCGCGCCCGGGCCGGGCGGCGGGTAACCGGGGAACCGGCGGGTGGGCGGCGGGGTGGCCTCCGACCACGCGCGTTGCGGACCCGGTTGCGACTGGCCCCCGGGGATCTGGTTCGGTGGCGGGCTCCACGGCGGCACGGAGGACGAACTCGGGCCGTACCGCCGCGCCCCACGCTGCGGATCGGGTCGATCCGAGTTCGTCATGCCGCTGCCCTTCACCTGCACGTGCCTCTGCGTCCTGAACGGAAATCCCGCGATCGACCGCCGAGCGAAGCCACGGCCGTTCGGGCCCCGAAGGACAGGACGCGCCCGCACCGGTCCGGTTGCAGGTCGGCCCGGTGTCCGCGAGCGGGCCTCCGGGGTCGGATCCAGGCCAGGGTAGCCGCGGACGTGTCGGAATCCGGTGATCGAACCGAGGCTGCCCGAGCGGAGCCGCAATGCCCGAACGGGGTTCGGCGCCGCGTGCGTGCCGGGAGCGGGCACCGCGTACGGCAGAATGCGTCACCATGCGCATTCTGGTCACCGGTGGAGCGGGCTTCATCGGTTCGACGTTCACCAGGCATCTGCTCGACGACGCCTATCCCGGCCTCGAGGGTGCGGACGTCACGGTCCTGGACAAGCTCACCTATGCCGGCAACCTGGCCAACCTCGAACCGATCGCCGATTCCGAGCGGTACGACTTCGTGCAGGGTGACATCTGCGACCAGGAGGTGGTCCGCGATCTGGTCGGAAAGGCCGACGCGGTCGTGCATTTCGCCGCCGAGTCGCACGTGGATCGGTCGATTCTGGGCGGCGCCGACTTCGTGCTGACCAACGTGATGGGCACGCAGACGCTGCTGCAGGCGGCGCTGGACACCAAGCTCACCAAGTTCGTGCACGTGTCCACCGACGAGGTGTACGGGTCGATCGAGACCGGCTCGTGGGACGAGAACGAGCCGCTGCTGCCGAACTCGCCGTACTCCGCATCGAAGGCCGGATCCGACCTGCTTGCCCGTGCCTACGCGCGGACGCACAACGTGCCGGTGACCACCACCCGCTGTTCGAACAACTACGGCCCGTACCAGTTCCCGGAAAAGGTCATCCCGCTGTTTGTGACCAACCTGATGGACGGGGTGAAGGTGCCCCTGTACGGCGAGGGCCGCAACGTCCGCGACTGGTTGCACGTGGATGACCACTGCCGCGGCATTGCCCTGGTGCTCGAGGGCGGCCGGCCGGGGGAGGTCTACAACATCGGCGGCGGTACCGAGCTGACCAACGCCGAGCTGACCGCGAAGCTGGTCGAGGCGACCGGCCGCGACGAGTCGTTCATCGAGCGGATCGTCGATCCCCGGGGTGGTGGCCACGATCTGCGGTACTCGGTGAACCACGGCAAGATCACCCGTGAGCTCGGCTACGAGCCGGAGGTTCCGTTCGACCAGGGCCTGGCCGACACCATCGCCTGGTACCGGGACAACCGGGACTGGTGGGAGCCGCTCAAGGCCCGCTCCGCGATCGATCGCTGACGTGCCGGCCTCCTTTCGGCTGCTGGTCGTCGGCGCCCGCGGCCAGCTCGGTACGGACCTGGTCACCGCGGCCCGGGCGGCCGGGATCGACGTGCTGGGTGTCGGCTCGCGGGACCTGAACATCACCGACGTCGTGGCCGTCCAACAGGTCCTCGGCTATCTGGCGGCCGGCGCGGCCGCCGCCGGGCAGCGTGCGGTGGTGATCAACGCCGCGGCCTACACCGCCGTGGACGACGCCGAATCCGATCGGGACGCCGCCTACGCGGTGAACGCCGACGGGCCCGGCCATCTCGCGGTCGCGGCCCGGCGGTTGGGCCTTGGCCTGATCCACGTCTCCACGGACTACGTGTTTCCCGGCGACGGCATCCGGCCGTACCGGCCGACGGACCCGACCGGCCCGCGCAGCGTCTACGGGGCGTCCAAACTGGCCGGCGAGCACCGGGTGCGGCAGGCGCATCCGGACGCGCACGTGGTGCGCACCGCCTGGGTGTGGGGCGCGGCAGGGGGCAACTTCGTCAAAACCATCGCCCGGCTGGCCTCGAGCCGGCCCACCTTGCGGGTCGTCGACGACCAGCGCGGCACGCCGACCTACACGGTCGATCTCGCGGCCGGCCTGCTCGAACTGGCTGCCGCGGACCTGCCCGGCGGCGTGTTGCACGCCACCAACGGCGGCGAGACCACCTGGTACGGCTTCGCCCGGGCGATCCTGACGGAGTTGGGTCAGGACCCGGACCGGATCGAGCCGACCACCACCGCCGAGTTCCCTCGCCCCGCGCCACGGCCGGCGTATTCGGTCCTGTCCGGTGCGGAGTGGGCCGCCGCGGGGCTGACCCCGTTGCGCCCCTGGCGCGACGCGCTCGCCGCCGGGTTCGCGGCGTCGCCGGACGTGTTCCGGGCGGGTTGAGTGCGGTGTCGGAGCCAACCCTCCGGGTGGGCCTTGACGGGGCGCCGCTGCTCGGCAGGCGCACCGGCGTCGGCCGGTACACCGAGCACCTGATGAACGCCCTGGTCCGGCGGACCGATGTGCGGGTGTCGGCGCTGGCGTTCAGCCTGCGCGGCGGTGGCGGCCTGCCCGATGCGGTCCCGACCGGTGTCGTCACCCGCACGGTGCGGCTGCCCGCCAGAGTCCTCAACAAGACGTGGGCCCGGTCGGAGTTCCCGCCGATCAGCCTGCTCACCAGGGATCTCGACGTGTACCACGGCACCAACTTCGTGCTCCCGCCGACCGGCCGCACCGGCGGGGTGGTCATGATCCACGATATCGCCTACCTGACCATGCCGGACGTGGTGGACGACGCGAGCCAGGCGCTGCGCACACTGGTGCCGCGCGGCCTGCGCCGGGCCGCGGCGGTGGTGACGCCATCGCAGACCACCGCCGACCGGGTGCGGGAGGCATACGGGGCGATGGTGCCCGAGGTGGTGGTGACGCCGCTCGGCGTCGACCCGCTGTGGCTGGCCTCGTCGGTGCCCTCGCCGGTCGAGCGTGCGCGGCTCGGGGTCCCGGAGCGCTACCTGCTGTTCGTCGGCACCCGTGAGCCGCGCAAGGACCTGGCCACCCTGCTGGCCGCGTACCGGCTGCTGCGCGAGTCCGTCGGGGCGGATGCGCCGACACTGCTGCTGGTCGGACCGCCCGGGTGGGGCCCCGGGCTGGCGCAGGCGCCGGGGGTGCGGGTGCGCGGCTACGCGCCGGTCGACGACCTCGCCGCGATCGTCGCCGGCGCCCGGGCGCTGGTCATGCCCTCCCGTGACGAGGGCTTCGGGCTGCCGGCGCTCGAGGCTCTGGCCGCCGGCACCGCGGTGGTCGTGAGCGACATTCCGGCGCTGCGCGAGGTCACCGGTGACCACGCGGCCGCGGTGTTTCCGGTGGGCGACGTCGAGGCGCTCGCGCAGGCGCTGCACAAGGCTCTCGACGCCGACGACGACCCGGACCTGCGGGCCGCGCGCCGCGGGTACGCCGCCGGGTGGACCTGGGACCGGTGCGCGGAGCGGACGATGCATGCGTACCGGATCGCCGCCCGCTGATCCGGCTCGGGATGGCCCGGGGCTCACCCGGCCGGTCGAGCACGGTCGCGCAGCGACGCAACGGTCGACATGATCCCTTCGGCGAGGCCGTGCTGCGGGGTCCAGCCGAGCACCTCGCGGGCGAGGGTGCCGTCCAGGGCCGACCGGCGCAGGTCGCCGAGCCGGGCGGGGGCGGACTCGGGCCGGTCGGGGCAGCCGACCTCCCGGGCGATCAGCGTGTGCAGCTCACGGTCGGACGTCTGCACGCCGGTGCCGATGTTCAGCCGCAGTCCGTCCGCGTCGGCGCCGGCGGCCAGCAGCAGCGCGCCCACCACATCGGCGACGAAGACGTAGTCGCGAGTATTGCCGCCGTCGCCGTACACCCGGGTCGGCCGTCCGTGCAGCATCGCCTCGGCGAAGATCGCGACGACGCCGGCCTCGCCGTGCGGGTCCTGACGGGGGCCGTAGACGTTGGCGAACGCCAGGTGGGTGCATTGCAGCCCGTGCAGTCGGGCGAAGGAGTTCAGGTAAAGCTCGCCGGCCAGCTTGCTCACCGCGTACGGCGACAGTGGTTGCAGCGGAGCGGTTTCGGGAGCGGGAAGGACAGCCTGTTCGCCGTAGATGGAACCGCCGGAGGAAGCGAAGACGATCTTGCGTGCACCGGCCGCGCGGGCGGCCTCGGCGAGCGCGACGGTGCCGAGCACGTTCACCGACACGTCCAGCAGCGGGTCGAGCACGCTGGCCCGGACGTCGACCTGCGCGGCCAGGTGGAAGATCACCTCGGGCGCCGCGGTGGCCACGATCGCGGGCAGGCCCGGATCCCGGATGTCGGCGGTGACCACCCGTAGCCGTGACGCCCCCGCCCGGACGGCTCCGTCGAGATTGCCGCGGCACCCCCGGCTCAGGTCGTCGACGACGGTGACCTCGTGCCCGTCCGCAAGCAGGCGGTCGACGAGAGTGGATCCGATGAAGCCGGCGCCGCCGGTCACCAGCGTTCGCATGAGTGGTCCCCTCGATGTTGGCCCGATCGTCGCCGGCGCTCAGGCCGTGATGCCCATCCGCTGGGCGAACCAGGGCAGGGTCTGCGCCAGGGCGGTCGACGCCAGCGTCCAATCGTGGCCGGCGCCAGGAACCTCGACCAATTGCACTTCCATGCCGGCCGCCTTCGCGGCCTGGAAGATCTTCTGCTGCCCGGCGAGGAAGTCGCTGTCGTCGCTGCCGATATAGAACCAGCCGGCGATCTGCGGGAACTGCTTGGTCGCCATGATGTCGATGGGATTGATCGCCTTGAACTTGGCCTCGTCGCCCCCGAACGCCTGGTCGACGGTCGCCTGGTGCGAGCCGAGGGTCGGTTCGGCCTCGCCGGAGACGTCCAGGAATGAGGTGAAGGTCTCGGGATGGTTGGTCACCATCTGCACGGCGCAGGTGCCGCCGTAGGAGAACCCGCCGATGCCCCAGTGTTCAGGACGCGGATCGACCCGCAGCTGGGACTTGATCGCGTTCGGCACGTCGACCGCCAGGTAGGTGTCCAGCTGGCCCAGCGCCGAGTTCGTGCACAGCGGATTGGCTATCGGGGAGCCGGTGACGTCGGGCATCACCACGACCGGTGCGATCCCGTTGTGCTGCGCCGCGAAGTCGTTCATCGCGGTCTGCACCCGGTCGCCGGTGATCCAGTCGCCGCCGCCGCCGGGCTGGCCATGCAGCAGGATCAGCACCGGCAGCGGGCGGGCGTTGTCGGCGAAATATGCCGGTGGCAGGTACACCCAGCTGTCCCGCCCCTGGAATCCGGACTTCGTCCCGGGCAGGGTGATCTGGCTGATCTTCCCGCCGTCCGTCGGGATCGCGGCGCCGGTCGGGGTCCAGGACGCGGTGAGCGGTGCGGTATTCAGGTCGCTGTCGACCACGGACGAGACCGTGGGCGGACCGTCGATGACGCTGTCGCCGGTGGCCCCGAACAGGTCACCGAGACGGGGGTATTCGTCGTACGACTTGTTGATCTCGTTCCCGGCCATCGCCAGCACGCACACCGCCGCCGGCACCGCGACGAACTTGCGCCAGACCGGGGAGCGGACCATCTGACCCACCGCAAGGCCGATCGCTGCGACGCCGACGCCGATCCACACCATGTCGGAGGTCTTCAGGTCCTGCGCGAACAGCGACTCGGCGACCGGGTGGGCAATCACCCAGGCAATGGCGGCCGACCCGACCAGCACGCCGGGCACCACGTACAGCCACCACCAGCGTTCCCGGCGGGCGAGCAGGAACACCGCTGCGGCCAGGCCGAGAACCAGCAGCGTCCACGGGAGCCAGCCCACGATCAGTGAAACGCCCACCCGTTCACTCCGTTCGTCGGTTCGCAGTCAGCAGGTGACCCGACACACCCACCCCTGATCACACCGCCCACCGCCGTTGCACCGGCAATCGGCGTCGCAGCACAAGATATTCCGCGGCACCCGTCGAACACCGCCGATCGGCTCCCGACGCGGCCGGATCCCTGTGCTTACCTTTCCCGGTGCCCGTGCTGACCGTCGTCGTCGAACAGCTGCTCGCGCCCGTCCCCGGCGGCACCGGCCGGTACGCCGAGCAGCTCACCACCGCGTTGGCCGCGGAACCGCGGCCGGGCTGGCGGGTCCGGACCGTCACCGCATGGCACCGGGACATGGGCGCCGCGCGCATCCCGGGCGTGGACGGGCCGCACCGGCTGCCCGCTGGGCGTCGGGCCCTGTCCGAGCTCTGGTCGCACGGCGCGCCGCCGTTGGTGCTGGGCGATCGGGTGCATGCCAGCACGCCGTTGGCGCCCCGCCGCAGGCATGGGCTGGCCGTCACGGTGCACGACGCGGTGCCGTGGACGCACCCGGAGACGTTGACACCGCGCGGCGTGGCCTGGCATCGGCGGATGGTCCTGCGGGCGGTCCGCCGCGCGGACGCGATCGTGGTGCCGTCGACCGCGGTAGCCGACGACCTGGCCGGGCTGTTCCCGGCGGCGGCCGGCCGGCTGCACGTGGTCGGCCACGGTGTCACCCCGCTGCCCGTGCCGGCCGACGCCGGTCCGCGGCGGCGTCGGCTGGCGCTACCGGACCGTTACGTCCTCGCGGTGGCCACCCTCGAGCCGCGCAAGGGCCTGAACACCCTGACCAGGGCGCTGGCCCTGGCGCCGACGGCCGGGCTCGACCTGGCCGTGGTGGGGCCGCCGGGCTGGGGCGGGATCGACCTGGGGACGCTCGCGGCCGCCGCGGGTCTGGTGCCGGGCCGGGTGCGCGCATTGGGCCGGCTCGACGACGCCGACATGGCAGCGGTGCTGGCCGGGGCGACGGTGCTGGCCGCCCCGTCCCTGGCCGAGGGGTTCGGGCTGCCCGTCCTGGAGGCGATGGCCGCCGGGATACCGGTCGTGGTCTCGGACGCACCCGCGCTGGTCGAACTCGTCGGGTCGGCAGGTCTGGTGGTGCCCCGCGCGGACGCGCGTGAACTCGCCGCCGGCATCGCCGCGATCGCCGACGACGCCGCGCTGGCCGACGATCTGGCGCGGCGCGGGATCCGACGGTCCGCCGACTACTCATGGTCGGCGGCCGCGGACCGGATCTGGCGGCTGCACACCGGACGATGAGCGGCCGGGCGCCGCAACGCCGCGCCGACGCCGGCACGAGCGCAGATCTCCCAGGTCGTCCGTCTCTCCCTGGTCATCCGCGTCGAGCGACTACGCTGGGTCGTCGCCGGTTCGCTCAGTGGGGCAAGGCGGGCAGCGCACGACCACACGGGCGTGGCCGCGGAAGGGGTGTGGATGCGCACGGAACCGCGCGTGCTGCTGGATGCGACCGCGATCCCTGCCCAGCGGGGCGGCGTGGGGCGGTACGTCGACAGCCTGGTCGCGGCGCTCGACGAGCGGGGCGCCGCCCTGTCCGTGGTCTGCCAGCGGCACGACGCCGACGTGTTCGCCCGGCTCGCCCCGCACAGCCGGATCGTCACCGCCGCGGAGGAACTCGGCAGCCGCCCCGCAAGGCTCGCCTGGGAGCAGACCACCCTGCCTCGGCTGGCCAGGCGGCTGCCCGTCGACGTCATCCACTCCCCGCACTACACGATGCCGCTGGCCGCGACCGTGCCGTGCGTGGTCACGCTGCACGACGCGACGTTCTTCTCCGACCGCGGCCTGCATCTCGGGATCAAGGGGCGGTTCTTCCGTGGCTGGACCCGGACGTCGCTGCGCCGCGCCGCCGTGTGCGTCGTGCCCAGCCGGGCCACCGCCGATGAGCTGGTCCGGTTCGCCCATGCCGATGCCGACTCGCTGGTGGTCGCCTACCACGGTGTCGCCCACCGGGTCTTCCACCGCCCGCAGGCCGAGCAGATCCGGGAGGCCGCGCGGTTCCTGGGCATCGCCGACCGGTCGTGGATCGGATTCCTCGGCACCCTCGAACCGCGGAAGAACGTGCCGGCCCTGGTGCGTGGGTTCATCCGGGCGATGACCCCGCGCACGCAGCGGCAGGTGCTGGTGTTGGCCGGCGCGTCCGGGTGGGATTCCGGGATCGAACCGGCGCTGGCCGCCGTCCCGTCCGGGATGACCGTGCTGCGCCCGGGTCACCTGCCGGTGGACCTGCTTCCGGGTTTCCTCGGCGGGGCCGACGTGGTGGCCTATCCCAGCCTGGGGGAGGGCTTCGGGCTGCCGGTGCTGGAGGCGATGGCCTGCGGCGCCGCCGTGTTGACGACCCGCAAGCTCGCGCTGCCCGAGGTCGGCGGCGACGCGGTCGCCTACACCGGAACCGGTGCCGGGGACATCGCCGCCGCGCTCGCGGAGCTGCTCGACGACCCCGGGCGGCGGGCGGGTTTGTCGGCGGCCGCCGTGGCCCGGGCCGAGCAGTTCACCTGGGAGGCCAGCGCCCGGGCACACCATGCCGCGTACGAGCGCGCGGCGGCGGCCGCGTGAACGAGTCGGTCCCGCCGCCGATCGGCGTGGTCGCGGTCACCTACTCGCCGGGCGAGGCGTTGCTGGGCATGCTCGATTCGCTGCCCGCGGCCTACCGGGGCCGGCTCCGGGTGGTGCTGGCCGACAACGGATCCACCGACGGGAGCGTCGAGCGGGCGGCGCAGCGGCCGGAGGTCCGGCTGGTGCACACCGGCGGCAACCTCGGCTACGGCGGCGCGGCCAACATCGGCGTGCGCGCGCTCGATCCGGAGATCGACTGGGTGGTGATCACCAATCCGGACATCGTGTTCGCCCCGCACACGCTCGACCGGCTGCTGGAATGCGCCGACCGGCACCCGGCGGCCGGCGCGTTCGGCCCGCTCATCACCACCCCGGAGGGGATCGTGTATCCGTCCGCGCGGAACCTGCCGTCGATCTCGGCGGGAGTCGGGCACGCGCTGCTCGGTTGGTGGTGGCCCACCAATCCCTGGACCCGCCGATACCGGTTGGACGCGCAGGAGCCGGTGGAGCGGATTGCCGGCTGGCTGTCCGGGTCGTGCCTGCTGGTCCGGCGCCGGGCGTTCGAGGCGGTCGGCGGGTTCGACACCGAGTACTTCATGTACTTCGAGGACGTCGACCTCGGCGACCGGCTGTCCCGTGCGGGTTGGTCGAACGTCTACTGTCCGTCCGCTCGGGTCGCCCATGAGGGTGGGCACGCGACCGAACGGGAGCCCGTCGCCATGGCCGAGGCGCATCACCGCAGCGCCTACCGCTACCTCGCCACCCGGCACCCGGCATGGTGGCAGGCGCCGCTGCGATGGACGCTGCGTGTCGGACTCGCCGCGCGGGCACTGCTGGCGCGCCGGATGCACAAGGTAGCCGCCGGGGCCGAACTGCCGAACCGGCGGCCGGGCCCGGTCCGGTAGGGTCCGAGCAATCCCGCACCGGCCGTGGCACGACCCTGCGCCGGGCGATTCGACGATCCGGGCGATCCGGTGATGGGGGCTGCCGCACCGATGAAGGGCATCATCCTGGCCGGTGGTGCCGGCACTCGGCTGCACCCGATCACCAGGGCCACGTCCAAGCAGCTGCTGCCGGTCTTCGACAAGCCGATGATCTACTACCCGCTGTCGGTGCTGATGCTGGCCGGCATCCGGGACGTGTTGATCATCACGACCCCGGAGGACAATGCCGCGTTCCGCAGGCTGCTCGGGGACGGCGGCGAGTGGGGGATCAGCATCGAGTACGCCGTTCAGGAGGCGCCCAACGGGCTGGCCGAGGCGTTCATCATCGGCGCGGATCATGTCGGCACCGACTCGGTGGCCCTGGTGCTCGGCGACAACATCTTCTACGGGCAGGGCTTCTCCGGGACGCTGCGCAAGGCCGCGGAGAACGTCGACGGCTGCGTGCTGTTCGGCTATCCGGTGCGCGACCCGGAGCGGTATGGGGTGGCGGAGCTGGACGCCTCCGGCACAGTGGTGTCCATCGAGGAGAAGCCCGCGAAGCCGAGGTCGAACCTGGCCATCACCGGGCTGTACTTCTACGACAACGACGTCCTGCGGCATGCCGCCGACCTGCAGCCCAGTGCGCGCGGCGAGCTGGAGATCACCGACCTGAACAACATCTACCTGCGGGCGGGCAAGGCGACGCTGACCAACCTGGGGCGCGGATTCGCCTGGCTGGACACCGGCACCCACGACTCGCTGCTGGACGCCGGCGAGTTCGTGCGAGTGCTCGAACACAGGCAGGGCATCCGGATCTCCTGCCTGGAGGAGATCGCGCTGGTGAACGGCTTCATCACGGCCGACCAGTGCCTTGCCCTGGGCCGGGCCCTGGCCAAGTCCCCCTACGGTGAATACGTGCTGTCGGTCGCTCGGACGGCCGGCGCCCGCGGCTGACCCCGCCCGGCTCATGTCTCACGGAAGGCGGCACATGGCACGCACGGATGTCGACGCGGTGGTCCTGGTCGGCGGCAAGGGCACCCGGCTGCGGCCGCTGACCCTGTCCGCCCCCAAACCGATGCTGCCCACCGCCGGGGTGCCGTTCCTGGAACACCTGCTTTCCAGGATCCGGGCGGCCGGCATCGAGCATGTCGTGCTGGGCACCTCGTACAAGGCCGAGACCTTCACCGACCATTTCGGTGACGGATCCGACTTCGGCCTGGACATCGAATACCTGGTCGAGGACGAGCCGTTGGGCACCGGCGGCGGGATCCGCAATGTCGCCCCGGCCCTGCGGGCGGACACCGTGATGGTGTTCAACGGTGACGTGCTGTCCGGGGTCGACCTCGGGCAGGTGCTGGACACGCACACCGGCAACGATGCCGACGTCACCCTGCACCTGGTCAAGGTGCCAGACCCACGGGCGTTCGGCTCGGTGCCCACCGACGCCGACGGCCGGGTGCTGGCGTTCCTGGAGAAGACCGACAACCCGCCGACCGATCAGATCAACGCCGGCTGCTACGTCTTCAAACGCGAGGTGCTGGAAGCGATCCCGGTCGGCCGCCCGGTGTCGGTCGAGCGGGAGACGTTTCCGGGACTGCTGGCCGCCGGCGCCCGCGTGTGGGGTCACGTCGACACGTCCTATTGGCTGGACCTCGGGACGCCGGCGGCGTTCGTCAAGGGTTCGGCCGACCTGGTCACGGGGATCGCGCCGACCGACGCGTTGCCCGGCCCGACGGGGGAGCGGCTCGTGTTGCCCGACGGCGTCCTGGCCGGCGATGCGCGGGTCGTCGGCGGTTCGACCCTCGGCCTGCGGGTGCGGGTCGGCGCGCAGGCCGTGATCGACTCCTCGGTGGTGTTCGACGACGCGGTGATCGGCGACGGGGCGAGGGTGACCAGGTCCGTGATCGGCAGGGGCGCGACGATCGGCGGCGGGGCGGTGGTGGCCGACGCGGTCATCGGCGACGGCGCCGTGATCGGGGAACGGTGCGAGCTGATCGACGGGGTGCGGGTGTGGCCGCGGGTGGAACTGCCCGAGGCCGGCGTGCGCTTCTCCAGCGACGCCTGACGCCGAGCCCGGGCGGGTCTGATCGTGGTGTGACGGACCCCCGGGGACTACTTGCGGCCGAGCGCCCGATAGCTCCAGCCGGCCGCCCGCCATGCTCTCGGGTCGAGGGTGTTGCGACCGTCGAGGATGCGCCGTCCGGCGACCACCCTGCCCAGCTCGGTGGGGTCGAGATTGCGGTACTCGTCCCACTCGGTCAGCACCATCACCAGGTCCACGTTCTTCGCCGCATCGAACGGCGACTCGGCGTACTCCAGATCCGGCCACGCACGCTGCGCGTTCGGTACCGCCTTGGGATCGGTGACCACGACGGAAGCGCCCTGCAGTCGCATCTGGGCGGCGACGTTGAGCGCCGGCGAGTCGCGGATGTCGTCGCTGTTCGGTTTGAACGCCAGCCCAAGGACGGCGATCCGGCGGCCGACGATCGAGCCGCCGAGGGATTCGCGGGCAAGGTCGACCATCCGGACCCGACGGCGCATGTTGATCGAGTCGATCTCGCGCAGGAACGCCAGCGCCTGGTCCGCGCCCAGTTCACCGGCCCGGGCCATGAACGCCCGGATGTCCTTGGGTAGGCAGCCACCGCCGAACCCCAGGCCCGCGTTCAGGAACCGGCGGCCGATCCTCGGGTCATGACCGATCGCGTCCGCGAGCTGGGTGACGTCCGCCCCGCTGGCCTCGCAGACCTCGGCCATTGCGTTGATGAAGGAGATCTTGGTGGCGAGGAACGAGTTGGCGGCGGTCTTGACCAGTTCGGCCGTCGGATAGTCCGTTGCGACGAGGGGAACCCCGTCGGCCAGCGGTGTGGCGTACACATCGTCCAGCAGGGCCCGTGCCCGTTCGCCGGACGGTCCTTCGGGCAATCCGTAGACGATCCGGTCGGGGTGCAGCGTGTCCTGCACCGCAAATCCTTCGCGGAGGAATTCGGGGTTCCATGCGAGCAACGCCTCCGGCTGGGCCCGCCGGACCATGTCGGCGAGTCGAGCGGCCGTACCCACCGGCACCGTCGATTTGCCGACGACCAGATCGCCCGGAGACAGATGGGGCAGCAAGGACGTGACAGCGGCATCGACATAGGTCATGTCGGCCGCATACTCGTTCCGCTTCTGCGGGGTGCCCACACAGACGAAATGGACCTGGCGACCCCGCGCGTCCGCCATTTCCGAGCTGAAGGCGAGGCGCCCACCGGACAACGATCGGGTCAACACCTCCGGAAACCCGGGTTCGTAGAACGGGGCGACGCCGTCGCGGAGTTTGGCAACCTTGTCGGCGTCGACGTCGATGCCGAGCACGTCGTGGCCCACCTCGGCCATACACGCCGCGTGCACCGCGCCGAGGTAGCCGCAGCCGATCACGGTCATCTGGCCCATGGTCATCCGCTCCCAACCCCGGGGCCGTTCGGGCCCGGGCACCGTGGCACCCTACCGGCGTCGGGCCCGGCCGGATGGTGGCGGGACATCCCGCGGAGCGCTCTGCGCGGCGTGCATCGTCGGTAGAATGTGGTGGTTTCGTCGGATGGCGTCGGCAATCGGAGGGTTCCGCACGGATGGGGTCTTTTCGATTGCCGGACGGTCGTGGCACGAGTCGGCGGGAGATCGTTTCGGTCTCGATTGTGACCGTGATTCTCGCAGCCTATTCCTTCTTCGTTCATCCGCAGAGTCCCGTGGTCGTGACGGCCGGCCTGGACTGGTTCGGTTGGTACGACCAGGGCGAATATCTCTCAATGGTCCGGGATCTCGCCCGGTTCTCGCTGCCCGGTCCGGAGAATTACACCTACGGTCTCGGATACCCCCTGCTGGCCGTCCCGTTCATCTGGCTGGGTCTGGACGCCGATCCGTTCATCGTGCCGGACATCGTGTTGCTGACGGCCACCGTGGTATTCACCTATGTCTTCGCGGTCAGGGTCGCATCGCGCGCCGTTGCCGCGCTGGCGGTGCTGCTGTTGCTGGTCGCCACGCCGATCGTGCGACTGGCCGTCGAACCGTGGAGTTCGACCGTCACCGGGTTCTGCATCGCCGCCGCATTGGTGACCGTGACGTCACCGAAGGGGTTGACCACACGGAGTTCGGTGATCCTCGGGGCATTGTCGGCCTGGGCCTTCTCGGCTCGCTTCGTCGACGTCGTGCCGGTTCTGGCGATTGCGGCGTGGGCGGGCTTGCGCTGCCCGCGAGGGCGCCGCATCCGGGCGTTCGTCGCGGGTGGCGCCGTCGCCTTCGGTGGGTTCGTGCTGGTTCTGCTGACCCAGTGGATGTCGTTGGGATCGCCTTGGGTGACGCCGTACGCATCGCATCTGCGTCCGGACGGCGTCGACGACCAATCATTGGGTCAGTACCAGCTGGGACGTATCGGCCGGCATTTCTGGGAGACCTTCGTCACCGGCTCCGCGGGTGGTGTCCCGACGGGTGTCTCGCCCCTGCTCCTCGCGAGCCCATTCCTCGTGCTGGTCCCGATCGGCTTCGCGATCATCGTTCGGCGGGGGATCAACCGCGGACTTCACATCACCGTGTTCACGGTCGCCGTCTTGATGGGAAGCCTCTATCTGTCGTTCGTGGCCGGGGGTGGGCAGGACCTGATCTACCGGAATGTGAGGTACTGGCTTCCGTACTTCTACTACGGATCCGTACTGGCCGCGGTGGCGCTGTTCGCGGCCTACGGTTGGATGATCGGCACGACGGGTCGGGCGGTGCAGCACGGCGGTGGCGGTGATCGCCGGGTGGGGTCGCCCGAGCCGATCGATTCATCGAGTCCCTGACTGAACCTGTGCGCGAAAGTACTCGACGGTCGCGGCCAGGCCCTCGTTCAGTTCGATCGTCGGTTGCCAGTCGAGGATCTGCCGGGCTTTGGTGATGTCGGGTTGGCGTTGGGTGGGGTCGTCCGAGGGCAGCGGGTGGTATTCGATGGCCCCGTCGCCGCCGACGAGTTCGATGACCCGGTCGGCGAGTTCCTTCATCGTGAATTCGTTGGGGTTGCCGATGTTGATGGGTCCGGTCACCTCGTGGCCGGTGCCCATCAGCCGCAGCAGTCCGTCGACCAGGTCGTCGACGTAGCAGAATGAGCGGGTCTGGCTGCCGTCGCCGTAGATGGTCAGGGGGTTGCCGGTCAGCGCCGAGACGATGAAGTTGGATACCACGCGGCCGTCGTCGGGCCGCATTCCGGGGCCGTAGGTGTTGAAGATCCGCGCGACCTTGATGGGCATGTCGTGCTGGCGGCGGTAGTCGAAGAACAGGGTCTCTGCGCAGCGTTTGCCCTCGTCGTAGCAGGAGCGGATGCCGATCGGGTTGACGTGACCCCAGTAGGACTCCTGCTGGGGGTGCACCTCGGGGTCGCCGTAGACCTCGGAGGTGGAGGACAGCAGGATCTTGGCCTTGGTCCGTTTGGCCAGGCCGAGCATGTTGATCGAGCCCATCACCGACGTCTTGGTGGTCTGGACCGGATCGCGCTGG
>CAYZBB010000044.1:2583-39309 GCA_964476495.1 uncultured Actinomycetes bacterium | reverse complement strand
TCCGACTACGTCTTCGCAGGTCACAGACCTACAAGATCAACAACTCGCTTCCTGTTAGCCAAGTCAGGTCATATGCTCGGCTGGACCGCGATGGGGTCGTGGTTGGTGAACGCACCGCTCGATAGGATCCGGTTGACCTCGCTCGAGCGGTCCGCCTGCTTGAAATGAGTAGAGAAGGTCATCACGGCATCGACTCGCGACATGACCCACGACACTATCGCGGTCTCCTCGCGAGATCCCCCATGGAAGGTGATGATCCCATCGGTGCAGGCTTACTGCAGCCGGAGTGCCTGAACAGCCTTCGAGCTTAGCCGACGGCCGGAGCGGCTGCTCCGTCCTCGGGTGAATATGACGTCCCTACTTGAGTAGGTGGTCGATGTCCGGGTGGCGGCGCCGTGCTGCTGCTCGTTTATCGACTGCGGCCAATCGGGCGGCTGCGGCTGCGGTCGCACGTCCGGCCGCGATCTGCGCCGGAAGGAGGCGTTCGAGGGCGTCAACCCAGTCGTGGGAGAGCTGCTCGTTGCCGGCAGGGGAGGAGTCGTTGTTCAGCGCTGAGGACGCCAGGGACCGGGCGATGTCTTCTCGTGCGTCCGCGAGCTCGGCTTCTCGGGCCGAGTGCTGTTGGGCGTCGACAACGGTGCTCGCCGCATCGGCGGCGCTCTTGCCGGCCCGTTCCAGTGCCTTAAGGGCAAGTTCTAGGAGCCGTTCGGCGATGAGCTGCTGCTGGTCGTCGGCGGTCGTGGAATCGTCGGCGAGTTCGACGAGGATTGACGGAGCCAATTCATGGCGGAGTTCGGCCGCGTGGAGGATCTCGGTGACGACCTGGACGACGGCCTGGCGGGCGAGTTCGCGGGTTCGGTGCTGGGATTCGGAGTCGAGGTGGTCCTGCCATAGTTGGTCGACGGCGTTGGTTGCAGCACCGGCGGGTTGGGGTTCGGGTTGGTGGCGGGTGGCGGTGCAGCCGGTGATGGCGGTGGCTTCGCGCAGCCGATTGATGGTGGCGTCGCGGCGTTGGTCCCAGTCGAGGCCGATCATGCCGACGCCGGCGTCGGGGTGGCGGGTGAGGAGCCATCCGGTCCACAGGTGGCCGATGTCTTCGCGGATGCCGGGGTGGGTGAACCAGCAGGGTGGGATGACGGTGGCCGGGATCCGGTAGGTGGCGCGGAGCCAGGTAATCCAGTCGGCGAGGTCAGACAGCTGACTGAGGTAGGCGCCGGGGTCGAGTTCGTCCCAGCACACCACCATGGGGATCGGTGGTGTGCTGGGCTGGCCCCCGAACGGTGTCGGGTCGAAGACCGGTTGGGTTGTCACCGGGTGCGCCCGAGGGTGGCCCGCTGGGCTCCGCGTCCGGTGTCGACGAATCCGATGTCGGTCGCGGCTCGCGCCGTCTGGAGCCGATTGGCTTGTTGTTCCTGCCAGGCCTCGCGGGATGCGGCGGCGGCGTCGGCGAGCCCGATCAGATGGTTGCGGACCTGTCTGCCGAGGTTTTCGTACTCGCCGGCGCGGGCGGGATCGGGGGTGCGGTCGCGGCGGCGATCATGCCGATCTTGGTGACGTCGACCGCTTGCTGGGCGCCCCGGCCGCCGGGGGAGTCGCACATGAACACGTAGCTGGACGGGCCCAGGCCGCCGGGTGCGCGGAGCACGGTTACGGTGGTGCCGGCGAACGCGGCGTCGATGACGATCATGTCGTCCCAGTCGTCGCGTTCCCGGACGGTCTCCGGCCGCAGCGCCGGCTCCAGGAGCCCGAACGCGCCGCCGGTCTGGACGGCGGAGAGTTGGCAGGGGTCGCCGACTAGGAGGAGTCTGGCGTCGGCGTGGCCGGCCTGCTGGGCGAGGTGGGCCAGGGTGAAGGTGTCGGTCATGCCGGCCTCGTCGACGATGAGGAGCTGCCCGGGCCGGAGCCGCCACCGGTCGTATTCGCCGGTCAACCGGTCCAGCGCGGCCCGCAGCCCTTGGATCCGGTTGGGGTGGTCGGCCCGGTCGAGTGCCCGGGGCAGGACGGCGATGCGACGCTTCCGGCGTTCCTGCTGGTCCTGCTGGGTCAGCCATTGGGCGGTGTTGTCGGTGACGATGCCCACGTCCGTTGCGAGGACCTGGGCGGCCATCGCGGAGGGCGCCAGCCCGACGACGGTGCCGGGGCCGTGCTCGGCCTCCCACATCGTGCGGACGCCGGCCATGGTGGTCGTCTTGCCGGTGCCGGCCGGCCCGACCAGCACCTCGACCACCCGCCCCGACGTGACGACCTTGCACCGCGGTCGGCCGTTGGTCCTCCGCCGCCAGGGCGTGGGCGCGGCCGGGCAGGTCCTGCGCGGCGATCCGGTCGGCCCGGTCCTGGTCGACGGCCGGGCTGGTCCGGTCGTCCTGCAGCCGCTGCAACTGATCCTCGGCTTCGAGCACCGCGGTGGAGGTGAACACGTCGGGGCGGGTGAACGGGCTGCTGCCGTCCGCCTCCCGCAGCGGCTCCGGGGTGGGCGTCAGCTCCGGCAGGGTCAGGGACACCGACAGCCGCTGCGCCGCCGCGACGATTCGATCCCGCACCTGCACGGCGTCCTCGGTGGTGCGGTACTGGCAGCTGCGGGCGGCGAGTTGCCGCATCGTTTCGGCGGTCAGGTTCCACCGGGTCCACGTGGACCGGGTGGTGGAGACGGCGTCGACGACGCACAACGCGATGGCCTCGGCGTCCTCGTCGGCCAGATCCGTGCTGCTCGAGAGGGTCGCCGGGTCGGCGGCGGCGGTGACCGTAGTGGCCCAGGTGGTGGGGTCCTGGTCGAGCACCCCGGCGGCGGTGGTGCGCCATCGGTCGACGGATTCGGCCAGGTTCGGGGCCTTCTTGGCGTCGCGGGTGGTCAGGGTCAGGTGTTGGCGGATCCGGTTGACCGCGTTCGCCGACGGCCGGTTTCCGGTGCGCAGCACGTGGGCGGCGATGGCGGTGTCGACGGCGGCCTCGATGTCGCAGGAGCGTTGGGAGTAGGTGGCGATCAGCGCGTCCGGCACCGGGGAGAGTTCACGCCCGGGGCGGCGGTTGCTGCCGTGTTGGCGTTCCCGGTGGTCCCAGGTCAGGCTGGTGCGGCGGGTGATCTCGTCCGCGAGGAGCTGGTTGTAGGTCTCGGAGTAGGCGACCGCGGCTTTGTGCAGGGTGGCCGAGTCCAGGGTGCGCCACTTGCCGTCCGGTCCCTGGACCCGGTTCGCGACCGTGACGTGGGTGTGTAGCTGCGGGTCGCCCTTGCGGGAGTCCCAGTGGTCGAATGCGGCCGCGATCAGCCCGGTGGCGCGGACCCGGCGAACGCCGTGGGTGCCCATCCGCGTGAACGCGGCTTCGGCCTCGATCCGCTCGAACGTGGCCGACAACGCGGCCCGCTGGGCCAGGTACAGCTGCTCCTGCACGGGTGCCGGGGCGAGCGCCCACAACGCGGACACCGACTTCGGGACGCTGAACGTCAGGTCGAACCCGGCCACCGCGGTCCGGGTCTTGGTCTCCTTCTCTTCGGCAATGATCGTCGCGATCAGGGCGGCGCGCGCCTCTGTGGTGAGGGTGTCCGGCAGCTTGGTGGCTCGGCGGTCGATCCGCTCCTGGCGGGTCGGGTACTTCGCCGGCGGCCGGCCCAGCTGTTGGCCACCGAACGGGCTGCGGGACTGCTCGAACAGCTCCCTCAGCTGCTCCTCTGTGACCTCCGAGCCGGCCATGTGCTCGGCACCGAGCCCGGCAAGGCCGGTGCCGAGCCAGGAGCCGGGGGGTAGCCTTCGGCCGTGTAGTACTGCGTGAGCGGTGATGCTCCCGGATCGCTGGCCCGGCCGTCGCCGGCGGCGACGTGGTCGACCAGGTAGTCGACCGACGCCATCCGTGACAGGCTCATCACCACGCCCGTTCATGCCGGCCGATTCCGTGAGCTATCTGATCTTGAACTGGCGCCGCAGGCGCCCCGTGCCAAAGGTGTGCAGGCTGATGAGCTTGATCGCCAGCTTGTAGGCGATCAGTGGCTGATGGGGTTCGGTCGGTTTCGCGTCGAGCTGTCATGCTTGCTTCAGCGACGCGTCATCCTGGAACCGATTCGGGCCTACCTACGCCTGCGCTGAGCGAACTGCGCCGCGGCTCGGAGAGGTCGCTGCGGAATACTCACAGGTAGAAGGCGATGCCCCGATGGCGGGGAAAGAGTTGCTCGGGTGATGTCGGACCCTTCGGGCGGCGCGTCGCGGATGTCCCGCGCCGACTGCCTGCTGCCGGTCCCAGCCTTGGCTGAGCCGGATGCAGGCCCCACGGATGCTCGGGAGGACGAATCGAGCAGGCTCAGCAACAAGCTCACGAGGGCTACGCCGGGCGATGCTAACGTCGAGCCGCCGTGCGCGTCCCGCCCGGATCCTTCACGATGCGGGCGGAAGGCTGGGGCGAGGGGACGGGGGGAGTCATGACCGACGCCGCGTCACGCTGGATCGAAGACTCCCCGTCGCAGTACGCCCACGAGCGTGAGGGCTTGGCGTATCTCAAGGCGAACCTGCCCGACGCGCCCCCGTACCGGGCGTGGACGAACTTCGAGTTCATGGACGGCAACGGCGGCTGGAACGAGGTCGACGCGCTGGTCCTGGGCCGAAGGCGACTGCATCTGGTCGAACTCAAGCACTACTCCGGGACCCTGGCCGGCAACGAGAAGAACTGGCTGCGCAACGGGCGACGGGTGGAGAAGTCGCCGCTGCTGTTGGCGCGGCGCAAGGCGCAGCGCCTGTCCAGCCGGCTGAAGGATCAGATGATCAACCTGGCCCGCAAGACCGGCCAGGACTACCGCGAGGCCACGGCGTGGTTGCCGTTCATCCAGGAGTGCGTGTTCCTGCACGACCCGACCCTGGACGTCCAGCTGACCGGAGTCGCCCGGTCGAACCTGTTCGCTTTCGGCGGGGACGAGGCCGATGCGCTGCCCGACATCATCGATCGGCTGACCGAGCCGCCGCAGGGCGAGCCGGTGTCCGAGATCAACAGCCGCAAGCTCACAGCCCTGCTCCGCGGCCTGGGCGTCATCCCACGGCGCCCGACCCGGGCCGCCGGGTCCTGGCTGATCAACGGTGCTCCGCTGGAGGAGGGCGAGGGGTGGCAGGACTGGCCGGCCGAGCACCGCGTCGATCCCGACCGCGAGGTACGCATCCGCGTCTTCCTCACCCCGGCCGGGTCGCCGCAGAGCGGCCGGGACGCGATCCGGCGCCGGGTCGCCCGGGAGAACCAGCTCCTGCAGACCCTCAAGCACGACAGCATCGTCACCCCGCTCGATGTCGTCGAGACCGACGACGGCAACCCGGGACTGGTCTACGACACCGACACCGCGCACTTACCGCTGGACGAACTCGTCGAACCGGCGCTCACCGCCGACCAGCAGCTGGCGGTCCTCGAACGAGTCGCCGACGCCCTCGCCTACGCGCACCGGCACCGCGTGGCCCACCGGGGACTCAACCCGCACGCCGTGCTCGTCGCACCGCCCGCCGCCCAGAGCGGCGACCCGGGGGTGCGGCTGGCCGACTGGTCGTCGGTGGGCCGCATCCATCAGGACACCGCCAGCCGCACGTTGCTCGCGGCATCCCCGGTCCAGGGCTCGGACGCTGCCCAACTGTACGAGGCGCCGGAGGGCCGACTGTCCCAGGTCGCCGACCGGCGCGCGTTGGACGTGTTCTCGTTGGGCGCCATCGCCTATCACCTGCTCGCCGGCTCGGCGCCGGCTGCCGATCGGACCGAGCTGCGGGAAAAGCTCAAGGCGGGCAACGGACTCGACCTGGCGACGGCCGGAACCGGTTACGTCGGCGAGGATCTGCGGCAGCTCGTGCTGGACGCGACCCGCCCCGCGGTCTCCCGCCGGCTCACCTCCGCCGAGGAGTTCGCCGACCGGCTCCGGGCCATCCGACGACCCACCCCCGCCCCGGACGACGAGGTCGACATCCTCGACCTGCCGGCGCAGTCGCTCGTCCTTGACCGGTACGAGGTGGTCAAGACCTTGGGTGAGGGATCGACCGCCCGCGGCATCCTCGTCCACGATCTCGAATCGGACGAGGATCGGGTCCTCAAGGTCGGCACCAGCGCGGAGGCGGCGGCGCGGCTGCAGCAGGAGGCCGAGGTGCTGCGGTTCCTCGGCACGGCCCTGCCGGATAACGCCGGCGTGGCCCGGATGGTCGATGATCCGGTCGAGGTGCCGAAGGGCCGGACGGCTCTGGTGCTGAGCATGGGCGGCGATTCGACGCTCAGCGACCTCACCCGGCACTGGGCGGTGCCGGGGCCGGACCTGGAATCGCTGGGCCGCCAACTCCTGGACGTGATGGCCGCGCTGGATCGGACCGGGGTGCTGCACCGTGACGTGAAATCGGCCAACCTGGGCCTGACGCCGCAGATCGGCGGGCGGAGCCGGCTGACGCTGTTCGACTTCTCGCTGGCCCGCCGCGCGGTGTCGGACCTGGCCGCCGGCACCCCGCCGTACTTGGACCCGTTCCTGGGCGGCAAGGACCGGCCGGCCTACGACTCGGCCGCCGAGTGGTACGCGGCGGCCGTCGTGCTGTACGAGATGGCCACGTCCGGCGTGCCGGTCTACGGCGACGGGGGCAGCGACCCGGGGGTGATCACCGACGACGTGTCCGTCGAACCCGAGTACTTCACCGGCGTCCAGGACCGGCCCGCCGTGGCGGCCGCGCTGACCGACTTCTTCCGGCGGGCGCTGTCCCGGCGCACCGCGCACCGGTTCGACACCATCGACGCGATGCGGGAGGCCTGGACCGCCGCGTTCGCGGTCCGCAAACCGTCCCGCGCGCCGGGCCGGCCAAAGGCGCCGACCCGGCCGACCGTGCCCGACGGGACCCAGGCGTCGACCGTTCAGGTGCCGCCGCTGGTCGATCTGGTGCGCGAGCTGGGCCGGGTTGCGGGTTCGTCCGGCACGGCCGCCCGCAAGCTCGTCTACCTGCTGACCCCGACCAACCCCAGCGAGCAGGACGTCGACCCGCTCGCAACCCAAGGGGTCTACGCCGCGGCGCTCGGGGTGACCCCGGGACGGATCGCCCAGGTCTTCGAACGGCTCGTCGACAAGTGGCACGGCAACGCCGATCTCGCCCACGCACTGGTCCGGCTCGACGAGACGATGTGGACCCAGCTCGTCGGTGGCGGCGGGGTGAGCACCCCCGACCACCTGGCCACCGCGCTGCTGGCCGAACATTTCAGCGACGTCGACCTCCTCGACGTCGACGCGCGGCGCATCGCGACCGGCCTGGTCCGGCTGCTGCTGGAGCGAAGCCTGCGGACGGAGCGGCGGCTGGAACGCCGGCGCTACCAGGGCCGGATCGTCGCGGTCGCGGTGGACCCGTTGCGGCTGGCCGTCGCCGATGCGGTCGCCGAGCAGGCGGCCCGATCGGTGCGCTCGGCCCGCGCGCTGGGATCGCCGGTGCTGCCGGCCGACGAGGTGCTGGCCGATCTGCGGGCGGCCGCGGCGGGTCTGCTCGCCGAAGACCCAGACGGGCTCGGCGCGCCGGTTCCCGATCAGTCGTTGCTGCGCCTTGCGGCGATCCACCCGGACGTCGTGGGCCTGTCCGGCGCGGACGAGTTGTACCCGCCGGACCTCGACATGGGTGTGGCCGTCGACCTGGTGCTGCGGGGCCTGCCCACCACCCAACGGGTTCGCCCCGCGGAGATCGTTTCCCGCGTCGAGGTGCGATTCCCCGCGTTGGCCGGGCAAGTTCCGGACCGGCCCGCCCTTGACCTCCTGGTCCAGCAGGCCCACCCGCACCTGGTGTGGCAGCCGGGCGACGAGACCTACGCCAGCGGTCCCGCCGATCCGAGTCGCAGTTCGACGGTGGGGTCGGTGACGGGGACCCAGCACAGCGGTCCGCCGCGGTCACCGGTCGGGCCGCTGTCGATCGGCCGGCTCGCCGAAGGCCAGGTGTTCCGGGTCCTGGAGGTGCCCGATCTGCGCAGCGACGAGCTCGCCGACGCGCTGGCCGGCCTGCTGGACGGGCAGTGGTTCGACGTCACCGCAGAGCTGCTCGGCCTGCTGCGGGCCCGCGCCGACGCGGCCGGGGTGCCGTGGTCGACGATCCTGGCCGCGGACGCCGGACCGGCGCACGACCGGCAGGGCCTGGCCGGGTTCGTCGAGCAGGCGCTGCCCGAGTTGTTCGAGCTGATCGAGAACGCCTCGGGGGCAACCGGTCCCGCGGTGCTGACGGATCTGGCGACGCTGGCCGCGTACGGGCTGCTCGGCCGGCTCACCCGGTGGACCGACGTCACCCGGCCACCGCCGCGGACGATCCTGGCGTTGATCCCGCGGGGCGTGCAGGCGGGTCCGGTCGTCGACGGCACCTCGCTGCCGCTGAACAGCCCGGACCAGTTCGTACCGCTGTCGACGCGGGATGTGGACGAAATCACCCGGGCGGCGACGCCGTCATCCGCAGGTGGATCCGGCCGGCGGGCACGCGGATTCCAGGACGCGGTGGGGTCGGCGACGGGGGAGCAACGGTAGGCGATGGCGCAGGCGACGAGGGCGGGGGCCGCACTGACGAAAGCGCTGCGGCCGGAACTGACCGCCCTGCTCGCGGACCTGCGCGACCGGATGGAATCCGACCCCGAGGTGCTGGCCCGATTCCGCAGGCAGCACGCGGAGGCGGCAAGGGCGGCGCGGTCAGCCGCGTCGTGGATGGACTGGTCCACCGACCAGCTCACCCAGGCGGGCGTCGGCTGGCTGCTCGCGTCGGTCTTCGTCCGGTTCTGCGAGGACAACCGGATGCTCGGTGGTCACCCCGGATCCCGGACCGCCGGCGTGTGGATCACCAGCAACGACCGGGACCGTCGCCAGCAGGCGCTAGACGCCGAACGCGCCTTCTACCTGGCCAACTCGGACGCGTCGTACCGGGAATGGTTGGAGACCGCGTTCGCTGCCTTGGCCCGGGTGCCCGCGACAGCCGACCTGGTCGGCGACCTCTCGGCCATCGGCATTTTCAAGCCCTCCTCGGACGCGATCAACCGCGTCATACATTTCTGGCGGCGCACCGACGACAACGATGACCTGATCTGGGATTTCGTCGACAACGAGTGGTCAACCCGCTTCCTCGGCGATCTCTACCAGGACCTGTCCGAATACGCCAGGGACAAGTACGCGCTGCTGCAGACCCCGGAATTCGTGGAGGAGTTCATCCTCGACCAGACCATGGAACCGGCGCTCAAGGATCGGCCGCTGGAGGGCCTCAAGCTCATCGACCCCACCTGCGGCTCCGGCCACTTTCTGCTCGGCACCTTCCGGCGGCTCATGAACCTGTGGGATGCGAAGGCACCGAACTTGCAGCCTTGGGCACGGGTGGAGTTGGCGCTGAGCAGCGTCTACGGGGTCGACCTCAACCCATTCGCGGTGGCGATCGCCCGATTCCGGCTGATCGTCGCTGCGCTGCAGCGATCTGGGGACAAGACTCTGCTCGACGCACCCGACTTCAGGCTCAACCTGGCGGTGGGAGACTCGCTGCTGCACGGCGCGACGCAGCTAATGCTGACCGCCGAGGACGAGCTGCCGCTGGACGTCGACACAGAGGCGAGCGGCTTCGCCTACTCCACCGAGGATCTCGCGCTGCTCCGGTCCATCCTTGTGCCGGGCAGGTATGACGTGGTGGTCGGGAACCCGCCGTATATCGTGGCGCGGGACAAGGCGTTGAATGCCCGGTACCGGCAGCTGTACCGCTACTGCAAGGGCACCTACGCGCTGACGGTGCCGTTCATGGAGCGCTTCTTCGAGTTGGCGAAGCCCGGTCCGAATGCCGGATGGGTCGGGCAGATCACCTCCAACTCGTTCATGAAGCGCGAGTTCGGAGCCCCGCTGATCGAAAATTTCCTCGCCAACCGGGACCTGAGGCTTATCGTGGACACGTCAGGCGCGTTCATCCCCGGGCATGGGACGCCGACGGTGATTATCGTCGGTCGCAACGAGGGTCGGCGGCGGGACACCGTTCGGGCGGTGCTCGGGATTCGCGGGGAGCCGGGGCGACCGGAGGTCGCGGCCGAGGGGTTGGTCTGGCGAAGCATTGTCGAACACCTCGGGCCTCAGGATTTCGAGGACGAATGGATCAGTATTGTCGACATGCCGCGGTCGACCTTGGCCTTCCACCCCTGGAGTCTTTCAGGTGGTGGGGCAACCGACCTCATGCAGGCAATTAGCCGGGACCGCACCGTTCTTTCAACGATCGCTGATTCGGGCTTCAGAGCGATAACTGGCTTGGATGAAGTATTCGTGCTCCCGGGGCACCTAATCCATAGACTTGCGGCCGCGGCCCGGACGTACGCGACGGGGGAGGATGTCCGAGACTATGCCTTCGCATCGAACCTGACGGTCTTTCCGTATGGGGAGACATTCGAAGACGATGGCCTATCGGTCACAGCGACAAGGTTTCTTTGGTCGTGGAGGACCTTATTGGGTGACCGACGTCGATTCGGGACGCCGATGCGAGAACGGAAGGGTTCGTCGTGGTGGGAGTTTCGTGAATTCTATCCGAAGCGCTTCGCCACCGATCTTGTCTTGATCTTCGTGTTTGTGGCAACGCAGAATCACTTCGCTCTGGACCGACATGGCATTGTTGCGAACCGGCATGCGCCGGTCGTGCAACTGGGCGCCGACGCCACCGAGGACGACCACCTGCGGCTCTTGGGCATCCTCAACTCGTCGACGGCGTGCTTCTGGCTGAAGCAGAACAGCCACGACAAGGGGATCCGTGGCGAAGGCGGCGGATTCACGGCTTCCGAGTGGGAGCGCTTCTTCGAGTTCACCGGCACCACCTTGCAGGACTTCCCGCTCCCGGTCGGCGATGTCCTCGACCGCTCCCGTCGGCTGGATGAACTCGCCCAACGACTGTCCGCCCTCACCCCTGCTGTGGTGATCGAACGCGCCGGCGCTGACCGCGTCGCACTGAAGAACGCGGAGGCCGAGGCAGGGGAGGTCCGCGCCCAGATGATCGCGGAGCAGGAGGAACTGGACTGGGAGGTGTACCGGCTCTACGGCCTGATCGACGACGACCTGACCTCGCCCGGCACGGTGCCCGGGATCAGCCTGGGAGAGCGCGCGTTCGAGATCGCCCTGGCCCGCAAGGTTGCCGCCGGAACCGAGTCCACCGAGTGGTTCGCCCGGCACGCCTCGACCCCGATCACCGAGATCCCCGACCATTTCCCGCCGGACTACGCGAAGCTGGTGCAGCGGCGGATGGAGCTGATCGAGTCGGACCGGTTCATCAACCTGCTGGAGCGAGCGGAGTACAAGCGCCGGTGGCAGTCCGAGCCGTGGTCGGTGCGGCTGACCCGCGCCTTGCGCGACCATCTGCTCGACCGGTTGGAGGACCGGTCGCTGTGGTTCAACGAGATGGACCAGCCGCAGCCACGCTCAGTGGCCGAGATCGGCGGCATCGTCGAGACGGACCCGCAGTTCGCCGGGTTCATTGACGCCTTGGACATGTGGGTCGGCCAGAAGGGTGCCTCGACCACCGCGTCGCTCACCAAGCTGCTTGAACCGGAGGGTGTCCCGTACCTGGCGGCGTTGCGCTACAAGGATTCCGGCCTGCGCAAGCGTGCCGAGTGGGAGTCGGTATGGGCGCAGCAGCGCAAGGAAGACAACGGCACCCGCCCGGCCGGCGCGGACCCGATCCCGGTGCCGCCGAAGTACACCAGCGCCGACTTCGTCAAGCAGTCGTACTGGTCGCACCGCGGCAAGCTTGACGTGCCGAAGGAACGGTTCATCGCCTACCCCGAGGCCGGCCGCGCCACCGACCCCAGCCCGCTGCTCGGCTGGGCCGGGTGGAACCACGCCCAGCAGGGCCTGGCCCTCGGCCGCATCATCACCGACCGCTCCGCCGAGTCGTACGACCCGGCCGTCCTCACTCCGCTCGTCGCCGGCGTCGCCGAACTGTTGCCCTGGGTCAAGCAGTGGCATTCCGGCCCCGACCCGAACCTTGGCGTCGATCTCGCCGAATATCTGGACGGCCGCCTCGACGCCTGGACCGACGACATCGGTGTCCCGCGAGCGGACCTGGCGCACTGGCGACCGCCCAAGGCCACCCGGGGCCGTCGACCCGCCTCATCACGTTGAGCGGCCCGAACACCCATTCTGCGCACCGACGACGGACACAAAGGAGATCCGGGTGACCGGCCCTGACGACATTGCATCGGGCGAGCCGGGCGCGGTGGTGCAGGATCCGGACTGGATCCCGCGCAATGCCCGCCGGCTGCAGGCCGCTCTGGAGATTCTGGCCGAAGAGTCCCACCCGATGACGTCGCAAGCGCTCGCGGAGGCGGCCGTCGCCCGAGTTCCATTGACCGCCTACGACAGCAGCACCACGGCGACCGGGTCGACCCGGTGGAGCAACCGGTTCTTCTGGTACCTGACGACGGACTATGCGCACTCCGGGTGGCTGCATATCGCCGAAGCGACTTGCCGGCTCACGAGCGCGGGCCGAACAGCACTTGTCGAGTACCCGAGCACCGACGAGTTCGCGGATGCGGCGAGTGCCGGCTACAAGCGCTGGGACACGGCGCGAAAGGAGGTCCTCGACGGCCCGGACGACCCAGAGCAACAGATCATTCACCCCGGTTCCGCCGCCAATCACGCACTCCGTGCGACCTCCACCATTCTGCGCGCCTGGCGGGAAGGCGGCTCGGCCTTTCAACCGAAATTGGCAGTATGGACGCCGGACACGACATCGACGCTTCGGACGAACCTTCGGGAGACATCCAACCAGACGCTGCGATTGACCGGCCTGGCGGACGATCCGGCGCGGATCCTCGCTGCCGAGGCGCTGACCCTCATCCTCGGGCCGCTCGATGGTATCGCCAGCTCGACCAAACGCTCCCGGATCCGGACGCCCCTGCTGTACACAGCCGAGGATCCGCCAAGCCTGCCGATGCAGCCTTACGCCGACCTCGACCACGGATTCGTGCGCGGCGGAAAGGTGCTCGCCTCGGATCCGGTCGCGCTCTTGCGCTCCTTTCTGGACCTGCTTGACCATTGGTGGGTCCTTCCGGTCGGGACCCGGCAGGCGTGCTGGGACGATCCCTGGCAGTGGTGCGACGCGATCGCTGGCGCGCCTGGCCTGGACGACCGCGTGGCTTCCTTGGTCTGCCTACTCGTCCATCCGGGTTCGTTCACCACCATTCTTCGGACGAGTGACCGAGCGGCCGTCGTCCGCGCGTTCGGCGACCGACTTTCCGAGCCGACCGACGATGTGGAACGCGATCTGAAGTCGATCGTTGTTGCGTTGCAAGCCGAGAACGGTGGTCGCGGCGTCGACCTGCTTGCGCCGCCCCTGGTCTCGGTGTGGAGTGATGCGTCGGACAACGAGGGTGCATGGCTCATCCGCGGCCAGGTCGAGTCGCAGGATCTGGTGGAGCCCTGGCGTGAGCACGGCGAAGTCACCCTCAACACAGGCCGCTTCCGCCAGTTGCCCAATGAGCCGAACCAGGGCTCCTTGACGGCCATGGTCGATGACCTTTATACGGATGTGCCTCCTGCCAAACGGGAGTCGTTCCGGCGTGACGTGTTGAACTTCGTGCTGGCCGTTCAGCCCGGCGACCTGGTGGTCACGGACAACGGCGGGCGGCTGCTCCTCGGTCGTGCCCTCGATGGGCCGGTGTCGCTCGGCTCGGGCGGCGGCGCGGTGACGTTGACTCGACCGGTCGCGTGGTCAACCGAGCCGGGCCTAAAGATCACCGACCTGCCCGCCCAGTTGGCCAGCCGGCTGCGGTTCAAGGGCGAGGATGTCGTCAACCTCAGCGAGATCCGTGTGCAGCTCGAGGCCTTCGAGGTCGGCGACGCCGACCAGCCCGAGCCGGCGGCCGACGCGGCGGAGGAATCGGGCCTGACCTCGGAGCGGTCCACCCCAGCGCCGCCGGGCACCGGGCCGCGGGTCACCCTCACCTGCGACACCGCGGCGCTGGCCCGCAGGCTCTTCCATGCCGACGACAGCTGGCTGCGGGAACTACTCGATGCCCTCGATGAACGGCATCAGGTCATCCTCGAAGGGCCGCCGGGCACCGGGAAAACCTACCTGGTGCGCAAGCTGCTCGAAGCATGCGGGCTGACCCCGAACCAGCAGGCCCTGGTGCAGTTTCACCCCACCTATTCCTACGAGGACTTCGTCGAGGGATTCCGGCCCGACGACAAGGCCGGCGAGGCACGGCTGATCGTCCAACCCGGCCCGCTGCGGCGGATCGCCGACGAAGCACGCAAGTCGCCCGGGCTGCCGCATGTGCTCGTCGTCGACGAGATCAACCGGGCCAACATCGCCAAGGTGTTCGGCGAGCTGTACTACCTGCTGGAATACCGGGACGCGGACATCGAACTGCTCTACAGCGCCGGAGAGCTGTTCAACCTCCCGGACAACCTGTTCATCATCGGCACGATGAACACCGCCGACCGGTCGATCGCCCTGCTCGACATGGCGATGCGCCGCCGATTCGTGTTCATCAGCATGGACACCGGCGAGGAGGCCCTGCGCGGGGTTCTCCGGACATGGTGTGCAGAACGGAAGGTGCCGGTGGCCCTGGCGGACCTGCACGACCGGCTGAACCAGACGATGTCCGCCAACGGCCTCGACCCGGCCCTCGAGTTCGGGCCGACCTACTTCATGCGGCCAGAACTGGCCGATCAGCGCGCATTGACCCGCCTGTGGCGGCGGGAATTGCGGCCGATGCTGCGCGAACACCACTACGGCGACAACGCGGCCCTGGACACCTACCGGTTCGACGACTGGTGCCGGGAGTACGGGCTGCTCCCGCCCGATGGCCCAGCGCCCGACGTCGCCGCGGACGACGATGCACCGGAATGAGCTGGCCGATCTGACCGAGGGGCAGGTCGTCGAACCGATCGAACTGACGCTGGCCGAGGCCGCCGCGCTGAACTCGACCAACCTGGTGACCGTGCAGCCGGCCGCAGGCGGCTGGCGGGTCGCCGCGCAGCACCGGGTGGGCGCGGTCCGCTGCGGAACCCTCACCGTCCGAGTGCATCCCAAGGTCGGCGCCGTCCAGGTGCTGCGGTTGCTGGCCCGGGCGCACGGCATCCGCGGGCTGACCATCGACGAGTCGCTGGTCGACGTCGCCGACGAACGCGATCTGACAGCGGTCCTGGCCGTGCTGTTCGCGCAGGAGGCGGCGTCGGCCATGCTGCAGGGCCCGCTCCGCGGGTACCGGACCGAGGACCAGACCGCGTCGGTGCTCCGGGGCCGCGTCCGGCTGCGCGATCAGGAACTGCGCCGCTTCGGCCTGCCGGTACCCATCGAGGTCACCGTCGACGAGTGGACGGCCGACATCGTCGAGAACCGGCGCCTCCGCGCCGCGACCCACCGGCTGCTCGGGTTGCCGGACCTGCCGGCAGCGACCCGAACTCGGCTGCGGCGCCTGGATCAGCAGCTCGCCGAGGCCTGGCGCCCGCCCCGCGGCGCGTCGTTGCCGGTCTGGCACCCGACCCGGCTGAACCAGCGACTGCATCGACTGCTGCTCCTGGCCGACCTGGTGCTCGACCAGACCGGCATCGAGCACCGCATCGGGGGGAGTCGACGTCCACGGCTACTCGATGCGAATGGAGTGGGTCTTCCAACGACTGGTGACGCAGATCCTCCGCGAATCCGGCGGGACGGTTCGGACGGAAAGCGAGCCGACCAAGGACCTCGACGAGTCCGGCCGGTTCACCATTCAACCCGACCTCGTCTTTACCGATCGGGGAAGGACTGTCGGGGTCGCCGACGTCAAGTACAAGCTCCTCGACGACCCCGGTAAGCTCCCCAATCCCGACATCTACCAGCTTGTCACCTACTGTCTGCGGCTCAACCTGGACATCGGCCACCTGATCTACGCGTCCGACTGGCCGTCGACCTCGTTCCGCATCCTCAACACGGGAGTCACCGTGCACGCGCACGCGGTTGACCTGGCGGCGCCGGTGCCGGAAATCGAAGCCCAGGTGCGTCAGGTCCTGAGCAATCAGGCTCAGTCGAGCGCGCCCTGACCTCGTGCCCAGCCAACGAATCCGCCCAGACCGCAAGGAAGTTTTGCTCCCCCGCTGGTTATCAGTTCGTCGACGATGCCGTTCGCTATCGACTCGCCGATGTCACCGCGCTTGAGCGCCGAAATCAGCAACCCGATCGAACCGGTCTTTGCGACACGATGGGGGCCATGCCGCGTCCAGGGCTGGAGGGGATGGGACGATACGCTCCAGTCGTGAGTCGAGTCCGCGCTTCCTCGTTGTCCAGAACCCACCAGAAGATCCAGGTTGACCCGAATAGAGCGCTGGCGAATTCAGGCGGGCTGACCTGCGCCGAACCCGAAGGCTCAGTCAACGATCTGTCAAACGCGCGGATCCGCAATGGAATCTCTAAGCATTCTGAAGCTGCAGTGATGGCGCTGTTGGACTTCGTGGGTGCTGCCGAAAGGCCGATCGGAGCGGTCCGAATCAGGGTTGGGCTAGCCAAGCTTGGGTTTGGATTGTCTCGAAGCGAGATTCGAGCTGTACTAGAGGCTGCGGGGTATCCAAAGCTGACTGCGAGCGGTTGGAAGCTCGCCCACGTCGAGGTTGATCGGGCCAAGGAGACGGTCCGCCCGATGCTTGAGCAAACGCGAACTACGATATCGACCGGTAGTTGCCGGGTTCCGGAGGTGTTCAGCGATCGAAAGATGTCGACGAGCCAGCCATCTCGGCCCGAGCTAGTTGGAGGAATAGTGGACCGGCTGTCGGCAACGGTCAGGTCGCGATCCGTCGGCTCCGTTGATCGGATTGAGAGGTTCAGCACGTTGCACGGAATTTCCACACGACGCCGCGACGACTGGTTCGATCCAATACCGGGTGTCGACACACCGCTTTGGGTCGACCCGTTTCTCGTCTTCGCGGACACTGATCCTTTGTGGTCAGATAGTCAGCAGCGATTCATCGACTTCTTTCTGCGCGTGGCGGGCCTGATTGGTCTTTCCAGCCGAAGCGAACGCAGCGGTAATTGGCTCAAGGCTGTTTCGATGCTTCACTTCCGCGAGCCCAGAGAGTTCTCTCTGGGCCTTTCGATCGGCCACTCCTCTGGTTCCGGAGTGGGAATGGCCCTTGCCACGAACACTGCACGCGCAGTTCAAAGGGTCGTTGCGAATGGTGGACGAATAAGAGACCCGCGGATGCTGCCGATCATTTGTGAGAATATCGGATTTGACCGCGCCAGCGATCTATTCTGTAATGTTCTAAAGCGGGAGTTCATTTCATACACAAGAATGGTTGGTGAAAACGAAGGCCTGTCGATGAAGTCGTTCAATGTGGACAATGCGGCGTGGGGCAAGAAGGGCTGGAGAACTGAAGGTGTAAAGTTGCCGGCGTTCAAGGGGCAGGAATCTCCAGTATTGTTGGTGCCGAACCGGTTCTTGTCGTGTTTCCCGATTGCCGGAGCGTCGAAGTTCTATGACTGGTGTGTAGCCCGAGAAGGGGCCGCCGCACTTCGGGCTGCGTTGAGCGGGCTGGTCGCCGACAAAATTGCCGGCGGAATCAAGCTCACGGAAGCTGAGAAGAACCACGCCGGTCGGGAGTTTGGCCTCAAGAATCCGGACTTGGTCGACGTCTTTCTGCGAACGAGGCCCAGTATCCCGTACGACATGACGCGCGACTCGCTGACAAGGGTTCAATGGCTGGAGCTCGGCAGAGAAGCCGCGCAACGGGAGGAAGGGAAAGTGTCGCGCAGCGCAGATCATCTCGCAGCCCTGAATGCAGCACTGGACGCTCTCCAAGTGGCTGGTAGTCGGGAGTACTTTAGGCGGGCGCTCTGGCCTGTGGGAAGAAGTGGAGATGTCACCGAGCAGTGGCGTGCCTTGCTTGCAATCTTCATTTCCGAACGACTTGCGATTCAGAAAATGGCGGTGAGCAGCCCGCTGGACATAGGCACCGTCAAGCCGATTGAGATTCGAAGCCAAAACAGATCGACCAGATCGGTAATAGTCCACTTTGTTCGTATGACCGCGAGGACATTTAAAGGCCGAATTCCCCTGAGGGGCCCCAGTTCACCCTCGGTGCTCATCGTTGGTGTTGTCTTTGCGAAGGACGAATTATCGTCTCAACGTAGGCGGGAATTCGAGCAATGGGTGTCTTCTGGTCCAAGCAAGGTGCGCAATCGGGTACTCGACCTCAGCTGAATTCTCGTGCCTCGTGCCATTCATTCTGACCGGTTTCCGCTCGTGTCTACCCGGAATGCGACAGCGCACCCGGTCCTCGGTCGGTCGCGTCCAGGGCGGCCTGCAGAATCGGTCGGACGCGGACACCGTTGCGGAGTTCCGCTGCGACGGGTTCGACCAGGATCGATTCGTATTCGGTCGACAGCAGCTTCAGCACTCCGAGGACGCCTGCATTCGCGAAGGCGGACAACGGTCCGGTGTCGAATACCCGACACCGAGGGGTCACGCGAAGGTCCAGATGGATCCTTCGGGGAGCGGCTCCAGCGCGGGCAAATCTGATTCCGTGTAGGCGCCATCAACAGGTCGACGGCCCTGTCCGCGCTGACGTCCCCTCGGCGATACAGCTTCAGGACCGATCGAGCGTAGGCCTTCGGAAGCGTGACGGGATCGAGATCGGTTCGGTTGACCAGATCGAGTTCGTCGAAATCGGATCGACGGTGCCGATATTGTCGGATGCGATCTGCTGCGGCTCGATCGACAATTCCGAGCTGTTCCAAGCGGCGAGCAAGTGTCGACATGTCCACTTGCCGATGGGATGCCTCCCGCAGCGCTTGGGCGCGCTCCGGAAAATCCGGACTATCGACCATCGACCACGACGACCGCAGGGGTGCCTCGGGCAGCAGCAGCGCACGAGCGAACTGATCCAGCTTGCTCTCCCGGACGTCCTGGTCGGGCTGATCGACGCGCCAGTCGACCTCGTACTGGTCGCCGCGCAGCAGGTGCCCGATCTCATGGCCGGCGGCAAGGCGGCGACGACCAACCGCCCGATGCCCGTTGACGACCGCGACACCGACCGGGCCGACCGGGGAACTGGCGCTGTCCGGAGAATTCGGCCCCAGGTCGGCCGAGAACAAGAGAACTCCGATGCGGCTGGCGAATTCGGACATCGAACGGATCGGATGGTTTCCGATCTTGGCGATCGCTCGTGCCTGGGCCGCCAGCGCCTCGGGATCGAGGTGTTGCTGGTGCGCGCCGATCGGCTCGAGTGACACCCAATCGGGTTGAGCGTCGCTGCGAACGAACTCGACCTCCCGCGAGAGCCGCTCCAGGACGGCATCGACGCGAGCTGAGATCTGGTCCGGTGACGAGGTTCGGTAGGCCACCACGGCAGGTGGCGGGTCGCTGAAGAACCACTCCAGGCGCATATCCAGCGCTCCGGCGAGCGCATTGAGTTCCAGAGCGGACACTCTCCGGCTCCCGGACTCGATCTTGCTCATCGCGGTTCGGTCGAATCCGATCGCCGCCGCGAGCTGTGCCTGGCTCAAGCCCGCGTGCTCTCGATAAGACTCGATGCGGCGAGCCAATTCGTCACGAACGGCCATGTTGCGATAATCGCACATCATCAGCAGGGTTGCCAATCAAGCCCATCTCACCCGAACCGGTATCGGAGCTCGAGGCGCAGGTCCGCGGTGTCAAGCCGTCGGAACGAGTCCCCGCTCACGGACGGCATTCCAGGCATTGTCGACGTGTGAATGTGTGAACAGGGAGGACTTGCGGTCACTCCATTCACGCACCAACCGGTGCGCCTCCTGGCTGCTCGACGCGGCTGCCGCGTCGTGCGTCACGACCCAGTGAACCGTCGCGAGAAGCTCTAGGCCGTAGGTGCTTTCGAAACCCTGAATCTCGGACAGCACCGAGGAGATCCGAGCGGCGGTCGCCGGATGGCCGGCGATGAAGCTGTTCAGTTGCTCGCGTACCTCCGGCCGGACCCGGACCGGTTCGGCCTCGGGCACGGCCGCGGAGCCGTCACCGAAGCCGGAAATGAAGTGGCCTTCCATATTGCTAAGCGCCTTGCGGAGATTGTCGGCGTACGGGCCGTAGCGGCCTGCGTGGAACGTCAGGCGCAGCGGTTCGCCGTTTGCCTGCAAGAAGTAGGCGAGCTTCTGTACCTCGATCAGGGTTGGTGCTTCGAAGGTCACCTGCTCGTACTCCCACATTAGGGCGAGCAACGCTGCCCGAGCCTCGGTGAGCCGCGGGCTCGTCTCGCGGTTCAGCTGATCGGCGGCCACCGGCGCCCCGCTCGGTGCAAAGAGTCGGACCTCCACGTTGCCGGCCAGCGGCGCCATCGACCCAACGATGCGCGGCTCGACGTCGGCCCAGCTCAGACCACCGTTGCCGCAGCCCAACGGCGGCACGGCGATGGAAGTGATACCCAGCTCGCGGACGATCTCGGCCAGGGCGGCGAGACCGGCCTCGATGTCGTCGAGCCGTGAGGGCTCCCGCCAATGCCGCTTGGTGGGGAAGTTGATGATGTAGCGCGGACCGGTCAGCGAGCCGGTCGGCCACACATGCATGCGACCGGGGGTCACCTCGCCACGCTTGCACGCCGCGGCATAGTCCTTGAACATGGCCGGCCAAGCCCGCTTGAACTGCAGAGCGATGCCCTTGCCCATGACCCCCTGGGTGTTGACGGTGTTCACCAGCGCGTCGACGTCCTGGGCCAGGAGGTTCCCGGTACCTCGCGTGATCGGCATCAGCATTCCTCAGAAGTACCAGCCACGTCTGACAGCGACCGGTGTCGACTGACCCAACCTACCCAGCAGGTGCTCAACTCGGCCCTTGGCCTCGTCCGTCTTCGTGGCTACCTGCTCGAACAGCATCCACGGCACCCAGGGGTGGACCAGACACTCTGCCTGGCGTCGCTCCTTTCGATCCGGGTCGGCCGGGGTGTTTGTCCATATCGTGGCCCGCATGACGGTCCAGTCGACGAACCCGGTGTTCAAGAGCTCGTCCTGCTCGGTGAAGTCGGCAAACCCCAGCTCCGCATGGCGGTTGCTCACCACGACGGTCAGGCCGGCGGTCCGAAGGTTCTGTGTGGTGGTCACCAAGTAGACGATCTGGTCGGTCCTGGCGGCCTCCGCGCTCACGTTGCCACGGGTCACCGCGAACAGCATGGGACTGCGCGGGGCGAAGTAGAAAGGAACGTAGTCCGCCAGGGTGCCACCGGCGCCGCACGGGACGGCACGTTGAGCTCGTCGCTGCTTGATGTGGTCATACCCGATCGCGATGCCACCGATCTGGGCATGCCTGCAGGCGGTGTCCGACAGCAGCCCATGGGCGATGATGCTGGGTATCCGCTCGATCCGGGTCATGTGCAGGACGCGGGTCGGCACGGGGCGGGTCACACCATCATCCTCCCGATGACCGGGGCGACTCCGGCTCACGACTCGCTGACTCCACCGCACCGCCCAGCGCAGGCCCAGCAGGGCGGCGCTCACTTCGGACACGCCCCACGCCCGAGCACCCCTCGCGATAGGGTCGCCACGGATCGGTGAACGCCGCGCGTCACCCTGCGGCTGACCTTGCCGACCCGCGGGGAGGGAAGTTCAGTGAGCGAGGCTTGCCGAGCGAATCATGGGCGCATCGCTCCGCTGAGGCCTGGGATGGGGGCGTGATGAGCAGTCCGTTCGGCCGTTCGGGCGTGGCCACCGGCCGGCTCACCCTTCGCGACGTCTTCACCATTCCGGATGTCGCGCGTCCCGACGACTACGTCTTGCGCCTGACGTCGTCCGTCGAACCGGATCAGCTCGCCAGCACCTTGGACAGCTACGTCGTCACCGACGACCTTGCCCATGCCTTCGACCAGGCCCTGGGCGTCGTAGAGGAGGCCCAACGGACGGGCAACAACAAGGCCGCCTTTCTTGAAGGCTCGTTCGGGTCCGGCAAGAGCCACTTCATGGCGGTCCTGCACGCGCTGCTCGGGCACGACGCGCGGGCCCGCGCGATCCCGGCGCTGCAGCCCGTCTTGGCCCGGCACTCCGCGCTGGAATCGGCCAACCTGCTGCGGCTGACCTTCCACTTCCTGGACAGCGTGTCGGTCGAGTCGACCCTGTTCGCCCAGTTCCTGGATCAGATCCGGGAACTGCATCCGGACACGCTGCCGCCGGTGCTGCACTCCGCACAGGGCCTGTTCGAGGACGCCGGCAAGCTCCGCCGCACCATGGGGGATGAGGACTTCTTCCGTGGCCTGAACAGCATCGCGCCGGGCGCCGATTCACCATGGGGTCGGCTCGGCGTCACCTCGGCCGCCACCACCTGGACCGCGGAGCGATACGACCGGGCGACCTGGCCGACCGCCGACCTGGCCGACCGTCGTCAGGTCCAGCAGGCCCTGGTGAACTCGCACTTCACCAGCTTCACCCGCAACACCGACTGGCTGTCGCTGGACGAGGGCCTTGAGGTGATCGCCGAGCACGCCCGCAGCCTGGGTTACGACGGGGTCGTCCTGTTGCTGGACGAGCTGATGCTGTGGCTGACCTTCATCATCTCCGAGCGTGATCGGCTCAACCGCGAGGTCCAGAAGATCACCAAGCTGGTGGAGGGTGGCCGAGGCCGGCTCGCTGTGCCGATCACGTCATTCATCGCGCGGCAGCGAGACCTGCGCCACTGGCTCGGTTCCGGCGCCGGCACCGGTGCGAACCAAGCCGCATTGGACCAGAGTCTGTCCCACCAGTCGGGCCGGTTCGCCACCATTGCGCTGGGCGACGAGAACCTGCCCGCCATCGCCCATCAACGTTTGCTGCTGCCCAGCAGCGATGATGCGACCGCGGCGCTGCAGCGGGCGTTCGACCGGCTGGACCGGTCCCCGGCGGTGTGGGACGTGCTGCGCGACGGCGTCAACGCGACCGAGGAACACCGGGGGGCCGACACCGCGTCCTTCCGGTTGACCTACCCGTTCTCGCCGGCCCTCATCGACACCCTCACGAACTTGGCCGGGTTGATGCAGCGCGAGCGCACGGCCCTCAAGGTCATGCAGAAGATGTTGGTGGACAACGCCGATCGGCTTACCATCGACAACGTCATCCCGGTCGGTGAGGCGTTCGACGACATCGTCACCGGCACCACCACCTCCTCCGACCCGCAGGTCACCCTCCGCTTCCGGTTGGCCCGCGACCTGTGGGGGACCAAGCTACGGCCCCGCATCCTGGAGCAATACCACCTGGCCCCGGACACCCCCGACCACGATCTTCCGCCGGGAGCTGCGGCCGAGGCGCGGCTGGCCAAGACCCTGATCCTGGCAGCCATCGCCCCGAACGTGCCCGCGCTCAAGCAGATCACCCCGGCTCGGCTGGCCGCACTCAACCACGGCTCCATCCGGGAGGTGCTGCCCGGCGACGCGGCCACCCAGGCCCTGCACAAGGTGCGGAGTTGGCAGGCGACCGTCCCCGAGGTCCGCACGTCGGACGAGGGCCGCAATCCGGTCATCACGGTCACCCTCGCCGAGGTCGACTACGAGGGCGTCGTTGCCCGGGCCCGTGGCGAAGACACCGAGGGCCGCCGCCGGGACCTGGTGCGGGACATGCTGTTCGAGTCGCTCGGGGTAGCCGGCATCAACGCGGCACTCGGCGGGGTCCGGACCCGGCAGATCACTTGGCGGGGCACGCCGCGGGAAGTCGACGTCATCTTCGGCAACGTCCGTGACGTCTCCTACCTGCCGGACGACGCCTTCCGCACCCGCGGGGACGCCATCAAGATCGTGCTGGACTATCCGTTCGACGACTCCGGCCACACCGCGGCGCAGGACCATGTGCGGATCGAACGGATGCGCGACAACGGCTGGGACGAGTTCACCATCGTCTGGCTGCCCGGGTTCTTCAACGAGGAGCAGAACCGGCTCCTGGGCCAGCTCGTGGTGCTCAACACCGTGCTCGGCGGCGAGAAGTGGGCCTCGTACGCGGCCGACCTGCCCGAGATGGACCGGCCGCAAGCCAGGGCCATCCTGGAGGCGCAGCGCAACGGGATCCGCGGCCAGATCGGCAGTTTCCTGCAGCAGGTCTACGGAGTCGCGCCCGGCTACCAGTTCCCCGAGGGCGAGGAGCCGATTCGTTCCCTCGCTCCCGGTTTCACCGTTCGCCGCCCGGTCGGGGCGTCGCTCGGGGAGGCGGCCGACCGGCTGATCGCGGCCGCGTTCGCCGCCCGCTACCCGCACCATCCGGACTTCACCCCGGCCGACCGGGTGATCCCCGATCGGGAGATCAACCAGACCCTGGGCGTCCTGCGGGCGGCCGACGGCAACTCCGACGGGCGTTTCGCCCTCGACCGGGCCGACCGTGACGTGGTGCGGCGGATCGTGCATCCGCTGGAACTGGCCAAGGTCAACGAAACCCATCTGGTGTTCACCGGCACCGAGTTCAGCACCTGGGACAACCGGATCAGCCAGGTGCTGTCCCGGCGAGGTACCGATCCGCGGGAACCCGTCGACGTCGAGACACTGCGCCACGCGGTCGATCCGCCCGACGCGGGCCGCGGGCTCAGCCCGGCCATCCGTGACCTGGTGGTCGCGGCCTGGGCGTCCCGGCATCGCCGGGCCTGGTACCTGCACGGGGCTCCGGTCAACCAACCAGGCTCCGTACGCGAACTGCGGCCCGAGATGCAGCTTCGCACCGAACCCCTGCCCGATTCCGGCACCTGGGCCGCCGCTCTCGAGCGCTACGCCCTGCTCTTCGGCGGTGCCGGCAACCCGCACCTGACCGCCAACAACCTGGCCACCTTCGTCCGGGATGCCTACGCCCGCATCGAGTCCACCCTGCCGGACCAGCAGCGCCTAGTCGAACAGCTCGACACGCTCGGTGGGGTACTCGAACTCGATGACGAACCCCAGCGGCGGACACTGGCGGGCGCGATCAACCAGCTCCTGCACCAGCTTTCCCGGCTCTCGGACAACCGGGTGGAGTTCATCGCCCGACTGGCCCAGAACCCCTTGCCGGGAACCGATGTCGAAGCCGGTCGGTCCATCGCCACCGCCGGATCGGTGGCCGCGGCCATCGCCGGGACCAACTGGCAGCGCTTCGCGATCGTGCGAAACGCCGCCGGGCAACAGGACGGGCGGGGGCTGGGCGCCCAGACCATCTTGGAGGACCTGCGGGCCGCCGCGTCCGACCAGGAACACAACAAGCCGCTGGTCCCGGCGATCGCCGCGGCTGACGACGCCCGTCAGCGATGGCTGGAGCACTGGCAGGCGCCGCCACCCGCTCAGCCCGCTCAGCCGGCGACGACCGCTCGCTCAGACCCGGTGGTACCACCCGGGGCCAGGGCGGGCACCGTCGCGGTGACCGTCACCGGCGACGGTGATCGAGCCGGCATCGAGGCCGCGATTCGCCAGGCGCTAACCGCCTTCCCGCACCTGGACCTCGACGTGCGGGTCGCGGCGCACGAGGCGGCGTCGCGCGGAGACAACCGACCGCGATGACGGGAAGCCACACTCCGGCCAGCGACTTCCTGCAGCAGGTGGATCGGGTGACCGTTCAGTCGCAGGTCCGCCGGTTCCGCGGGAAGCCTGGTGTGCTGGCCATCCGGGCGGTGCCGCGCTGGGAGGGCGCTGAGGCGATGGATGTCGACGGCGAACCGGTCACCGTGCTCGCGTGTGCGACGACGCTGGCCGTCCGGGACGGCCTGACCAGGCGCCGGGCCGTCTCCGGCCGTCTGGTCGTCCTCACCGACCTAACCGACGAGCAACTCGGCGACGGCATCCGTGAACACCTGGTCGGGCGCCGCGTGCGGTACCCCGACCCGTGGCAAGCCCTGCGTGACCGGTTTGGCGCGACCACCCAGGAGTACGCGCTGATGACCGGAACGAACGCCGCCCGGGCGGCCCTGGGTCAGCTTGCCGACGTCACTCGACCTCCGGTGGCCGTTGGCGGGGTGCTCACCCGGGACCTGCTCTTCGAGACCCTGCTGGGTGCCGCCCTCGGGCTGACCGGCGCCACGACCGTGGTCGACCTGCTCCACTGGTCCGGGCGACCGGACGCCGACCCACGCTTCGCAGCATGGCGCGCGGGAACCCACCCCGACCTCCAGCAGGAGGTCTTCGGCTGGCTGGGCGCACGGTGGGGGCAGCCGGCCGTCGGCCTCCTTGCCGCGCTCCGCTCCGGCCGTCCGCCGTCCGACCTGATCCCCATCGGGCTGATCGCCGACATCGTCCGGGGAACCGCCGAGTCGGATCGAGAGGCGCACGTCGTGCTGCGGACCCGGCTCGAATCGGTCGTGGCCGCGTCGTTGCCCGGGCCCGCGCTGAACGGTTGGGCTTCTTCCGCGGTGCTCGCCGCCGACCAACTGGCCGATGAATCCGGGGCCGCGCTGGCCGTGCTGCTGCGCCGCGCCGACTCCATCGGCGCCGAGCTTCGGATCGGGGAGCAGGTCGAATGCTCGGACTACCTACCGGCCGCGCTCGACGCTCGCCTGGAGCGGCTCGCGACCGCGGTCTCGGACCTGGTCGGGACCTGGTCGCGACGCGATCGGTCCGGGCTCGGCCTGATGGACGCGGTCGAGGCGGCGTGGAACCGGGTCGTCGAGCACGTCACCGTCGCCGGCCGGACCGACGACGGGTGGCCGCGGGACGTCCAGCTCGCGCACGCGCTCGTGCGGCTGCTGCGCTATCGGGCCATCGACCGTCCGGACCTGCGCACGCTCGACCAGGCCGTCCAGTGGTACCGGAACACCGGATCGTGGGTCGACGCCGCCGTCAACGATGCCTTCACCGGCTCCGACCGGGCCGCCCTCGCCTCGGTCGCCCACCGGGTGCTGCAACGCGTTCGCGCCGAGCGGGTGGCCCAGGATCGCTCCGCCGCCGGGCTGGTCGCGTCTGGCGCGGTGTACTCCGGTGGCCGTGGTGCCGGGTCGCCGCTGCTGATCGAGGACATCCTGGAGCGGGTCGTGCTCCCGCTGACCGCGGCCGCGGCGCCGGGAGGGTCGGGCGCGGAGGACGGCCGGGGCAGTGTGTTGCTGGTGATCGCGGACGGCATGAGCTGCGCCGCGGCGGGTGACATCGTGGTCGACCTCACTCGTCGGCACGCCAGCGTCTGGCAACAGGTGGACGTCGTCGAGGGCGACCGCCGGTTGGACGCGGCGGTCGCGGTGCTACCCACGGTGACCGAGCTCAGTCGAACCAGCCTGCTGTCCGGCACCTTGGCGACGGGCACCCACACCGAACCGTCCGGGTTCGATGGCTGGCTCACCGCGCATTCCCGTGGGTCCGGGGCCCAGACACTGTTCCGCAAGGGCGATATCGAGGCGGTGTCGGCGGGGCATGCGCTCCCGTCGGACCTTCGGACGGCCATCGACGACGTCGTGCACCGGCCGGTCGTGGCGTGCGTGCTCAACGCGATCGACGACGCGCTCGACCGTTCCGACCCGATCGGCACCCGGTGGACCACCGGAACGCTGCACCCGCTCGACGCGCTGCTGCACGCCGCCGGCCGCGTGGGTCGGACGGTCGTCCTGACCAGCGATCACGGGCACGTCGTCGAGCGCCGGGAGCAGGACCGGCAGCGCGGGGAGGCCATCTCGGCCCGGTGGCGGCCGGCCAACTCAGACGTGTCGGTGGCCGACGACGAGGTCCTCGTCGAGGGAGACAGGGTGCTGACAGAGAACCGGCGGGCCGTCCTCGCCGTCGACGAGCAGGTCCGTTACACCCGGCTGAAGGCCGGTTACCACGGCGGCGCGGCACTTGCCGAGGTCGTCGTGCCGATTATGGTGCTGGTCCCCGGCGAGATTCCCGCGCACCTTCCGCTGAAGCCGGCGGGAGCGGTCCCGACCTGGTGGGTGGGCGCCGAGTCCCTCACCCGCGCGGTCAGCGAACCGCTCCCGTCCAGGGCGTCGACCGCCGGCGCCGGCCCGCGGGCCGACGCAGTCAGGGAGGGGCCGCCAACGCTGTTCGACGACCCCGATCGGTCGGCGACACCCACCGACGACTCCGTTCAGCGAGTCCTGGCGACCAAGCAGTTCGTTCACAACCGAGCGCTTTTCGCACCGCAGCTGCCGGCCGAACAGATCGGGCGCCTGCTGCGGGCCCTGATCGCGGCGGGTGGCACCCTCGGCCGGCCGCAGGCGGGCGCGGCCCTGGGGGTGGCCGACCGCCGGCTCGCGGGGACCCTGGCCGTCGTGAGTCAGGTGCTCAACGTCGACGGCGTCGTCGTGTTGAGCCAGACCGGCATCGAGGTGACCCTGGTCGACGGCCTGCTCTACGAGCAGTTCGGCGTCACCCCATGACGATCTCGCCGGTCCGTCGGCGGGAGATCCTCGACGCCCTGCGGCGCGGCACCGTTCCCGCCGGGGGCCTGGACGTCCTCGCCGTCGGCCTGGATCGGTTCGTCGTCACCGTGGACGCCGAGCTGGCTGCCGTCGGCGCCGGGGGCGCCGGATTCAAGGCGGTTCGCGGCGAATATGGTTCGGGCAAGACCTTTTTCGCCCGATGGTTCGAACAGCGGGCCCTGGCCAAGGGTTTCGCGGTGGCGGAGGTGCAGATCTCCGAGCTGGAGACACCGCTGCACAAGCTGGAGACGGTGTATCGCCGGGTGTGTGAGTCGCTGCGGACTTCGGCCTTCCCGCCGTCGGCGTTCCGGTCGGTGGTCGACGCCTGGTTCTTCGGCGTGGAAAACGACGCCGCGGCGGCCGCCGGAGCGGACCAGGCCACCCCCGAACAGGTCGCCGCGCTGCTGGATCAGCGACTCGGCCAGGTGGCCGCCGCGACCCCGGTCTTTCCGATCGCCCTGCGCGGCTACCTGAACGCGCTCGATTCCGGCGACGAGGCCACCGCCGAGTCCGTCATCGCCTGGCTGTCGGGTCAGCCGCACGTCGCCGCCGCGGCCAAGCGCACCGCCGGGATCCGCGGCGACATCGATCATTTTCTGGCGATGGGGTTCCTGCAGGGTCTGCTCGCCGTCCTCAAGGGCGCCCGGCACGCCGGCCTGGTGATCGTTCTGGACGAGGTCGAGACGTTGCAGCGGATGCGGTCGGACGCGCGGGCCAAGGCGCTCAACGCGCTCCGGCAATGGCTTGACGAACTCGATTCGGGCCGTTACCCGGGCCTGTACTTGATGATCACCGGCACCCCGGCGTTCTTCGACGGCCGGCAGGGCGTGCCGGGCCTTCCGCCGCTCGCCGCTCGGCTGGCGACCACGTTCGCCGACCCTCGGTTCGACAACCCGCGGGCACCGCAGATCCGGCTGCCCGCCTTCGATCTCGACCGCCTGGTGGAGGTCGGTACCCGAGTGCGCGACATCTTCGCCGACGGATCGCCGGCCGCCGACCGGATCCGAGGATTGGTGGACAACGAACTGCTGGCCGACCTGGCCGGCGCCGTCGCCGGCCGACTCGGTGGGCAGGTGGGCATCGTTCCACGCCTCTACCTGCGCAAACTGGTGGCCGAGGTACTCGACCTGGTCGAGCTCTACCCGGACTTCCGGCCACGGGAGAACGCCGTCTCGGTCCGGCTGGACGAGATGTCGGCCGCCGAACGGGCCGCGTCCACCGGCGCACTCTCGCCCGACGACGTCGAGCTGTGACCCTGATCGGAGTCGGGCGGTGACCTCGGGATTTGACCTACTGCACCCGGTGATCCGGCATCACGTCGTCAACACCCTGGGTTGGGGCGATCTGCGTCCCCTGCAAGACGCCGCGGTCCGGCCGATCCTCGACGGGCAGGACGCGCTGCTGCTCGCGCCGACCGCCGGCGGCAAGACCGAGGCCGCGATGTTCCCGGTGCTGACCCGAATGGCAGATCAGAGCTGGATGGACGTGTCCGTGCTCTACCTGTGTCCGCTGAAGGCGCTGCTGAACAACCTCACCCCGCGGCTGGCCGATTACACCGGCTGGCTGGGCCGGTCCGCGGCGGTGTGGCATGGGGACGTCGACAGCGCCGCGCGTCGGCAGATCAAGATCGCGCGTCCGGATGTGCTGCTCACCACCCCCGAGTCCGTCGAGTCGATGCTCGTCTCCGAACTGGTCGACGCCCGAACGTTCCTCGGCGGCGTGCGGGCGGTCGTCATCGATGAGGTGCACGCGTTCGCCGGTGACGACCGGGGCTGGCACCTGCTTGCCGTCCTCGCCCGGCTGGAGCGGATCCTCGGCCGGCGGCTGCAACGGGTCGGCATGTCGGCGACGGTCGGCAACCCCGACGAGCTGCTGACCTGGCTGCAAGGGTCGCCCGGGCGGCCCGCCGCCGCACGCGCCGCCGGCACGCTCGTCTCGCCGCCGGCCGACGCCACGGTCGTGCCGGAGGTTGCCGTCGATCACGTGGGCAGCCTCGACAACGCCGCCACCGTGCTCGCCGCGCTACATGACGGCCAGAAGCGGCTGGTCTTCGTCGACTCCCGTCGGCAGGCGGAGGAACTCGGAGCGGCCCTGCGCGACCGAGGGGTGACCACGTTCCTTTCGCACAGCTCCCTCTCGGCCACCGAACGTCGAGAATCGGAGCAGGCCTTCGCCCAGGCCCGCGATTGCGTCATCGTCGCGACCTCGACCCTGGAGCTGGGGATTGACGTCGGCGATCTGGACCGGGTGATCCAGATCGACTCGCCCCGCACCGTCTCGTCATTCCTCCAGCGGCTCGGACGAACCGGGCGGCGACCAGGAAGCACACGTAACTGCCTGTTCCTGTGCCTGGAACCGGACACACTGCTGGTTGCCCTCGGAATGCTGCACGGCTGGGGGCGGGGCTGGGTCGAGCCGGTGTTGGCTACGCCCGCTCCGCGGCACATCGCCGCCCAGCAGATTCTCGCGGCGGCGCTCGCCGGGCACGGATTTGAGCTGGCAGGCTGGCGCGACATCTGGGGTGACCTGCCGCTCCTCGACGGATTCGCCGACCGGATCATGAGGCACCTCATCGACAAGGACTTCATCGATGTGGATGGGGGAGTCGCTTTCGTCGGCCCCGAAGCGGAGAGGAACTACGGTCGCAGGCACTTCATGGAGTTGTTGGCCGTCTTCGCCTCGCCCCCACAGTTCGGGGTGCTCGCCGGTCGCCGAGAGATCGGTTCGGTCGGTGTGGAGGTCCTGCTCGACGACACCAGGGGAACGCGACTGATCCTGCTCGCCGGCCGTTCCTGGAAGGTCACCCATATCGACTGGCGTCGGCGGCAATGCTTCGTCGAGCCGGTCGACGGTGGCGGTAAGGCGCGCTGGGCCACCCAGCACGGCGGGCTGTCGTACGACATCGTCTCCGGGATGCGCCGGGTCGCACTCGGCGAGCTTCCTCTCGGGGTGCAGTTGTCCCGGCGCGCGACTGCGGCGGTCCTCGATATCCGCCATGACCTAGCCGCGGTGGCCGACCACGATCGCCTTGTCCTGGACCGAACCCCGCGCGGCGACTGGCGCTGGTGGACCTGGGGCGGGACGCGGGTCAACCGGACCCTGATGGCCTGGCTACCCGACCTCGTCGACCCCACTCAACGCGTCGGTGATCTCTGGCTGCGTCTGCACTCCGACCTCACCGCGTCTGATGTCCGGCGAGCGCTGGAATCAGCACGCCTCCATCAAGGTGACCGGCCGCTGCCGGCGGTGGATACTGACGCAGTGCGCGGGCTCAAGTTCAGCGAGGCACTCCCGGCGGATCTGGCCGTTGACACAGTTGCCCGACGACTGATTGACGCCACGAATGCACTGAACCTGCTCCAAGCCCCCTCCGAAATTGAAGAATCCGAGTATCGGTTGGGTGATGCATGATCGTGCTGAAGTGCGGCTGGGTGAGCGGCTAGACTAGACGGCGAACTGCCCCAGATGACCCCTGGCCTCGGCCATGTCTCTGGGGCTATTGCTTTCCCTTTCGCTTGACCGAAGCCGTGTTGGGGCTGGCAGCCAAATGCCTGCCCTGGACACGGATGGTGGTCACCACCGGGTTGCCTTTGGTGGTGACTCGGCGTGACCAAACCCGCCCGTGCAACCGTCACCTTCGACGAGAGGCCGAGCAAGCTCGCCAGCTGCCTGGTGTCAGCCTCGGGCTGCTCTTGATCAACTTCGGTGAACACTTACTGAACACATTCCCAGTGAGCAGGCGGGAGTCGAGGTGAGAAATCATGAACACCGGGAGCCGGCAAAGTCGCCGATCCCAGCCCTGGACTTTGCATCGCGCGTCATCCGCGGTCACCCAAAACCACTGGAATCGGCGGTTGGTTAGAATCCTCCGGTCGCAGGTTCGAATCCTGCCGGGCGCGCTTGTCGCAGGTCAGCGGTGATTTCGTGATCTTGCGGCAGGTTCAAAGATCTCAAACTGCACGCTTACTGAACACTTTGAAGGAACCCGGCCCGCCACGAGACCCATTGGGCCCTCGCGCCGCCGATGACCGGCCCGAGACCGGCGCCCGTGCCGACGGTGGCGGCGTGCAGGGCGACCGCGCATGCCTGTTTCCCGACCGTGGAAGTGCGCTGTGTGATCAGCGACAGCGGCGATCGCCCCGCCGGCGCCTCCAAGGCCCGGGATCTTCGGGCTGGCCTCGCTGCTGGTCTGCGCGGCCGAGCCTAGGGATGCTCATGACAGGTCGGCCGTTCTGAGGTCTAGGCCGGCCCGGATGCTCTGGAGGCCGGCGAAGATCACCGAGTTGTCCAACAGGATCATGACGTAGCTGACCGAGACGACCACCAACCGAGCGGTCCGCCGCGTCGCAGGCCTGGGTCGTTGTGGTGCACATCGCGGGCGGAACACTACCGTCGTCATGAGATCTCTTTCCTGGTCGTCCTTCCAGTTGACGTCGACCTGGGTCGGTGGGGGAGTTCCGCTCGTTACGGGTAACGCCAGTACCTGTCTGGCCGGCCGTCGGGTCTCTACCGTGAGGGCATGACCAGCTCCTATGTGCGTGCGGCCGCCCGGGCCGATCACCGGGCCGAGGTGCGCGAGTTCCTGAGCACCCGCCGCGCCCGGCTCACCCCCGAGCAGGCGGGGCTGCCTGCCTACGGCGGGAACCGTCGGGTCAAGGGCCTGCGCAGGGAGGAAGTCGCCATGCTGGCCGGCGTCTCGGTCGACTACTACATCCGGATGGAGCGGGGCGACCTCGCCGGTGCCTCGGACGGCGTGCTCGACGCGTTGGCCGTCGCGTTGCAGCTGGACGACGCCGAACACGAGCACCTGGTCGCCCTGGCCCGCGCGGCCGGACCGCCGACCGCAGCGAGCCGCCGGCTGCGGGCCACCCCCTCCGTCGTGCGCCCCGCCGTGCAGCAGGTGCTCGACGCGATCACCGAGGCGCCGGCGTGGGTGCGGAGCGGCCGCCACGACATTGTCGCCATGAACTTCCTGGCCCGGGCGCTGTATTCGCCGGTCCTGTCGTCACCGGAGGCCGGTGCGACCGCCAAGCGGGCGGCGAACACAACCCGGTTCGTCTACCTCGACCCCGCCGCACGGGACTTCTTCGTCGACTACGAGCGCATCGCCGCCGACGCCGCCGCGATGCTGCGACTGGAAGCCGGACGCAGCCCGCACGACCACGAGCTGACCGCGCTAGTCGGCGAGCTGTCCATGCGCAGCGAACTGTTCCGGCAGCAATGGGCCTCGCATGACGTCAAGTTCCACCGCAGCGGCCGAAAGCGGCTGCGGCACCCCGCCGTCGGGCAACTCGACCTGGACTTCGAAGGGCTGGACCTGCCCTCCGAGCCCGGTCTGCGGCTGAACATCTACACCGCCGCGGCTGGCACCCCCACCGCCGATGCGCTCAAGCTGCTCGCCAGCTGGGCCGCCAGCCACACCGAGGACCAGCCGGCGGAGACAGTCGACCACGCCGGTCGCTGAACCACACCTGCCGCTAACAGCGTCATCCCCCAGGTCACCGCACAGGTCGGCCCCGACCCCGGGGACGCGGTGGAGCGTCCCCGCGGCGGTGCCAGGTACTGCCGGTACCCGGCACGACAGGCACTTCCACCGACCAACCCACGCTGGTCGCCTGGAACACGAGACACCGACCGCGGCCGACCGCCGCGATCACCTTGACGAAAGGACAGCAGCACAGTGCGAGCAACATTCATGTACGGCGCCGGCGACGTGCGGGTCGAGCAGGTGCCCGATCCCCGGATCGAGCAGGACACCGACGCGATCGTGCGGGTGGTCCGCGCCTGCGTGTGCGGCTCAGACCTGCACCCGTACCGAGGCCTGGAAGCCACCACCGAGGGCCGGCCGATGGGGCACGAGTTCATTGGGATCGTCGAGGAAACAGGCTCCCAGGTCCCCGGACTGAGCGTCGGCGACTTCGTCATCTCTCCGTTCGCGTACTCCGACAACACCTGCGACTTCTGCAAGGACGGCTTCCAGACCGCCTGCGTCAACGGTGGCTGGTACGGCGCCGGTGGTGTCGGCGGTGCCCAGGCTGAACTCGTCCGGGTCCCGCAGGCTGCGGGCACCCTCGTCGCCGTGCCCGCCGGCGTTGACGAGCGGCTGTACCCGTCCCTGCTTGCCCTTTCCGACGTCTACCTCACCGGGTACCACGCCGCCTTCATGGGCGCCGTCCAGCCGGGCAAGACCGTCACTGTCATCGGTGACGGCGCGGTCGGGCTGTCGGCGGTGCTCGCGGCGCGTCAGATGGGCGCCGAGCGGATCATCCTGATGGGCCGGCACGCGTCGCGCACCGACCTCGGCCGCCAGTTCGGAGCCACCGACGTCGTCGCCGAACGCGGCGAGGAAGGTGTGGCCAAGGTCCGGGACCTGACCGGCGGTCAGGGATCCCACGTCGTCCTGGAGGCGGTGGGCTACATGCCGGCCTACGAGCAGGCGTACGGGATCGTCCGCCCGGGCGGAACGATCAGCCGCGTCGGCGTGCCCCAGTACGAGCAGGCACCGGTCGGATTCGGGTCCCTGTTCGGCAAGAACGTCACCCTCAACGGTGGTCCGGCCCCAGTGCGCGCCTACCTCGACCAAGCGCTCACCGACGTCCTGGTCGGCCGCATCGACCCCGGTAAGGTCTTCGATCGCACCGTCAGCCTCGATGACGTCCCCGCGGCCTACCTGGCCATGGACACCCGCGAGGCGCTGAAGGTGCAGGTGGCACCGTGACCCGCCCCGATACCGCCAGCGGCCCGGCCACCGGCCAGCCGAACGACCCGGCCGGTACCACGCCGGCGCAGCGATTGGTCGGCGACATCGCCCCGAAGCTGGCCCAGCTGACCGACGACGTCCTGTTCGGGGACGTGTGGGCCCGCCCGGACCTCGCGCGGCGGGACCGGTCGCTGGTGACCGTGGCCGCGCTGGTCACCGGCGGGAGCACCGAGCAGCTCGTCGGGCACCTGCGTATCGCCAAGCAGAATGGGCTCACCGAAACCGAACTCGTCGAGGCGATCGTGCACCTGGCCTTCTACGCCGGCTGGCCCAAGGCGATGTCCGCGATCGCCGTCGCCAAGCGGGTATTCGCGCAGGACCACACCCAGGCCACCGGCGGCCCGGGGTGAGCGGGTGGGCCGAGCCGGACCTGGCTCTGATCGACGACACCGATGAAGTGCACGTCAGCTCCCGCCGGCCGGACGGATCCCTGCGCCCCGCGGCGACCATCTGGGCCGTCCGCCTCGGCGACCAGGTGTATGTGCGGTCCGCCTACGGCCCTGACAATGGGTGGTTCCGCCGCGCCGCCGCGGCCGGCACCGGTCGCCTGGACGTCGCCGGCAGCGGGTGGAACGTCACCTACCAGACCCCGGACCCCGCCGACGCCGCGTTGCACGCCGACCTCGACGCCGCCTACCACGCCAAGTACGACCGGTACGGACCGCGCATCGTGGGCAGCGTCGTCGGCCCCGGCCCGGCCCGGGCGACCTTGCGCGTCACCCCCCGGGACTAATCACCCGATCACGAACAGCCATCTGGAAGGAACCGCGACGGTGGAGCAGCGACTATTGGGGCGGACCGGAGTATCGGTCAGCTCCCTGGCCCTGGGCACCATGATGTTCGGGCCCTGGGGCAACCAGGACGTCGAGGATTCGGTGCGCATCATTCACCGCGCCCTGGACGCCGGGATCAACTTCGTCGACACCGCCGACGTCTACTCCGCCGGCGCGTGCGAGGAGATCGTCGGCCGAGCCTTGCAGGGCCGTCGCGATGACATCGTGCTGGCCACCAAGTTCTTCATGCCCATGAGCCCGGACGATCCCAACCAGCGGGGCGGCTCGCGCCGCTGGATCATCCGCGAGGTCGAGAACTCGCTGCGGCGACTGCGAACCGACTACATCGACCTGTACCAGGTGCACCGCCCCAGCCCGGACACCGACATCGAGGAGACCCTCGGCGCCCTGACCGACCTGGTCCGCCAAGGCAAGGTGCGGTACATCGGCTCGTCCTCCTACTCTGGGTCGCAGATCGTCGAAGCGCAGTGGGCATCCTGCGACCGGCGCCTGGAGCGGTTCGTCACCGAGCAGCCGCCGTACTCGATCCTCGTCCGCGGGATCGAGGAGGACGTGCTGCCCACCACCCTGCGATACGGCATGGGCACCCTGACCTACAGCCCGTTGGCCGGCGGATGGCTGTCCGGCCGCTGGCGTAAAGGGGCGGCCGGCACCCCCAACTCCGCGGCGCGTCCCCCGGCACGGTTCGCGGAGTCGGCGGGCATGTCGCTGATCGACCTGGCCATCGCGTTCGTCATCAACCACCCCGGCGTGACGTCGGCCATCATCGGTCCGCGCACCATGGAACAGCTCGAATCCCAGCTCACCGGCGGCGAGGTCCCCCTGCCCAGCGATGTTCTCGACCGGATCGACCAGATCGTTGCCCCCGGGACCACCCTCAACCCAGACGACAACAGCTACGGAGCCGCAGAACTCATGCCAGCCACCCGACGCCGCTCCAGCAGCTGAGCGCTATCAACCTGCCGGTGATGCCGCGGATGC
>CAYZBB010000044.1:0-2483 GCA_964476495.1 uncultured Actinomycetes bacterium | reverse complement strand
CCCGGGCCTGCAGCCAGGCCGCGACCTCGTGGTTGATGAACTCGCTGCCGCAGTCCCAGTCGAAGATCACCATGGGGAACGGGAACCGCTGCTGCAGTTCCGTGATGCCCGCCAGGATCCACTTGGCGGCGTTGTTGCGGATCGGGCAGTTCTCGGTCCATGCGGTGACGATGTCGGTCATCGTCAACGTCCGGGCGAACTCGCCGACCAGCGTCGGCCCGCAGTGCGCGACCGTGTCGGCCTCGATCACGCCCGGCTTGTCCGGCGCCTCGTCGGTGCAGGTCCGAATCGTGATCGAGTTGCGAAGCAGCGGAGACGGTTTCGTCGTCGAGACGCCCTTGACTCGCATCCTGTCCCGGGCCGGTCTCAGGTATTGCCGGTCCACGGTGGCCGCGCTCATCGCGCCGAGTTGCGTGATCGCATCGTCGGTGGCGAACGGCCGGTCGAGATCACCGGAGGCGGCCAACAGCGGCAGCCACAGCTCGAGCATCACCACCAGATACTTGCCGCACGGCATGCCCATCAACGCCCACACATGCTCCAGCAGCGCCCCTGGCGTCGTCGCTGAAGCCTCGCGGCCCAGCGTGCGCGCCCGTGACCTGCTCGGCCCGCTCCGGCAGCCTGGGACCGGTCAACATCCGCCGCGCCGTCCAGCGGCCCATCCCGGTGGTATCGACCACCAGATCCAAGATCTTCCCCCGGTCCGCCTTGCTCGCCCTGCGGTACCGACCTCGCAGCTTGTTGGTGACCTGCCGTCGCGCCGCCATGTCGATCTTGCCTTCCACACCAGGCAAGCCTTCCCGGGCACGCGCTCAAAACAGCTGAGGCACGCCGCCGACGCGCCCACCGGTCGGCTTGCTGCTCTACGCTGAATAGCGCCTGCTGCAGTAGCGGCATGGAAATGAGCCCGGTAGCCGTCCGGACGGTCGGTGAGCCGGGCTTCGCGCTGTTCGAGGTCAGACGGAGCGGGTGCTCTGGATGATGAGGTAGGCCTCGCCAGACGGCGTGCCTCTCGTCACCCGGCTCACAAGAGGATCTCCAATGTTTCGCGGAGCGCTGACTGCGCGCGGGGCAACGACTGCGCAAGGGCGAGAAGCTCTGATGGCTGCCCGCCCTGGCGAAGCCAGCGTTTGAGTGCCTCGTTGGCGAGGTCGGATCCTTCGATGTGGCGCATCCTGAAGACGTCGATGATGCTGCGTTCGGCGGAGTAAAGGCCGATGCTCCGGCAACCGTCGATGTCGAGTCGGCCTCGGCCCAGGTCGAACTTCTTGGGGTCGAAGTGTCGCCACTTGACCGGGGCCGTCGTCTGCGGGGTCCATGACCCACGCGGGATCGCGATGTCGATCTCAGCCGGGATGTCGTCGATCAACTCATGTCGGGCGAGGGCAGAGCGCAGGCACAGCGTCGCCCGCGGGGCTTTGGCGGCAATCTCGATCAGGTCCTCGTCGCCCAGCCAGTCGCTCTTGCGATAGAGGCCGCGCGCGAGAGCGATGATGCTGCCGTCTCTGATCAGGCGGCGGAGCTGGCGCTCGCTGATGTAGTCGAGAGCTTCGGAGTAGCGGAACGTCCCGGGCAGGCTGGCGAGCAGGTCGTCACTCGGCGGAGCCATGACCTCACCTCCCGCGTAGGAAAACCTCAATACCAATGCCTCTAGTATGGAGGATTCCCGCCGCTCGATGGTGGAGTACCCATTGGGCCACCTCACTCTCAGAAGCGTCCGTGGCGACGCGTGGAGTAAGGGACTTGAGGTGGACGGCGGGTGCCGTGCTGGGGTCGGTTCCTCGGGCGCGATGTAGTGACGCTGGGCGATCTCCTCGGCGCTGTCGAGCACCTCGGGCCGCAGTTCTTGGCATCGGTCGCCCGGCGACGACAGTGCCGGACGGACGCTGGAAGGTGTGCGCGGAGACCCCCAGATGACTCGACTCGGCTCCGCGAGCATCTTGCGCAGCGTGCGGCGGACGTTGTTTGGAGCCGGCGGGGTGTCCCTTTGATCGACGGCCGGATCGATGCGTCCCACCTGACCGCTGTGAAGGCCACCCGGACGGCCGCGAGGTGTACGGCGTAGTTACTCTGTGTGGCCTGCCGGACGGCGCGAAGGTAGCCATGGACGGCAGGCTCAGCCATGGTCGCCAGCCGCATCTTGGTCTGCGATGCTCATGATCAACTTCGGTGAACACTTACTGAACACATTCCGGGTGAGCAGCCGGGAGTTGAGGTGAGAGATCATGAATGCCCGGAATCGGCGACGCCGCAAGCCTGGGGCAGCGACAAGTCGCGACACGCGGTGCGTCGATGGGACATGGCGCCATGGCCGCAGCCGAGAGTGCCAGCAGACAGGCCGCGCTCTACCTCGGCGGTCCACCGCCTGTCCCGGCTGCACACGCCACACACCATGACGCGGAGCTGACCGACCGGGTCCGGGAATCGGATTGTCGACGGATCAGCCGATCTTCAGCAAGGTCATCGTGATCACCGACCGGGTG
>CAYZBB010000043.1:1683-39447 GCA_964476495.1 uncultured Actinomycetes bacterium | reverse complement strand
CATTGGGCGTGGCGCAAGGACGGCGGCGACGACAACGGCCCCTTCACCCGGTTCTTCTGGCGCACGATCCGCGCCGCGGTCGATGCCTACGGCAAGGCGCGCACGGTTTACACCAAGCGCATCGCAAACATGGTGCGCAAGCTCCGGCCCGGGCTGAAGCAGGGGTTGATCGAGTTCCGCGACACGAGCGGCAAGTTGATCTACGTCTTCGGGCGCGGCAACGGCGGCTTCGGCCACGCGGAATTGGTGGCGTCGCTCCTGCACGTCGGCAACCTCGGCAACCTGAAGCGCTTGCTCGTCGGTCGCGGGTGGGGCACCTACGACAAGGAAACCAAGATCCTTGACACCAGGAACTGGGACGCCTTCGTCTCGAAGATGGCGGCGGAAGGCTACATCACGAAAGACGTGATGGAGTTCGTGCAACAGCTCTGGGACCTGAACGAAGAACTCAAGCCGATCGCGCAGAAGGCACACCGCGACCTCTACGGCTACTACTTCGAAGAAGTGGAAGCCGTCCCGGTGACGATCCCGGGTGTTGGCACCTACCGCGGCGGCTACATGCCGGCGAAACTGGATCGCACCGCTCGCTCGGCGGCGCGGATTCAGAATCTCTCGGCGCTCGAAGCCGACTTCCGCAAACAGTTCGCGACCACCGGGCGCGGCTTCACCCGGGAGCGCGTCGAGGATTTCGCCGAGCCGCTGTTGCTCGACCTCGACCTCGTGCCCGCGCATATCGACGACGTGCTTCGGTTCTCGTTCATCCAGCCCGCGGTGCGCGATGTCGAGCGGCTCGCCAAGCACACCGACGTGGCGACGATGCTCGACGCGCAGCAGCCCGGTGTGTTCGAGAACATGCTGCTGCCGTGGCTGCAGCGCGTGGCCAGCCAGTCGATCACCAAGGCCGGCAAGAACGAAGACTTCGACAACTTCTGGCGCGCGGTGCGCAGCTCAGTCGGGATCTCGACGATGTTCGCGAACGTCGGCAACGCGCTGCAGCAGCTCACCGGCTTGATCTCGGCGACCCTGAAGGTCGGGCCGCGATTCCTGGCCAAGGGTATGTGGCGCCTGCTCGGGGAGCGTCGAGACCTGCTGAAGGACATCGCCAGCAAGTCGGCGTTTATGGCGAACCGCCAGAACAACCAGGTCTATGACAGCCTGGAGACGATCACCGACCTGATGCAGAACCGGTCGAAGTTCGCGAAGCTCCGCGCCTGGGTGAAGCAGCACGCCTATTTCCTACAGAGCGGGATGCAGAATCTCGTCGACTCGGTGGTCTGGTCGGGGGCCTACGAGCAGGCGCTCGCGAAGGCGGGCAAGCAAGTCAACGACGCGGATGCCGATGCCGACGCGATCGCGCAGGCCGACGCCGCGGTGCGCATGACACAGTCGTCGTTCGGACCCACCGACGTTGCCCACTTCGAGGAAGGCTCGCCGTTCTACCGCATCTGGACGATGTTCGCCGGCTACTTCAACACGATGGCCAACCTGCAGGCTGACCAGCTCGTGAAGATCGGCAACGCCAGCGGGATGGGCAAGGCCGGCGTCGCGTTCGGGGCCTACGCCCTGGGCTTTGCGCTGCCGATGCTGCTTGCGGATGCGATCACGAAGACGATGCGCGGCCAGTGGGAAGACGACGACGAAGACGGCGATGTTGACGTGTTGACGTTCGAGTATCTGTTCCTCGGGCAGCTCCGGTCAGCTCTCGCCGAGGTGCCGGTGTTCGGTCCCACGGTCGGCGCGTTCACGTTGAACCAGTTCGACAACGAGCCCTGGAACGACCGCATGACCACGTCACCGGTGGTCGCGGCATTCGAGCGCGCGTTCCTCGGCACGAAGGACTCGGTGAAGACCGCGCTCGGACTCAAGGTCGACCGGCGCGGCAACCCGGTCACGTTCCAGGGCGAGGACATCCGCGACCCGTTGACGCTGCTGGGCATCCTGTTCCGCATCCCACTGGGGGCAGTGGGCTCGCGAGTTGGCTACGGCATCGACGTCGCCACCGGTGCGACGGAGGCCTCAGGCGGCCTCGACGTCGCTCGCGGGCTGCTCACTGGGGTGAAGAGTCGGCAGCCGAAGTGAAGTGCCGCGCCCTGCGAGAATCGAACTCGCGTTTCCGGGAAACGCGATCCCGGTTGCCTACCACTGACAGAACTCGCGGCAACGGTGGACACACCCCGACCTCCGCGTAGGTCCCCTGAAACTCGCGGAGTTGCCCGTCGAGGGGCCTCCTACGAAGTAGCCGTAGGTCACAAGCGTTCCTCCCGGATCGCGTCGAGCTTCTCGCGCTGCTTCTCGGTCAACATGCGTCCGGCACGCAGTTGGCCGAGCAAGCTCTCGATGAAGTCGGCCTCCCACGTCGTGAGGTTCTCACCGTGCTCGTCGAGTTCCTTCAGGTCGGTCCATGATGCCTTGTCAACAACACCAATGGGAATGGTCATGGGTTGATACCGGTGCCGAGGTTGGCTTGCGTGCCGAGGTCTTCGCGCCATGAGGTCGGCGCGACGGCTTTGTCGAGCACGTCAGTCTCGACCAAGTTTGCGACATCGTGCAGCAACGGTAGAAGCCGCTGCGCGTCGTTGCGCAACGGTTCGTCGGGAACCGCCCACCGGGAGCGAAACAGTGCTGGCGGTTGCTCCTTCGCCATGTTTTCGAGGATCGTCTCGGCGGCGCGCAGCGCGCGCCAGACGCGCAGTTTCAGGGCTTGATTCACTTTAGAGAACCTCCGCGATCATCGCGGTCTTTCGGGTCAACGTCTCGGCCACGATCTCGTCAACGCTTCCGGCCAAGGAAAGGAAGCGCACAAGCAGCGACGCGCCCTGCCCGATGCGGTGGCACCGGTCGACGCATTGCAGGTTGTCACCGGGGACGAACGATTGCTCGACCATGACGACGTCGCTCGCCGCGGTCAACGTCACGCCGACGCCGCCCGCCGTCAACTGGGCGACGCAAACACGCACCGTCGGATCGTTCTGGAACCGATCGACCGACGCCTGCCGCTCGCTCGCGCACTGCGAACCGACCAGAGCTACGGCGCCGTAGTCTTGCAGCCCGTCGACAAGGGCCGCGATCACGTCGAGATGGTGCGCGAACACGACGACCTTGCGCATTCCGCTCTCGAAGTCCGACCGCAGTAGATCAACCGCGGGCGTCGCCTTCAGCCTCCCGCACTCATGGCGCCACGTCGAGAAGTCTGCGTCGCGGCGCATCGCGTCGAGCAATTCCTCGCCCTTCAGCCCGCCGAACTTCGCTTCGAGTTTGCGCATCGCGTCGCTGCAGGCGTCGTCAGCGGTCAGCACCACGTGCCCGTATCGCACCGGGGGCAGCGTCAAGACCTTCTTCGTGCGCCGCAGGTAGAAGCCCTGGATCCGGTCGCGCAGCTCGGCGGCATTCTGCACGCCGACGACCTTCGGCTTGTTGCCGAACGGGTTGTGCCCGAGCACGCAGAACCTTTCCAGGAACGCGCGGTAGCCGAGCAACTTGCCTCCGGGTGTCTCGCGCAGCCTCTCCGGTGCGATGCCGGCCAACATGGGCCAGAGTTCGCCGGGATGGTTGGGCATCGGGGTGCCGGTCAACAGCCAGGTGTGATGGGATCGTCGCGCGATCGCGTCGGCGCCGAGGAAGAACGCTCGCGTGCGCTTCGCCGTCGGGTTGCGGAAGAAATGCGCTTCATCGAGCACCGTGGTGTTGAAACCGTGCAACTGGGCCACGATCGCCGGAACTAGCAGCAGACTGTGCGGCACCACGATCCACCGGCACTCGGCGCGAATGCGGTCCCTCCCGGTGGCGAGCACTTGGATCGCGCTCGCCTCGGCACCGACCCAGCGCTCTAGCTCGCGGGCCCAGTTGTGCGCGACCACGGTAGGGACCACGAACAAGGCCCGCTTGGAGTTCGCTGCGGCTCGCAGCGCTTGGATCGTCTTCCCCAGGCCCTGCTCGTCGAACAGCCCTGCGCGCAGATGCTTCGCGAGCCAGTCGATGCCGTCGACCTGGAACGGGTAGAGGGATCCCATAGTTGACATCGGACGCTAGCCAGCGCGGCCCGCGATGTCAACAACTAGGCCCTTGCGCGGCGCCGTGCGGTCCGGCTACAAGGGCGGCCCCTCGAAAAACCGTGCCCGCAGCCCTCGACAGGACCCACGGGCACGGAAAGGAACAGCCGAACGATGGCCGGAGTAGACTACTCAGTGCTTGCCCGCGCAAGCGAGATCCCCGCCCTTCTCCAAGGCTTCAAGAACTGGTGCCGCTGGGCGCTGATGCCGAACGCCGGTGGCCGACCATCGAAGAAGCCGCTTTGCAAACCGGGCGATCGCTCGACGTTCCTCCCTTGGGACGCAGTCAAGGACACACCGCGGAACACCGAGGGCGGCGTCGGCTTTCACTTCCTCGGAGGCGTCAAGCCGTTCATCGACGCGCAGCAGGGCCGGCTCTTGGGCATCGACCTCGACGCGGTGCGCGATCCGGTCACCGGTGCGATAGCGCCGCTCGCCATCGAGATCATCGAGCGCCTCAGTGGCCCTCTCGGCTTGCCCTTCACCGAGGTTTCGCCGTCGGGCACCGGGTTGCACGTCTTTGTGTGCGTCGAGCGCGAACCTCCCGCGGGGCTTCGCTCGAAGGTCCGGCTGATGATGGACGCCATGCCCAACACCGGGGGCAAGACGCCAGAGATCCAGATCTTCGGGCTCGGCGAGACCGCTGGCTACCTCTGCACGACAGGCAACCGCCTCGCGGCTACGGAGGAGGTCGTTACGTGCATCGAGAGCATCGACTGGCTCATCGACCACTTCGGGCTGAACGTCGAGGAGCGCAGCGAAGCGAAGCTCCCCACCGGAGAGGGCCCGTCGCCAACCTTGAACGCGATCTCCGAGAAAGTGCGCGAGATGCCGCATGGCGAGGCGCTGATCGCGGCCCGCTGGCAAGAAGTGACCGGCGAGAAGAGCGCCAGCGAGGCCTTTCAGCGCCTGATCCGACTCGCGGTGAGCGCCGCGAACGGTCACGGGGCCTCGGTCGTGCAGTGGTTGTTGACTTGCACCGCGTGGGGTCGTGGGGAAGTCGAGGAATCGGCCGACCCAATGAAGTACACCCGCGAGAGTTGGGTCGAGCGCGACGTGGCTCGCGCATGCGCCAAGGGAGTCGCGGTTGCGCCAGCGGCGATTGCGGAGGCGGCCTTCGAAGTGCTGCCGCCGGTGCCCGCTCTCCCGCCCGCGGAGCCGTCAACCGGCCCGAAGATCGAGAGCGGCGACCCCGAGGACGTCATCGACGAGTGGGAAGAGGATGGCCCGCTGCTGCGTCTGCCCACCGGGCTGGAGACACTCGACGCGATGACCGGTGGCGGTTTCCCGCTTGGCTCGCGCGCGTTCACGATCGGGGCGCCGAACGCCGGCAAAACGGGCTTGGTGCTGCAGTTCGCCGACGAGTGGTTGCGCCGCGGTGTCTGTGTCGGGTTCCTCGGTGTCGACGAAGAACCAGTTGACGTGATGGTGCGCATCATGCAGCGACGAGGCACGAGCCGCGAAGAATGCGAGGCCCGCTCGCCCGAGTTGTTGGCGCAAGCCCGCGAACTGGTGCGCAAACTCCCGCTGCGGCTCTGGAGCGGCGCGACCACGATCGAGCAAGCCGCAGTGTGGCTCAACGCCTACGCTCGGGAGCGCACCGGGGGCAGCGACCCGCGCCCGCCTTGTGTGCTGATCGTTGACTCGGTGCAGACTGCGCGCAGCAGTGGCGAGGGCGACGAAGAGTCAATCCACCGAGCGGTGACCCGTCGTGTTGCCGCGCTGCGCGCTGCAGCGAGGCGGTTTCGCATGCTGGTCGTCACGACGAGCGAGATGTCGCGAGCGGCCTACAAGCACAAGCGGCCCGAAGACCAGATCAGCGAGATGGCCGCCGCAAAGGAGAGTGGCGCGATCGAGTATTCGGCTCGCATCCTGCTGTCGCTGCGCCCGGTGCCGGGGTCCAGCGACGTGATCGAGTTGCGGGTGGTGAAGAACAAGCACGGCCCCGAACACCGGATTGACCAGGAAGGGATATACCTGCGCCTGAACCGCGCGGCCCAGCTCTTCGCCGAGGACAAGGGCTTTGAGCCGGTCGACCCGCGACAACTCGAAGAGGCCGCGAAGACTGAGCAGCGGATCGAGGACATGGCGACCTTGGCCCTGGTGCTGCAGGCGAAGCCCCTGACCGTGCGCGGGGTCGAGGCAGCGATGGGCAAGGAGGGGGTTTCCAAGCAACGGGCGGAAACCGCCCGGCAGAACTTGATCGGGGCGAGCGCGGTGACTGAGCGGTTCGGCGAGGGGAAACGGCAATTCCAGATTCTGGTGCCCGAGAACCTCCCGCCCGAGGTTCAGGAGATCATGGCACGGAGGATGGTAAATGGTGGCTAAGGGCGCGAGGAAGAAGACCCCGGGCCGCCGCCCCCGCGGTGAACGAGGAACGGCGACTCCGGGCAGAACCCGCGGTGCGGTCAGACACCGGGCTCGGGTTCCCCGGCGTTCCATGCGGCGCCGGGCCGAGGAGCCACAGGCCCCTCGGTGGGTAGACGGTTCCACAGGGCGTCGAGAATCCGACGTTGTGCCTCGCGGATCTTGGTGTGGGTCGCACACCGGGTCCGGGGTGGAGGGAAGAAGATGTCAACTTCTCCCGCGATCAGCTCCGGCGCCGCGTCTCGACTGAGGGCGGCCTGCAGGCCGACCTCAACGTCGATCAGCATGTGCCGATCGCCCTCGATGAGTATGATGGTGATGCTCTCGATGAGCCGGTGATCCGAGACATCGCGAGAAAACGCGGCGCGCAACGTTTGCTCGGTGTGCTTGCGAAAGCAGTCGACGCAGTCGTCCGGGTGCGAGAAGAGCACCGCGGAGAAGGGGCGCAACGCGATCTTGACGTCGATCATTTCAGGGGAAGGCGGCTAGCCGGCCAGTCGGCCATCGCAGCCTTTGCCTTGCCCGTCGGAGGCTCCGCGCATAGGTGAGCGTTTTCGGCATAGCCAGCGATGTCAACAAGGTTGTCACGCTTGGGCGCGTGGTGATCCCGACTGATCTTCTGCAAGATGTTGAACATGCACACGTCGCGAGCCGAAAACTTCCAGCTAGGGGCCCCGTGGCTTCGTATGTAGGCCGTCCACAGTTCGGCGGTGCGCTCGTGATTCTCAGCGGGCGTGCCGTAGCTTTGTTGACGATCGCCGTACACGACGGCCAGCGCTTCGCGCAGCACGGAGGTAGATGACTCCACCTTCGTCGAGTCCTTTGGGAAGCGCTTGCCGTAGCAATCCAAGCACCAATGCTCGCCGTTAGGGTCAACTCGAACCGACTCCAGGGGGAGCCTCGTGAGGTCCAGGTTACACCCCCCTGCGCACCGGGTACCGAACTCCCATGGATTCTTGGGCCGGCCTTTCTCGGGCGGCGTCATACGTCACCGCGGGATCTCTTGCCGGCGAGTTCGACCTGGCGCGCACTGATGCCGAGCGCGCGGCCGAGGCGACTGCAAACGGATTTGCTCGGAGTCCGGTCGCCGAGACAGAGCAGGTAGAGGTATTGGCGGGTGATGGCAGCCCGGTGGGCGATCCGCTCATAGCTGCGGGCACCCCGGTGCTTGTCAACAAGTTCATGAAGAAGTAAGGTAGCCATTGGAAACAGGAGTCTAGGGGTCAGCCTTTGAAATGTCTACTGCGGTAGCCTTCGACGGCAACAGGTAAACCGATCGCCCAGTCCGGGACAGTTGCCATCCGGCGACAGAGATCCTCAACCGACCCCTGGCCCTGACGGACCTCGGCCGCGATCGAGTCGTGGACGTGCAGGACCACCGAGTAGATGGTGCCGTGCAGCCGGAGCAGGGCATCGCGGAGTAGGTCTCGGGCGATTCGCTGCACGATGTTCTCGGTCAACTTCCCCCCGTAGGTCGACTCCTGCACCATGCCATCGCCGCCCGCGGTGTAAAACCGGATCTCGTTGATGACGACTTCCTTTTCTACGAGGTTGCCGTCGGCGTCTACAACTGCCAGCTTGCGGACGACGTCTTTGGTGAACGGACGCCAGTAGTGCAGGGCACCTCCGCCCGGCACCCAGAGGCGAATGCAATCCCGCGAACCCGTGACCTTGATCCGTCCCACGCCGATCTTGGCAGTAGGGTCCGCGATCACGTCACGGAATGCCTTCTCGATGGCGCTCCAGAACGCCGGAACCTCGGGGTTCAGTTTACGCCACAACAGTTTCGCTTCGCGGCATTCCTTCAACGTGAGTTGTAGGCCGACCATCGAGCGCGCCGTTTCCTGTAGCCGGACCTCACCCATCCCGTACCCGCTGGCCAGCTCCAGGACCTTGCCGAAGTCACGAGATTCTGATCCCTGCTTCTTGGCGGCGAGCACGTAGGGGTCGATCGCGTCTCGCGCCGGCCCCGGCGGAGTGGCGTCGAATTGTCGATACACGTCCAGCTTGTCGGTCTGACCGGCGACCCACGCAAGCACGCGCGCCTCGATGGCGGCAAAGTCACCGCCGATCAGGTCGAAGCCGGGAGCGGCTACGACCATCGAGCGAAGCGAATAGGACAGCCCTTCGAGCACTGGCCATATCTTGGTGGCGGCATCGAGGTCCCCGAAGGTCACCGCGTCGTGAAACTCGCTGATGATCTTGCGGAAGGCTTTGCTCGGCCGCGCCAGGTTGTGCAGTTGGATACCTCCCGATGACCACCGGAGGGTGTGGGCCCCGGCGTAGCGCAGCGAACCACGAAGGCGGCCATCCGCGGACACCATTCGCTGGAGGCGCTGCGTCTTTGCCAGCGAGGTCAACCGGCTAGCCTCCGCGCGGATCTCCAACACACGTCTGGCTTGCGGGGGCAGAGTGTCCTTCTTCAGCAAGTCCGCGATCACCGCGCGCCCGAGCGATGGCGACTTGTGGAAGGTGCCGTCGGCCCGACGACGCACTACCGAGGGAATACTAATTCCCTGCTGCATCAGCCACTCGGTCAGCGCGGCCACTCCGGTGAGGCGCCCGAGGTCCTCGGTCAACGTGACGAGTTCAACGCCGAGTTGCGTTTCTCGTTTCCGGGCCATGCGGCTCACCGCGGCAGCGAAGGGCAGGTCGATCTTGACTCCCCGCTGGTTGATGATCCGATCGAGGATCAGTGTCTGCGCCTCGACGAGCAGCAGCTTCGGCAGTTTCCAGTAGCAGTCGAGCGAACAGAGTACGTCACGCTCGCAGTAGTCGAGCAGGCGCGTCAACTGCTCGGGGGTTACGGTCGGGTAGACCCATGTGCCCCCGAGTGGGGCGGCGTAGGAGAGGTCCAGCATCAGCGCCTTGCCCTCTGGGTCCTTCAGCGTTGACGCCCCGATGCATGGCCCCAGCTTTTCCAGCGCGACCGGTAGCGCGCATGCGGCGGCCATCGCCGCCGAGTCGACCCATTGGGTGACCTTGACCGTTGGCCAACCATGGCGGGGGCAGAGAATGTGTTCCAGAATCGCAGACTCGAAGCCGACGTTGTGGGCCAACACCGGTTGCCCTCGCGCAATGTGTCCCGTGACCCAGTCCGGCAGCGTTGCGCCGGGAACCCACCGGAAGGTAGTGGTAGGGGCCCCCTGGCGAGGCTGGAGCACGAATACCGCGCAGTGGACCTTTGTAGACGGGTGTGCAGCGTAGGCGGGCGCCCCGTCCTTGATGCTAGCTGCGCTGCATGTTTCGATGTCAAGTCCGATCATCTCGTGCCGGTTTTGTCTGGTCGTTGATGGCTTGCCGCTCTGCCTCCGTCAGTTACCCTCCCCATCCGCTAAATAGGAAAAGTGGGGCCTCTCCGGTCACGACATGCCCTGGAAGAACTGCTCCGGGTCGATCGCTCCACCGCTCGCGGTTTCCTCGGGTGGCATCTCAATCGCTTCGAACGCTTCGTCGGGGTTGACCGGCTTGCTGCGACCGTCCAGGCGTTCGTCATCGCGCAGGAACTGCACCGCTTTCAGCTCGAAGGACACGCCCTTACCGAACTGGTTGTCGTAGGCCCAGGCGTTGACGCAGGCGTGAATCCAGCAGCCCGCGTAGACCTTGCTCGGGTCGGTGATCGGGAGCCGCTGGCGGTCGACGATCGGCACCGGGGCCTGGTTGTGGGTCGGCAAGAACCGCCAGCCCTTCTCGTACCCACCGTACTGCTTCTCCGCGGCGTCGCGGATCGGGTTGCGTGCTCCAGGCATCAGCTTGCCCCACTTCGCCATCATCGCCGCCTGCATCGCGGTGATGAACGGCTTCAGGTCGCACGATGGGGGCAACAGCAGCGTCGCCTGGTAGGTCAGGTCCGACGAGCCCTGCGCGCGAGGCTTGGGCTTGAACAACGCCGGGAACGACAGCCGGACTTCGGGAGTAGTGAACTGGGTGGGACGGGGAACTGGCTTGTTGGTTGCGTTGGGAGTCATGGTTTCGCTGTTTACAGGGTCAGAAGAAAACGGCTGACGAGAGACGACCTAGACGGTAGCCCTCTCCACTAGGCGGCGCCTTGCGGCGGCGGGATTCGAACCCGCAAATCGAGAATGGTCGATGTAGTCCAGGATCAGCATTCAGCCGAAGAAGAAAAAGGGGCCGCCGCGCAGAAGGGAAGGATCAAGGAAACAGCGGATGCCTTCTCGCAGAAATCCGCCGCCGGGGAACTGGCGGCGGCCCCTAGAGTGAAGAATGGCGACAAGGGATGCAGAGACGTTCACGTTGTTCTTACAAGATGTAGTCCCTACGAGCATTCGCCAAAGAAAGAAACAGGCAGCAAGGGTGCTCTATGTATAGCCCTACCAGATTGGGCGAACGAGGCGAACCTCGTCTTGGATTTGAACCGAGAAGTAACACAAAGCGGCATCTGCCTGGAATGATGAGGGCGACAAGGATCGCCAGAGTCGCGAAGAAAAACCTTGTAGACCCTGGCGGCATTCGCCCAGAAGAAGATTGAGAAAGAGCCCGAAGGCAGGCAGGCTTTTTAGCCTTTCGCCTGCGCGATGTCAACAGCCTGGATCACGTCCATCCACGAACGACGATCAACCAAGAACTGGTGCAATACGTCGAACACTGCGTCGTTGAAGCCGCCGACGTTCAACACGTCGGGCTCGGGCACGACTTGCCTGGTCGTGTTCGGCTGCACGTCGATGCAAACCAGGCGGCAGTTGGGGTTTCGGCGCTTCAGTGCGCGCCAGGCCGCCATCACTGGCGTGCCATGGTAGCGCGGGTGCGCTGGCCCGAACCAGCTCTCGCTGTCGCTGACGATGACCACCGCGTCAACTTTGGGCATGGCCAGCGCTCGCGTCAACGGAATCGAGCAGTCGGTGCCCCCGCCGCCGTACGCTGCGAGGGTGTTGACGGCTTCGAGAAGCGACCCGCCGAGGCCGCGCGTCGACAAGTGGGCCGCCGTGTCGAACGGGACCAGCGTCGCGGTGGGATTCTTGCGCACGATCGCGCAGGCCAACAGCGCCGCCGCTTCGACGCAGGTAATCTTGGACGCCTGATCGCGATTACCGGTGATCGGAGCCCGCATCGACGACGAGCAATCGAGTCCGACCACCAGCGCTTCTGGCAGCGCTGGCACGTTGGCCAGAGCAATGTCGGCAACGTGCCCGAGCGTCACCGTCAGCCCCGCTGGGAGGTCGTCCGCGGCGTGCTTGTACGCTGCGTAGACCTGGTGCGGCATCGGCTTCGCCCGTGCGATCTCAGCCGGGTCTAGTAGCCGGTGAATTGTGCGCCCAAGACGCTGCGCGTCGGCGAAGACACCGTGTCGGTGGAACGTGTTGAGATTCATGCGCAAGGTCGTCCAGCTTGCGCGATCGCAAATAGCGCCCCACTGCGCAGGCGTCAGCGGCAGCGAGGACAGGAATTGGAAGCTGACGTCCGGCATTTCGGCCGCGCCGCGCTTCGCCAATTCGAACTGTTGCACGACCTCAGGCAGAAGCCCGAAAGCCGCAACGTCCTTGCCCATCAGGTACGCCAGCATTGCGCTGCGAGCGTCGTTCGAGGGCTTCGGGTGGACCATCTTGATGATGTCCCCGAGGGAAGGCTTGTCGCCGATCGACGCGTGGAACAGCGCCTCGTCGGTGCGCTTCGCGAACCACTGCTGGATCAGGCGCTTCACCGCGGTGCCGAAGCTCTTCCGACCGACCGCGCCCGAGCGAATGATTTGCACGAAGTTCCGCAGTTGCTTGCCGTTGTCGACACACACCGGGAAGACCTGCTTGAGCAGTGCGAGGTCGCGCGTCGCAAGATGGGCGCAGAGCAGTGCTGGCAGATCCTTCATCCGGCCGGCCTGGCGGGCGTAGACCGCGCACTTCGCTACCCACTCCGGCGAGCACTTCCTGGCCACGGCCAGGGTCTGGTCGAGTTGCGTTTCGGCGCTGACGTAGAACGTATCGCCAAGGCACCCGGTCGCCGCAAGCTGGGCTAGGGCTTCTTGGTCGGTGCGGGCGTAGGCCGCGCCACCGGCGTTGTTGACGGCATCGACGGGCGGGACGAGCTTGCCCCTGGTCGTCGTTGGAAACAGCTTGTTGTTCATGGCTCAACTCCGAAATCTTGGAACGCGCCCTTCACCAGGGTCGCCGAGTCGGCTGCGAGCGCCGGCCGCCGGTCGCTCTCGGGCACGAGAGCAATACCGATTGTCGGCGTAGATGTCAACTGGCTGACAACCGACTTCAGCGCCTTCGACTTCTTTTCGATTTGCGCGGGGGAGCACAGCTCCCGCGGTGCCCAGGGGTCAACCCCAAGACTGTGCAAAACTCCGGCTGCTTGCGCTTCGTCGACCCATTTCCGGTGCCCAAACCGTTCCACCAGTTTTCGCCCTGGGATCTTCTCGCCCGCGGTCGCGCGCTTCAGCGCCTGATCTCGAACCGCGGCGATCCATTGCTCGGCGACTTCAGCGCCGTGCAGCACGCGCGCCAACTGGTCGACTGACAACTGCGTCACGTCCGGCACGACGGGCTTCGCCGTCGGGTCGAGCAGCGGGAACACGTCGGCCACGGTCGCCATCGCCGCGGACTGCAACGCAGGACACGTCGCCTTCGCCGGGCAGAACCGGCAGTGGTCACCGGCGACCAGCGGCGCGTCGGGTTTCTCGGTCGCCAACTCAGCCTGCGCAACTTGGGCCCGGAAGGCTACCAGGTCCTGCGCGGACACCTCGGCTTCCCGATGCGGCGACGCGGTCGCGTACCGAGGCTGCACGATGTGCAGCCCGACTCGCTCAACCGCGTCCGGTGGATACCCGCGCGAGTCCAGAAACGCCAGCGCGTAAATCATTAGTTGCGAGTTGTTCTCAGCGGTGACGTAAACACCTCGGCCAAACTTGAGGTCGAAAACGTGGACCTCTACGACCACGCCCCCGCGCATGACCACGACTACCGCGTCCGCGGTGCCGTAGACCTTCGACGACAGCCGTACCGATACCTCGGTGAACAACTCCACGTCAGACGGCGCTGCGAAGTACACCGCTCGCACTGCGTCTAGGTAGACTTGCACGTGCTTGGCCATCTCGGCGTCGACCGTAAACTGCCCGTTGGTGGCCCCGATCGTCGAGGAAGCAAGCCCGCCGTTGCGGAGTAGCTCGGCCGCGATCTCGTGGGCGAAAGTCCCCTCTTGCGAGTAGACTGAATCCACGCTGGCGATGCCTTTGCAAGCTGCCACCGACCCCGGGCAGGACATCCACCGGTGGGACGCAGAGGGCGCAAGAGGGGCGTGACTCACTGTAGTGCCTCCGCTGCCTCGTCTTCGGCGATGAGGTCGGCCAGGTTGCGACGGGCTTCCTCGATCGCGTGCTTCCGGTTGCTTCGCAGGATCGCTCCCGAGATCCGCGCCAGCGCTTCGCAGGCCCCATTGACTTGCGCCATCATCAAGTCCTTCTTCGGCGCCAGTTCCGGCAACAGGGCGTCTCCGATCGCTTCGACAAACCGACGCAAGTCGTGCAGCCCTCCCTCGGCTACCTCTGATGACACCATGTAGCCGTTGACACTGACGACGAAGCGATTTGTCCGGGAGGGGCGGAAAGACCCGCCCACGTCTCCGCCTCGAACGACGGGCGCGGTCATGACGCCGCCCCCGCTTTCTGGTCAGCCAAGAACTGCGCCTGCGCGTCGAAGCAGTGCCGCACGAAATCGGGGTACTGTTCCGGCTTCAGATCGACGATCCGCCCAACCTTCAGCTTGGTAAACACCGAGGTGGCGCGAGGCACCCCCACCAGGGCCATGGTCTCTTGAAGGATCTTCGCGAGGTCCTTCGGCGTGTAGGAAGGGGCCGTTGCCGCCGTCGGCGGCGCCTCGGGGGCAGGAGCCGGCGGCACGAGAGCGGGAGACGGCGGCACAAGCGCTGGGCTCGGCTCCGCGGTCGGGACCTTCGGCGGGCGGCCGCGACGCTTCGGGGCCTCGGACGGGGTCGACGCCGCGTTGCCCTCGGTGGGTCGCGGCGTCGCCGTGTCCGTGCTGGCCGCGACCGGTGCGGACATCTGCTCGACGAGTCGCATGAGCGCAGGCGGTAAATGGAAGTGGACGTTGAGGGTGATTTCCATGGGTAGTTGACGACGGTAGCAGTTGACGGGGCAGTTTACAAGTGGTCGCCCCAAACCGTTCAGTTGTTGCGGTTCTCGGGAATCCACCCGGTTGCCTCTCTCCATGATCTCGTCGAGTGACTTCACAGACTCAGCGCCTCCCGCGCCAGTTCCAGTGCCGTCAGCAACCTCGCGGTGCTCGGCTTCTTCTTCCACGATTCGCGCAGTTCTTGGCCCTCGATCTCGGCCAGAACGATCGCGCTGGAAAGGCTAAGTTCCGCGAGAGCCGATCGCAGCGTTGCCGGTGGCTTGGGTGGGATCGGATCGGATGGCTGGGGAATGTCTTGCATTGTCGTTTCTCTGTGCGCTACGCGCACACTCGGCGCCCGCGGAAACCGCCGCTGGTCGGGTAGTCGGTGAGGGCCTCAGCGGTGGTCCGCGACCCGTCATTCATAGGTAGGCCACGTAGGTGAGGTGCCCGACTTGCGGGCGGTAGGATTGGCTGCGGCGGCCGAGCGTGAGTCGCACTTGCATCTTGTCTGATCGCCGACTTCCCAGACCTTGGCGATCGCCAGTAATTCGCTCACCGCGTGCTCGTAGCCGCTGCGCACCGAGCGCTGCAGTAGTGCCTGCTTTTGCGCGTACGCCCCTCCCTCTGGGTAGCCGACGAGGTGCTCGAGTGGGTCGTAGTGCCGCAGCGCGTCGCCGATCTGGCGACGCAACAGAATCTCGGCATGGTCGTGGCCCAGTTCACCGTCCCACTGGGTGCGGTAGCGGATTGCCAGGCAGTAGCGCTGCTCCGGCCCCTGAATCTGGTCGTCGGCGCACCACAGATCGATCTCGTGCCAGCGGTTCTGTCTGGGCCCAGAAGTAGACCTGCTCGATGCGGTGGCCACGAGACCGTACCCGGTGAGGCAGAGCGCGGGCTGGCCGGTGCGAGAAATCAGGACGGTTTCGGATCGGTGCATTGTCGTTTCTCTGTGCGCTACGCGCACACTCGGCGCCCGCGGAAACCGCCGCTGGTCGGGTAGTCGGTGAGGGCCTCAGCGGTGGTCCGCGACCAGGCAGTAGCCGGCCTGCACCTCGCGCGCGTGTCGCTCAGCCGCAACTCTCACCGCGAGACGCACCCGAGATTCCTGTGGGTCGCGCGCGGCCATGCGCAGCAGGACCGGCGCCGGCACGTGCGCCCGCAGCGATAGCGCGTGCTGGCCGGCCCACGCGACTATCCCTGCCTCGCAGTTGCCTGCGCGACGAGCGTCGACGGCGCATACCTCGACCTCGGCGACCGCGGTAGCCTCCGACGCGACCCTCGCCTCGACTGCTGCGCGGGCTGCCGCCTGCTCCTCTGCGCGCGCGATAATCTCGTCCGCACCGTCGAGCAGGTCGGCCGCGGTCACGTGGTGGTCGGCTCCGTCGGTCACTCGCAGCGCGCGTAGTCCGTTCGCGTCGACGTCCCACACCCAACCGGCAGGCAAGGCGATCGTGCGCAGAGTCTGGTGGGCCAGATAGGTGCATGTGCCGCCGTCGATCACGGCTACCGATCGCACGTAGTCTCGCGCGCTCGCGGAGACCGCGGTCCTCCAGCGGCCGCCTCGGCACTCAGATTCCGCCGCGACGTGATCCAGCCTGGACGGGGCTGCCGTCGGGATCACCCGTCGATCCGAGCAGCGCCGGTAGGTGCGCCAGCCGACGGCCGCGGCGGCGTTGTCGTCGATCGTCACCAGAATTGGTGTAGCCGGAGTGGCCGGGGTGGCGGCGCGCCCCGTGGCGATCGACCGCGCAGTGGCGATCTCACGCAGGCGGTCCGTCGTCCGGCGCAGCGACTCCGACCAGGCCACCAGTGTGCCGCCGGTCGGTGCGGCGCAGAGTCGTCGCTCCTCGCGCCGCAGCCCGGCGAGGTAGGCGCGCCGGAAATCCGCGTCGTTCCGCGCGCGCTTCGCCTCTGGGTGCTCCGTGCGCCGCCGTTCGGCTTCTCGGTACTCCGCGGCCGTCAGCGGCCGGACCGACGGCATCGCAGCGATCTGCCCGACGACGCGATTCCGCGGGCCGGCCGCGGGCCGAGTGTAGGTGATTGCGGCGGAGTGCAGGTAGCGCACAGCGCCGCGGAGCGTGGTGGTACGCGAGCCGGCTGCCTGAGCGCGGACGATCAGGCGGGCGGCGAGGGCGGGGGAAATAGCGGGGTCAGGTTTCGGTTTCATGAGAAGGCACCAGAGAAAAGAAGAATCACGAGCCAGAACAAGAGGCACGCGCAGAGCGTGCAAACAATCGCCAGGGCCGACGCGCGAATGTCGTCGCCATCGCGGCCCTGGCCACCTTGGATACCGTTGGGAGTCATCGTCGACCTCCGAGCCGGGGCGCCCGCGGAAAGTGCCGGCGAAGACAGTCGGCTAGGGTGATCCTCGCCGCGCTCGCCGCGCTCTCCGCCGCGCTCCACGCCGCGCTCTCCGCCACGCTCGCCGCCGGTAAGGGCGTGTCCACTCTCGCCGCCTCCGCCCATTGAAGCGTGAGCCACGTAGGGGTGGGGACCCGCTTGAGTCTCCGGGCGAGGAGCAGCAGGTCAGAGTTGGGGTCGGCCATGGCGTCAGGCCCTCCCCGACGCCATCGACACCGCCAGCCGCTGGACCTGGGCCTTCGCCTCGCGCGAGACCCCGAACAGGTTCGAGTGGACGCGCACGTCGCTACCCTCGCCGGTCCGACCGCGCACGTGGTCGCACCACTCGGTGACCGTGTTGAGCGCCGCCCAGAACGACCCGCGAATTGCCGGCATGCCGTTGTTGCGCTCATTGGCGAACAGCTCGCGCCACGACACGAACGTGTCAGCCTTCTTTGACTGCCACTTGGCCAGCGCTTCGGGCTCGGTCGGCGCCGGAAACATGGTGTCAAAGGCGCGGTTCATGAAGTCCTTGCACTCGTCGCCGCTCATCGACGTGGCGGCCAGGTGCTTGACGGTCGCTTCGAGGGTGTCGAAGGACTTCTTGGCGTAGCCGAGCAGCATGCGCGCGGTGGCCAGCTTCTGCTCCAGGTTGCCCGAGTGGACCAGACGCACACCGAGGTGCCGGTCCTGGTCGGCTTGGGCGATCGTGTTGGCGCACACCACGCGCACCCCGGTGGGGTTCGCCTGGATCGACGCGAAGCCGCCGTGACCCCACGAAAAGCAGACGTAGCGCCGGATCTCGTCGCCGCGAGCCGCGGTGATCGGGTCACCGACTTCGAGCAGGGTGAAGACACGCCGACCGCCGTAGAGGCTACCGATCGTCTCGACGCGGGCACCGGGGCCGGCTTCGTCGAGGATCGCGTCGGCGAACCGGAAGCCGTCCACGTTCTCGAACTTCTGGTAGCCGCTGCTGACCATGCCCAGCACGTCGTGGGTGTCCGTGCGAACTTGCAGCTTGCTGTCCTTCGCCTCGATGCGGCGGATGCCGTCGGGCGTCAATAGGTCAGCGTAGACGGGCAACAGCTCGGTGCCCCAGTTCAGGCCGATGCTGGTGCCGGCTTCGACGGCGCTCTTCTGCTGGTCGTCGGTGAGAGCAACGCCCAGGCCGTGCCAGGCACGCTTGCCCTGGTTGCGGTTCTCGGCGAAGCGATCGGAGTTCGTGATTTCGTGAGCCATGGTTCTTGATCCTTTTGGTTTGGTTTGGTTGCGAGGCGCGAGAGCCTCTACCCTACCCTGAGTTTACACCCGTTTTCTCGACTTACGTCACTCGGATTTTTTGCGGTTCTGCTGCAAGTCGCTGTTTGCATGCCTGTTTACATCGACTGAAAATAGTTCGGATTGTTCCTAGCGATGTAAACAATCTAGTTCATTCTTGGGTGCCCTCCGTCCGGGACGTAGACTACTCGCGTAGGGGTCGGCAAAAGGATGCCCACCGCCTGCGACCGGTAATCGGGCGTTTTTACGTGTCCCGACGTGTCCCGGGACACGTGTTGGGACACCCGATTTACGTGTCCCGAGGTGTCCCGGGACACGCTGGAGCATTCGGGACACTCGGTGGCGGAGTGGTGTCCCACGTGCCCCTTATAGGGGCACGGGACAGGGACACCCGGGACACGTAAATACATCGGGTATTTCTTTTCGGGATTTAATTCGGAGGTAGTTGTGAACGCGAACAGAAAGGGCAAAGTGGGCGAGCGCGAGCTTGCCGGTGTGCTGCGGGAGTTTGGATACACGGGCGCTCGGCGTGGGCAGCAGCGGTCGGGCCTCGACCAGAGCGACGTGATCGGGCTGCCCGGCTGGCACGTGGAGTGCAAGCGTGTTGAGAGCCTGAACGTCTGGCGCGCCTTCGAGCAAGCGCAGCGTGACGCCCCGGTGGGAACCGCGCCTTTAGTTGCGATGCGCCGTAACAAGGGCCCGTGGTTGGTGACCCTGGACCTGCGGACGTTCCTTGCGATCCTCGCCACGCTGGCCAGCCTTGCGCCAGAGCCCGGATCGTCGTCGCCGGGCTCCGGCCCCCAGGCCCCCACCTGATCGTCGAACAGCGGGGCGCCTAGCGATTGACAGCCGGGTGCCGAACGGGCAGCATTCGGGGCCATGAACCTGGTCGTTGGCGCCGAGGGCGCGGTGGACCTGACCGAGATGCCGTGCATCCCGCCCGCGGTGCGCAAGTGCGGTGAGTGGCGGAAGCCAGAGGAGTAGACCCCGGTGGGTCCCACGCACAATGACCGCGGGTGGCCCATAGGCGAGCACCATCCGCGGGCGCGGATCAGCAACGACACGATCCACGAAATCCGCAATTTGCACGAAGCGCGCGGGCTGGCGTACAAGCAGATTCTTGCGGCGCTCGCGGAACGCGGTGTGCGAGTGAGCTATGACTACGTGAAACGTGTTTGCAACTACCGTACGCGCGTGCAAGCGGAGATGGCACCCCGTGACTGACCCCAAGGCCTGGCTCGCGGAGAAGTGCTCGACCGACGACACGCGAGACCCACGCCGCGGTGTGGACCCGGTGCCAGTAAAGCGCAACCTTGGCCCGGACTTTCGCAAGTTGGTCGCAGACAAACTCCGCGAGACCGGGGGCACGCTCGAAGACGCGCTAGTGCAAGTGTTTGTCCACTTGATGGCGGCGTCCGCGATGGGCGACGTCGGTGCCAGCAAACTCTTGCTCGACCGCTTGGCGATGCGAGATGACGCGCAGGACTTCGTGACCCATCTGCACTTGTTGACCGACATCGAGCGCGCCGCGAGGATCCAAGCGATCTTGGACGCGGCGGCGCGGCGCAAGGCGGCGCAAACAGCGCCGAAGATCACTGCGGAGCCGACGCCATGAACGAACCACGGCATCCGCGCTACTCGGAAGGCCGACCGCCGGTGACAAGCGAGTTCGACACCGGTGCGTCAACACGGAGGGCCGTGCAGCGTGAACAAGTGCGTGCTGAGGCCGCCTACGCGGGCAAGGCGCATACGCACGACGCGGCGGACCTCACCACGGGCACCGTGGCGCCGGCTCGACTTGGGTCAGGTAGCGGCGGGGCAACCAAGTTTCTACGCGAGGACAACACCTGGCAGAACGTAGCAGGCGGCGCCACTCCGACAGGCACCGGCTTTCGGCACGTCACTGCCGGCGTCGAAGATGCGGCAGCCAAACTGGTCGACACGGCCGATATCAACAACGCGCAGGTGACGTTGGCCAAGATGGCGGACTTGACGGGGCCGACCGCGATCGGTCGTGACTCTGGCACGGGAGCGCCTTTGGCGTTGACGACAGCCCAAATCACGACGCTGGTCGACGTGTTTACATCAGTACTCAAGGGCGCCGTGCCCGCGAGCGGCGGTGGCACGACCAATTTCCTGCGCGCGGACGGCACATGGGCCGCACCGTCCGGCAGCGGTGGGCTCGAAGACTTCAACGTCCGACGCCGAATCTCCTTGAGGATCTAGCCATGATGCTGCTCACTGCCACTACCGAACTGCTCGAAATGGTGACCAGTTCGACTTCGCAAGTCGAATGGAGCACGTCGTGGGTTGACATGACGACGAGCGCGTTTACTCCGGGGAGCGCCCAGGGCAAGGTGTCGACGGCCACGACTACAACGGCGGTAGCTGCTCCGGATGCAAGCACGCAGCGCCAAGTCAAGCATATCACCGTGGTCAACGTCGGCAGCACAACCAACCAAGTCACGCTGCAACGCGACGCATCGGCGACCGATTATATCGTGTTCCGCGTTTCGCTTCTTCCCGGGGAAGCGATCCACTACACCGACGGGCAAGGTTTCGTGGTGTTCGACGCCGCTGGGCGTCAGAAGAAGTCGCCGAGCGAGACCAGCGGCTACAGCGGCCAGATCTTCTCATTCTTCAAGCCGGGCACTGCCTCCGACACAATCGGATACTGGTACTGCTACTCGAAGGACGCGGGCTTCCCCGGTGCGTGGGCACCAGGCACACCAGGCCTTGCAGGGCGGGCAACCGATGGCACGACTGCGGCTGACGCCGGGTGCATCCCGATTCGCAATCCGGCAACGGGCGCGAACTACCTGACCAACGTGTCGATCACCTCTACCGTTGCGCACTGGTTCATGCTGGTGGACGTGCTCTGGGTCAACAGCGGCATCGCGGTGACGACCACCACGGCCCAGACCATCAACAGCGTTGCGTTCCCGGCGCGTTGTTCTGACGGCACCGCGAACGGTGAGGGCCTGATGATCGGCCTACTCACGACGACCGCGAACACGAACGCCGCAGTCATCAACAACTCGACGGTCAGCTACACGAACGAACTCGGCACGGCGGGGAGAACCGCGACGCTGGCTAACCTCGTCGGCGCACAGATCCCGGCAACGCCGGTCATCGGCACGATCGTCTGGTTCATGTTGGCTGCCGGCGACAAGGGCGTGCGTTCGATCCAGTCGATCACGCTTGCGACTTCGCTCGGCGCCGGTGCGGTGAGCCTACTCGTCGCCAGACCGATATGGTCGCAGCCGGTGCTCGTCGCCAACGTCGGCGCGCACCCGTTACCGCCGCAGAATCCGGGCATCCGGCTCTACGACGGCACATGCGCGCTCCTCGTGCATCAAGCGAGCGCCACGACGGCGACGACGGCATCGGGCACGTTGTGCGTCATGGAACGGTGATCCGTTGGCTGACCTGAAGAACCTCGGGCTGACTCGCGCCGAGCAAACCGAAATGGAGCAGCTTCTGCTCTCGGACCCGCAACCATGGCGTCCGATCAGCGGCCCCCAGGCGGAGGCAGCGGAATCACAGGCCGACGTGCTTGGGTTCGGCGGCGCCGGTGGCGGCGGCAAGTCGGACCTGATTTGCGGCCTTGCCTGCACCCAGCATCGGAAGTCGATCATCTTCCGCGAGAACGGCACCGAGCTTGTCGGAATCAACGGACGGTTGCGCAACATCATCGGCAACCGGGGAGTTTACAACGGGCGAGACAAGGTGTGGACGGTGCGGAGGCCCGATGGCGAGGTTGCTGAGATCGAAATGGGCAGCTTCCCGGACCTCGACGACGAGCAGAAATACCGGGGCCGCGACCACGACCTGTTGGCGTTCGATGAAGCGACCAACATGCGCGAGTCGCAAGTGCGGTTCCTGTTCGCGTGGAACCGCAGCGTAGTGCCAGGCCAGCGGGTACGGACCGTGCTGACGTTCAACCCTCCGGTGACGGTCGAAGGGCGCTGGATCATCAAGTTCTTCGCGCCGTGGCTCGACGATCACCATCCCAACCCCGCCCTCCCCGGTGAGATTCGATGGTTTGCCACGGTCGCGGGTGTTGACATCGAAGTGCCCGACAACCGGCGCTTCGTGCTCGCGCCCGATGGCGTCACCCGGCTCTACGAGTTCAACCCCGACGAGCACAAGCCGGAGGACATCATCTCGCCGTCGTCGCGTACGTTCATCCCGTCGCGCGTAGTTGACAACCCGTTCCTGGCGTCGACCGGCTACATGCGCACGCTACAAGCGCTGCCAGAGCCGCTGCGTTCGCAGATGCTCAAGGGCGACTTCAAGGCGGGCATGCAGGACGATGCCTTCCAAGTCATCCCAACGGCGTGGGTCGAGGCGGCGATGGCTCGGTGGAAGAAGCCGGCAAAACTGCCGCCGATGGACAGCATAGGGGCGGACATCGCGATGACGGGCAGCGACGAACACGTCATCATGCGTCGGCATCGCATGTGGTTCGACGAGCCGATCGCGCACAAGGGCACGGAGATTCCGAACGGTGCCGCGAGTGGCGGGTTGATCGTCGCGGCGCTGCGCGACAACGCCGTCATGCACATCGACCTGTTCGGCGTCGGGGCGCACACCTACGGGTTCCTGATGTCCTTGAATCTGCAAGTACTCGGGATCAGCTTCGGGGATCTCGTGCCAACAGCCCGAGACCGGACAGGGCGGCTGCGCTTCAGTAACCTCCGATCCTATCTCTGGTGGAGGATGCGCGAGCTGCTTGACCCCGTCAACAACACCGGGATCACGTTGCCGCCGCACAAGCGGCTGCTCGCCGACTTGTGCGCGCCGAAGTGGAAGATCATCTCGCAAGCGGTCAAGGTGCAGTCGCGCGACGAGATCGTGAAGGAGTTGGGTCGGTCGCCGGACTACGGCACCGCGTGCATTCTGGCGGCCATCGACACTCCGAAGAAGGAGACCTTGCTAGCGGTCCTGCGGCCCGACGCCCCAGTGGAGCCCGCCAAAGGGCACGACCCCTACGCGGTTCTGGGCTAGGCAACAGGCTGGCTGCTGGGGTAGAGTTTCTGGGGCGTGGACCGCCGCCTCTGCCCTTCCAAGGGTAACCCGGTTCAACAGGCACCCCCACAGCGGCTGAAGCAGGTGCCAGCCCAGCCCTCGGGAGCAAGCCGCAACGGCAGCGGCAATGGGGGCGGCCGTGACGGCTCGGAGAGACGAGCGCTATTTCTACGAGGGCAATGACTCGGGGGCGGGTCTGCTAGCCTGCTCGTCGTGGTCCAACAGGCTGCTCGGGTTATCTGCCGGCAAATCCCCCTTGCGCTGCTCGAAGGGAGCACGGAGCTGTTTACAGAGCACTACGACGAAGTCGCCCTCGACAAGTCGGTGCCCATGGACGTCAACTGGGGGCAGTACCGAGGCATGGAGCGGTTGGGTGTGCTGCTCTGCGTCGGGGCCTTCGTGCATGCCCCGGACTCTCCGACGTTGGTCGGGTACACCGCGGGGTACCTCGCTGACCACCTGCACTACAAGCTGAGGGTCTACTACAACACGGTGCTATTCGTCGCGAAAGACTTTCGCCGGATGCGCGCGGGGCTCGACCTGATGGAGAAGACCGAAGAGTCGGCGCGAGCCCGTGGTGCTCAGCGAGTGGCGTGGCACGCGAAGCCGGACACCGTACTGGACCGAGTGCTGTCGGCGCGAGGCTATACCCGCCAGGATATTGTTTACACGCGAGGGTTGACCTGATGGCGTTTTCCGGACCTGCAATCGCCGCTTACGCCGCGGTGCTTTCTACGTCGGCGAGTATCTACGCCTCGGAGACGGCAAAAGCCTCCGCGACCAAGGGACGCCGCATGCAGAAAGCGGCGCAAGAACAAGCCGCTGGCGCTGCGTTGAAGCAAGAGCGCCTCGGGCAAGAGCAAATCAAGCGGGCATCGCAGGAGAAGCCAGACGTCTTGGCGCTGTTGGCCGAGGCCGAGCAACGGAAACTCCGCCCGCCATCGACCTTGCTGTCAGGCATGCCCTCGTCCACTCTTCTGGGGCAGTGATCCATGGTGGCTGCAACCACTCGCGCGCCGCGGCAGCAGAAGCAGTTCACCGAGCGGGAGCAATACGACCACCGGTGGACGCAACTCGAAAACGAGTACGCGACGTGGAAACCGCACTACCAGGAGCTGAGCACGTTCCTGTTGCCACGCAACGGGCGCTTCTTCACGTCAGACCGGAACAAGGGCCAGCGCAGGCACAACAGCATTCACGACAACACGGGTACGCACGCGGTGCGTGTCACGGGATCGGGGCTGATGTCGGGGGCCACTTCTCCCGCCCGTCCGTGGGTTCGCATCGTCACCAGTAGCCCAGAACTCAACCGAGAGTTTTCGGTGCAGCAGTGGCTCGACGAAGTCACCCGGATGGTGCTGCGGGTCTTCGCGAAAAGCAACACCTACCGCGTGCTGCATATGATGTACGAGGAGCTGGCGGTGTTCGGCACCGCGGCTTGTCTCGTCACCGCAGACCTTGAGAACGTGATCCATTGCACGCCGCTGACGGTGGGCGAGTATCGACTCGCGACGGACTACAAAGGCGCGGTCAACACGTGCTACCGGAGGTTTGACAAGTCGGTGGCCGAGGTCGTGAAGGAGTTCGGCTACGACAATTGCAGCCCTACCGTGCAGGACCTCTACGACGAGGGGCACCTTCAGAACTGCGTCACGATCATGCATGTGATCGAGCCGCGTGCGGACCGGGACCCGGACAAGGTCGACGCACTCAACATGCCGTGGAAATCGGTTTACTACGAGTGCGGGCGCGAGGACCAGAAGTGGCTGCGGGAGTCCGGCTACACTTACTTCCCGGTGCTGGCCCCTCGGTGGGCGGTCACTGCGGGGGATACCTACGGGCACAGCCCGGGTATGGAAGCCCTGGGCGACGTGAAGCAGCTTCAACACGAGCAACTCCGCAAGGCGCAGGGTATCGACTTCCAGACGCTGCCGCCGATGCTGATGCCCGCGGAGTCCAAGGGCCAAGAGCACAAGTGGATTCCAGGCGGGACATCCTATGTCAACTCGACGACGCCAACGCAAGGGATTCGACCGGCGTTCGAAGTGCGCCTCGACTTGTCGCACCTGTTGGCGGACATTCAGGACGTTCGCGAGCGCATCAACAGCGCATTCTTCGCGGACCTGTTCTTGATGCTGTCGCTGCAACCAGGCACGCAGCGGATGACCGCGACTGAGGTCGCCGAGCGTCACGAGGAAAAGCTGATCCAGCTAGGCCCGGTGCTTGAGCGACTGCACACCGAGTTGTTGGCGCCTCTCGTGCGATTGACCTACCAAGAGCTGGCAGACGCGGGGCATCTCCCTCCGCCGCCGCCCGAGATCAGCGACGAGGGGTTGACGCTGGAGTTCGTCTCGATGCTGGCGCAGGCGCAGCGCGCGATCGCGGTCTCGGGTATCGAGCGCGCCATCGGCGTTATCGGTTCGGTGGCGGAAGCCAAGCCCATGGTCCTCGACAACCTGGACGAAGACGCCTTGTGGCAAGAGGTCACGGACATGCTTGGCGTATCCCCGAGGATCAGTCGAAACCCGGACGAGCGCTCGAAACTGCGCCGTGCGCGGGCAGAGTCCGAAAAAGCAGCGGCGTCGCTGGCGGCTTCGCAGCAGCAAGCCGCGACTGCCAAGGACCTCGCGGCGGCCCCGACAACTCCTGGCAACGCGCTTTCGGATTTGCTTTCCCAGTTCTCGGGCTACAACAGCCCGCCAGCCCAGGCGTACGGATGAGCCGAGCCGACCGAAAAAGGTTGTTGACGATCACCGCATGGGTCGGAACCGGCGCGGCCTTCGTCGTCCTTGTGTGGGTCGGGCTCATGCTGCGGGCATGGGAATGCGAACGTGTCGCAGAGCGCGTCGCCGAGTTACTACGCGAACCGCCAAGGAGCGCCCGATGATCGCTGACACCCTGGACCCGGTAACTTTCGGAGCGATCGTTGTGGCTCTTGCGGGCTTCGTCGCCGTGATGATTCGGTGGTTGATGGTGCGGCAAGACACCATGACCCAGCAGCAGGAAAAGCTGCACGAAGAAGCGCGCAAGGAGGCGCTCACCCGAGAAGAGCGTTTGCAGAAACGCGAAGACGATCGGGACGAGTTCCACAAAACAACGGTGTTGACATTGCAGTCGATCGCAAACAACCTGACCAAACTGGACGAGCGAGTTGTGACGCTGCCCGAACGAGTCGCCGAGAAGCTCGAGTGCCGGAGGACCCGACCATGACCAAACACGCATTCCTTCTTGCGCTCCTTTTGGGGGCCTGCCAAGGACCTCCTTCTTCGGAGCCTGGGCTTGTTCCTGCTCAGCTTGCGTACCTGCGAGCCGTGGGCGACGTCGCCCTCCGTGTGGACGGCACCGCGGCGTTGCGCAAGTACGCGCCGGAAGCGTTCCCCCTGATCGACGTTGCCCCCGCTGACGGCGTCATCACGCTGGCAGAGGTCGAAGCAGTTGTGGCCGCCGCGCAGGACCCGGTGCAGTTGACATGGTTGCTGCTGATGGTCCGCGGAATGATCGAGGCGCGGGACTGAGTATTTCCTGATGGCAACGCCCCGGGCACTGAAGCGAGGATCTCCGAGACGAGGCGGGGCGTTGCTGTCGGGTTTGCTCGGGTTGGCTGGCTGCACGCAGCCGTCGCCCGGGTTGATCCCCCCGTTCGACCAAGGACCAAAGACAGCGGCGGGCCGCACGCTCGCGGCGATGGTCTCCGGTGAGCACCATGGAGTGGTGCGCGTCGTGCAGCCACCAACACGGTGCCGATCGGGAACGCATCCGGTGCCCGTTCCCATCGTGTCTACGCTGCCCGTCGTGGGGAAGCCGTTCATGGCGACGTGGGCCATCGAATGGATGCCCCCGCGAGTCACTCGCCTCGTAGCGGTGTTGGCGAGCACCCGGGCGCTGACGACACCTGTGTCGCTCGGCCCGAGCGGGTGCTGGCTGATGGTCCACCCTGATTTCGTGATGGTGCCGCAGGCCGGGTCCATGCTGACCTACAACGGCCCCGCGGGCGCGCTCACGATGACGCTCGTGCCTCCTGCTGCGCTGGCCGGTACTACCTTCTACCTACAGGCGTTGGTGGCAATTCCGGGAGTGAACGACCTCGGGCACGTACTGTCGCCTCGTCTCGAAGTGGAGATCGGTACGAAGTGAAGCGGTGCCCTCGCTGCGGCGAGGAGCTGCCGCTCGCTGCGTTTGCTCGTCGAGGCCCCCGTGGGAGGCAGTGCTATTGTCGGAGCTGCTCGCGGCACGCAGTAGCGGCGCACTACCACCGCACACCGAAGGGCGCGCTCGCAAACCAGGCAAGAGAAAAACGCCGCCGCCGCAGACGCAATCAACTTGTGGAGGCGTACCTAGGCGTAGTGCGCATGTTGGTAGCGGACCACTGGGGGCACTTGCGAGGGCTGGATTTTGACGAGGCATGCGCCGCTGGCGCGGAAGGTCTGCTCGATGCCGCGGCACGGTTCGATCCTCATCGCGGGGTGAGGTCGTTCTTGACGTTCGCGCGCCCCCGAGTGTGGGGCGCCGTTGCTGACCATATGCGCCGCAGGTTTGGGCGTGGGCGAACAGTTCAGGTGGTACCGATGTCGGACCTGCTTGCGCAGATGTAGTTGGGGTCATGACTAGGGGGTGCGCTTTGTAGGGTCTCGGGCGTGGTTGACCCGACGGACATCGTTTCGCATCAGCAAATGCTCGCCGAGAGGGCGCAGCAAGAGCGTGCGGAGCGTGCCCAGCGACAGGCGCGACTGACCAAGATCCTCGGCAATGCCGACGTTCGCACCTTCGTCATGGAGTTGATCGAGAACGCTGGCGTGTTCCGGTTGTCACTCGCTATCGACCAGGCCGACGCAACGCATCTCACTGCGTTTTGCGAGGGGCGGCGAAACGAGGGCCTCCGAATCATGGCAGACATCTTCGAGGCCTGCCCCTCCTACTGGCAGACCATGCTTCGTGAACGGGCTGATCGCATCGCACAGCAGAAGGAGAAAACTGCATGACTCTGTTGACAACGCCGCCCGCCGCGGGCACTCCGCCCGCATCCCTGCCATCGAACGCGCCGCCCTCGTCGGGCAGCACGGAACCGAAGGCTGGTGAGCAACAGGCAGCGGGCAAGGAATCGCCGCCCACGGGTGACCAACCCAAGGAAGGCGAGAAGGCGCCAGCGAACAACGACACCGGTCGCAAACCCGAGGGCGACAAGCCCAAAGGTGCGCCGGAGACCTACACCTTCAAGCCGTCTGCCGATGGCGCGAAGCTGGGGGGCGAAGTGCAAACAGCACTCTCTGCCGTTGCTCGCGAGCTGGACCTGACGAACGACGCCGCGCAGAAGATCGTGGACGGGATGGCGCCAGCGCTGCTGAAGCAGTCGCAAGCGAACATCAAAGCCATGGTCGACGGGTGGGCCGAAGAGACGAAAAACGATCCGGTCATTGGAGGCGACAAGCTGAAGGAAACTCTCAGCCTCGCCAACAAGGGGCTGGCTCTCGGCACGCCAGGTCTGCGTCAACTGCTCGACGAGACCGGACTGGGTAACCACAAGGAAGTCATTACCTTCCTTGCCCAGATCGGTCGCAAGGTGAGTCCGGACACGAGGCCCGTGACTGGAAACACCCCGACCCCGCCAGCCAAAGACGTGATGACACGTTTGGCGGAGTCCTACACCGCGCCCTGAGGATTTGACGAATGGCTTCCCTACCCAACACCCGCATGACTCTCGCCGACCTGGCGAAGTACATGGACCCGACCGGCAAGGTCGGACCCGTGGCCGAGTTGCTCGCCCAGCGCAATGACATCTTGATGGACCCCCTCTGGCAGCCGGGCAACCTGCCCACAGGCCACCAGTTTTCGATGCGAACTGCGCTGCCAACTGCGTCGCTGCGCGACTACAACGAGGGCGTGTTGCCGAGCAAGTCGGCTGTCGCGCAACAGACCGAAGGCATGTCGATCATCGAAGCTTGGAGCGAGATCGACGAAGCCGAAGCCAACCTCAACGGCGAGCAGGCGGCTTTCCGCGCGGGCGAAGACGCGGCGTTCCTCCAGTCGATGGAGCAGACGTTCGCGCGGCTCATGATCTATGGCAACGCCTCGGTGACTCCGAAGGAGTTCAACGGCTTTGCTCGCCGAGTCGATCAGAAGTCGCGCGCCCAGTTCCTCGACGCGGGCGGCACGGGTGGCGGGTCTGTTTACACGTCGATTTACCTCGCGGAGTGGGGCGACGAACTGTTCGCCGTCTACCCGAAGGGATCGCAAGCCGGGCTGCAAAACATCAACCATGGCCGCCAAATCATCCAGTTTGCCGACGGCAAGCGGATGTCGGCGCTCGTGACCCAGTTCATCTGGAACTGTGGCTTGGTGCTGCGTCACCCGAACGCGCTCGTGCGCATCGGCAACATCAGCGTGGCGGACCTGCGTGCCCGAAACGGTACCCAACTGATCACCGCGGCAACGAACATCATCTACAAGATGGCGGACGCCCCCTACATCCTGCCGAAGACGGGAGGCAAGAAGGTGTTCTACTGCAACCGCACGGTCCACGCGGGCCTGGCCAAGATGGCTCTCGACAAGTCGCAGGGCGTGCTGTCGATCCAAGAAGGCCTGTCGCAGTTCGGCACCCCAATGCGGTGGTTGTCGTTCCTCGACATCCCGGTTCGCTGCGTCGATCAGATCCTCAACACCGAAGCGGAGGTTGCGTAGTCCCATGCTCGGAGACGCCAACAACATCTTGACCGAGGTCAACGGCGCGTCGACGCAGGTCGTTTGCGCTGGCGCCTGCGCCTTCACCGACGCGGGCGACCTCGTTACCTACGCGAGTCACGGCATGCCGGTAGGCACCCCCGTGATCTTCTCGTCGATCTCCACCACCACCGGCATCTCGGTGGGCACGATCTACTTCGTGACCAACCCCTCCGCCAACACGTTCCAGGTTGCATCGACTCTGGCTCTTGCGTTGGCCGGGACGGCGCTGCCGTTGACCACCAACGGTACCGGGGTGATCGGCTCCTCTGTGTCGGCGCGGTCGATCGACCGTTTGGCACGCCAAGACATGGGCGGCGGGCGCCGGCCGGTGCTGGCGACCTTCTTGCCCGCGGCACCCGTGCCCGTCCACGGGGGCTTGAGTATCGCTACCACGACCATCGCCACGGAGTTGTTTACCACGGCGGCGGAGCATGGGCTCACTCCTGGCACGGAGATCACCATCACGTCGGTAGCAACCACGACGGGTCTGACCCTCGGCACGCCCTACTATGTCTGCGCGAATGCGCTGACGACCACGGCGTTCCGGCTGGCAACCACCCGAGGACTGGCTCTGTCGGGCGCGGTGGGCGATGTGTTGCTCGCTACCGGTGACGGCGGTGTCACGTTCGCGGCAGTTCCGACGTTGGAGTTGCAGGCAATCACGTCCGACAACGAGGACCTGACCGTTGCAGACGTGATCGGCAGCACGGGGCCGATCGACTACCGCATGCCGTCAGCGGTGACGTTCGACAGCTCGGGAGGCAACGAAACGGTGCTGCTGGCCAACCACCGGTTCCCTGCGGGAGCCCCGGTGGTCTTCCAGGTCGGCACCGGAGGCGGCGCGGCGCTACCTGCCGAAGTGACCGCGGCGCGAACTTACTTCGTGGTGCCTGTCACAGCGAACTCGTTCCGCATCGCCCTCACGCGTGAAGACGCTCTCGCGGGCACGTACGTGCTGTTGAACGGCAACGGCACCCAAGGCACGACCACCCCCAACAGCGTGCAGTTGCGAGACGGGGTATTGGTCTCAGGTGGGCAGCCGATGTTTGTGGACCTGTTGCCACGCTTCGCGTCTATCGGCCGGCGTTACATTGGGCTTCGCTACGTGTGGAGCGGCGGCCCAGTTGTCACGTCTCAGTTCAGCACCAAGTTCACCCTCGATGAGTTCCAGAAGCCCATCGACTACCCCTTCGGCTACGCAGTCCCATGATTCGCGACGGCAACCTCAAGTTCGTTGAAGGGGGGCGCCCCGGGGTTTACCTCGGGGAGGAGTCCCCCTACACGGTCACCGAAGGCTTCGTTCCGTTCTCGTCTGGCTACCCGCTGTTCGGCAACATCTGCCAACCGATCGACCTTCAGGCGGCCATGGACCTCGGAAACGGGCGGCCCCTCACTGCCCGGTTCCAGATCAGGTCCAACTTCGCGTGTGCTGACCCCGCGGTGAAGATTCGGTGGGCGCTCGCGGTTGCGGACGATGACGTTGGTGGGTTGGTGAACCTCGCGGGTTACGCGTCCAACCTGATGCTTCTCGCGCAGAGCCGAACCTTCGCCATCGGGTCGATGATCCTGACCTCAGGAGGATTCAACCCGGTGTACAACCTGCCGGTGCCGAGCATTTCGCGCATCCATGTGACCGGAGGCCCTGCTGTTGGTTCGTCGCACCTCCGTGGGCGCCGGTACCTCTATGCGGGCATGGTGGTGATCTCGCATCCGTTCACACCAGGAACCGGCGCCGCGAACGGAAGCGCCCTGACTCCCGGAGTGTCGCAATGCTTCACCGCGGGCTCGTGCGACGCGATGCTCGTCCTCGACCCGCCCAATACGGTCGAGTTCAAGGCTGTCGGGTACCCGGTGGTGACTGTCCCTGGGTCCCCGATCTAGAATCCTGGCATGCGAGTTCGTGCTCTTTGCGACGTCTTCGTTGGCGGCGTCTATCGCGCTGAGGGCACCGAGTTCAATTACTCGGGCCCTCGCGATCCCCATCTCCTCCCCCTTTCCACTCCATCGACGGAAGCGTTGCGACCGCCGGAGCCCGAGTTGCCCGACCCCGGTGTGACGCGGTTGCGGCTGCCGCCCACGACGCCGGTCGTCGAAGGGGCTGACCTGCTGAGCTGACCCCACATGCCCGCCTTCGCTTCCCGGCTCCCTTCCACGAACGAGTATGCGGTTGTGAGCTGGGGGGCAGACAACCAGTCTCCTCACGGGCTGTTGTCAGACGCAATCGCGGCGGGAGCGGCGCACTGGAACACCGTCAACGGGTTCGACCTCGACGCGCAAGTCATTACGGGGTCAACGGTGTTCCTCCCCGTCACTGCGACGCTCGTAACGAACGCCTTGGTCGGCATGGAGCTGCGGTTGATCCGGCCCACCTATGGGCAGTCGATTTGTCCTGCGCGGGCGGGCAAGGGTCTGGTGACAGCGAATACCGCCAACTCCGTGACCGTCACGTGGGACGTTGTAAACACAACCCTACCGCCCGCCGGCGACCTCGGCGCGTTCTCGTTCGGCGCGAGCAACACCGTTGTTTACGCGGGGCACGTCTACGAGAACGGTGATCGGGTGATCTTTGGAGGGTCGCCGCTCCCCGCGGAGATCATCTCGGGCGAGGTCTACTTCGTGCGGGATGTAGCAGCGGGGTCGTTCAAGTTGAGCGCGACCTTGGGCGGGGCAGAGCACGCCTTCTCGACCGCTGGCGCAGGGGCGGCGATCGTGCCGCTCATCGGGGCGTACGTCTATTGGCCCGACGGTCGCGGGATGACGTTCCCGAGTGTGCGCGTGTTGACGCCTTTTGAACCCGATGCGTCCCTCGGCGGAGGCATTCTTCCTTTTGTTTACCCGACTGGGTACGTGGTCCCGGGACTCGCAGCCTTGTTCCCTGCCACCGTCACCAGTTACGATTACGCAGGACTCTTCCTCCCCTTCACTTTCAACGAAGGTGTTGAGGGGTTCGGCGGATACGGAGGGCTGAACGGGACTCCCGCTACTACATGGACAGGGACCTCGGTACAGATCGGCGGCAGTCCTGGATGGAAAACCGACATCTTCAAAGGGGCGATCCTGTTTACAGGAGGCCAGCGTCGAGTTGTTACCTCGAATACGGCGGACACTCTTTCGTGGTCAGGAAGCATATCTCCAGTTCCACCCGCGAATGCCTACGTAGAATGGTCAGTGCCCCACTACCGGGACAACTTCCACCGGATGATCTACGGGCCTGGTTTCGGGTGCCCGAGCGGGCACTCGCGGCCTGGCTACTTGGCGTCCGACCAGAATGCACGCACGTACCACCGGCCCCGAGGCCTGCTCAGCCCTCTCTATGTCCCGGTGAGCGGCACAGGTTTCTCTGCGGTCGCCGCCCCGCGTATCGGCCCGATGGCCGAGATGGCTTTCCGCCTCAGCTCGCGCATTGGCCGACGAGTCAACGTAGTCCATCTCGCAGTTGACGCCAGCGGGATTGAGCGATCGGCGTTGCTGGGGGGAGACCCCTACGGCATCGGTTGGTGGACCACCGCGGTACACCGTGACTGGATGGTTGACGCGGCTCCGAATCTCGCGTCCCGATTGCGCGACCTGTTGACGATCATGGCGCAAGGGGCCTTGGTTGCGGAGGGCAACACGAAGCCGCTCAAGTTCCTCGGGGTCGTGGGATACCAAGGCGAGGCCGAGGTGCAGACGAGCGGGCGCGAGGTCTACGGCAACCTGCTCGCGGCGGTCCGAAACTGGTTGCGGGTGACCGTACACTCGGCAGGCCCTTTCTTCCCGCAGCCGCAAGACGTGCCCGTGATCCACGCCGGGCTCACCAGCTACTGGGCTGCCATCGACGATTCCTTCGGTGGGCTTGTGCAAACAGCGATTTCCGACTGGGCTGCCCTCGACCCGGCGGGGGGCACCATCGACCTCAGCGACGTGGCTCTGTCGGGGGCCAACATGACGGGGGCGGGCGAAATGGTTGCCGGGCGACGAGCGGGGGACGCTCTGGCGGAGTTGCTCGATGACTACGTGGCGGCGTCGGAGGACGACACCGCGGTTGACATCTGCAACGTCGCGCTCGGGTTGCTCGGCGAAACCTCCAAGATTTTCAGCCTCACGACCACCGTCGACCAGTCGGAGCAAGCACGGCTCTGCGCGCAGTTCCTTCCGATTGCGAGGGACGCGGTCCTGGAAATGCATAGCTGGGCCTTCGCGACGCGCTTCGCGACGCTGACCGAAGTGACGAACGACCGGAGCGACTGGAGCTACGCCTATGCGCTGCCAGCGGGCATGGGGCAGCCTCTGGAAGTGCTTCCGCCAGGGTCCCTGGGGTCGGCGGGGGAGGTCCCGGGGGAGTTGACGCCGTTGTGGCGGGCACCCTCGGTGGACGCTGCACTTCGGGCGCCCGTGTCGCAACAGTTCGTTGTGGAGCGCAACACCGAAGGGTTCCTCGTGATCTACACCAACGTGGCGGACGCGGTGCTGCGCTACAACGTGCGGATCTCGACCTCGGTGCAAGTGCCCCAGCAGTTCCGGTTGGCGGTGGCGCGAAAGCTTGCGGCGCTGCTCGTCGGACCACTGGCGAAAGACCCAACGATGGCGGCACGGATGGAAGGCCTCGCGCAAGTGGACATCGGGCGGGCGGCGGCGGCCGATGCAAACCGCCAGCAACACCGTCCATTGAGCCAACAGATGCCGTGGGGGCGCTGAGTGAAAACGCTGCTGCGATCGTTTGCCGGCGGTGAAATTACGCCTGAGCTGTTTGGCCGCATCGACGACATCCGGGTGCAAACTGGGCTGGCCAAGGCGCAGAACTACATTACGCTGCCGCATGGGCCGGCCCGCAAGCGTCCCGGATTCGAGTTCATCACCGAGACTCGGTTGTCGGGCAACGCCGCCACTCGCATCATTCCGTTCGTTCGGTCTCCTAGCGACGCGGTGCTGATCGAAATCTCGTCTGCGAACTCTGGCACCGACGGGTATTTTCGCTTCTACCAAAATGGGGCCGTCGTCCAAGCTGCGGACGCATCTCCGCAGCCATACGACTCCGTGGCGCGAGGTATTCAGGGGGTGTTTACGCCTGCGCTGGCGCTCAGCACAACCGGATTCCCTACGGGGACCAAGATTGTGTTTTACACTACAGGCGGCGGTGTTCTTCCGTCGCCCTTGGTAGCGGGGGTGACCTATTTCGCGATCAACAATGGCGTGTCGAGTATTTTGGTCGCGACGTCGTACGCGAACTCTTTGTTAGGGACCGCAGGAGCGATTACTTTTTCGAACAGCGGCAGCGGAAATAGGTGGGTCAATCGTGCCTACGAACCTGGGGATATGGTTTCGTCAGGCGGGGTAAACTGGTACTGCTACATAAAGCCCTGGAATGGGTCCACCCCTGTTGATCCGCCTGCTAGCGGGGTGGCCAGCTCGTACTGGTACGAGCAACCTGCGGACGGGGCCTACCAGATCCCGCACAGCTACAACGCCCCCGGTGTGCTGCCATACATCAGATTTTTCCAGGCCAACGACGTGCTGACGTTGGTGTGCCCCCAATATCCTGTCTACACCTTACGGAGGTACGCAGCAGCAAATTGGGCTTTCCAGCAGGAGTATTTTGGTCCGAAGATCCCGGCCCCTATCGCGTACTCGGTGTACGGTACGGAGGCAGGAGTGCAGGCAACGGTGGAGACCGTACCGGGGCAAAATCCGGTGCAGGTCCGTGTTTACGGCGTGCCTGGGTGGGTCTCGGGAACAACGATCTACGGCTCGCTATCGTACTCAACCACGTCGCCATCGACTCACACCTACGGCCCTGGCTTCTTCCTGGCAACGAACATCACCGGGAACACGTTCGACCTTGTAAACACTGACGGGTCGCCTGTTGCCGCAGGAACAGGGCAGCCCTTGACCTCTTCTTCTGGGTCCTTCAAGGAGTTGCCCCTTACCTCGGAAACGACGAACAGCTACGTCGTCACCGCGGTGGACGAAGATGGCAATGAGTCCCTTGCCAGCAACATCGTTTCCGTCGCCAACAACCTGTTTGCGGAAGGGGCTTACAACACCCTTTTCTGGAGTGGAGTCGCCGGAGCGTCCAAGTACCGGATCTATAGAAGTTCCTCTTATAGCCTGTTCGGCTACATCGGGCAGGTAGACGCAGCAGTTGCTATCCAGTTCAAGGACACCAACCCCGCGGCTGACCTGGAACGCACTCCGCCAAAGTTCGACACTGCGTTCCCGTTCCCGGCAACGACTCCCTTTGCGGGTGGTTACCACGAGCAGCGCAAAGTATTCGCGTACAATCAGTCCGTTTGGATGACGCGACCCGGGACCGAAGCTGACCTCACGTACTCGCTGCCACCAGTAGCAGACGACCGCATCGCGTTCACTATCGCGTCGAACGAACTGTCGCTGGTGCAGCACGTTGTTTCGCTCGACGTGTTGGTGCTGTTGACCACGGGAGCCGAGTTCATTGTTTCTTCGCCCGATGACTCGGTGTTGACGCCGTCCAGCGTGTTGGTGCGCCCCCAGAGTTTCATCGGGTCGAGCCATGTGCGCCCGATGCTGGTCAACAACAGCCTCGTTTTCTTCGCCGCCCGCGGTGGGCACGTACGCGAGATGTCCTTCCGGGCTACCTCGCAAGGGTTCGTCACGTCGGACCTCTCGCTGCGAGCGCAGCATCTATTCGACAACCTGACGATCGTCGACTCGTCCCTCAGCAAGGCCCCGTACCCGATCGTGTGGGCGGTGTCGTCGAATGGCAAACTGCTCGGGGCGACCTATGCGCCTGACCAGGAAGTCCTGGGGTGGCACCAACACACCGTGGGAGGGGGCGATGTTTTCGAGTCCATCGCGGTGGTTCCTGAAGGCAACGAGGACCGTCTTTATGCGGTAGTCCGTCGGACGATTAACGGAGTCACCAAGCGCTACATTGAGCGGATGGGGGCCATGGCGCTGACCACGGTAGCCGCATCGCGGTTTCTCGACTCAGGCAAGACGTTCACGAACCCTGCCGCCGGCACTCTCGGCGGTCTGTCGCACTTGGCGGGGCGCACGGTAGCGATTCTGGCGGACGGAGTAGTGCTCCCGACGCAAACGGTCAACTCCACGGGGCAGATCACACTGCCGCAGGCGTACGCCTCGGTGCATGTCGGACTGCTGATCGAGGACGAATTGCAGACAGTTCCGTTGACATTGCAGGTCGAAGGCTTCGGGCAGGGCAGCATGCAGAACGTCAACCGAGTTTGGGTGCGCACCGTGGACTCGGGCCCCTTCCGTATCGGGGCGTTCTCCACAGAATCGGTCCCCTCGCACTCCGACGCGCCGTCTGTTCGTGGGCTGACTACGACGGCAGAATCGCTGCGCACCGGCCGAATCCCGGTGACGGTCCCAGGGACCTGGAAGGAAGGGCAAGCGCAACTCACGATCCGCTCGCGCAATCCGTTGCCGCTCACCGTGCTCGGACTTACGCTGGAGACGGTGGTTTCCTGATGCTCACCGTCCGCCAGCTTCTGCAATCGATCGAAGATCCGGTCAAGATCAATCCGGTCACGCAGCAGCCGGACCTGTACCAAGCTCCCGTTCCTCCGCCTCTCTTGCAGCGCCCCGAGGGGCCTGAGCCTCCCTACTACTTGCGGAGGCCGGACGAAGGCGTTTCCTCTCCAGGACCCTCGCGGGCGACCTACGGCGACATTTTGGCGGCGGCTGGAGGGGTCGTGCAAGCCGTGGGGGCCCTATACGAAGTGCAGGCTGCGCAGGGGCAACTGAAGTCCCAGGCGCTGGCGCTGGAGTTCGAGCAGTCGATGTCGACGCTCAACGCCCGTGCTGCGGAGCGAGAGGCCCAGACCATCGTGCAGAGCGGCCAGAAAGAGGTTGAGGCCCGGACCATGGAAGCGAAGGCCGAGATCGGCGAGCAGCGCGCCCGTACCGGGGGGCGGGGC